>DASQAS010000188.1:0-8552 GCA_035635635.1 Myxococcales bacterium | reverse complement strand
CAAGGCCGTCTACCCGGGCCAGGGGGTCGGCGAGGTCATGGGGATCGAGCACAAGGACATCGCCGGCCAGCGGCAGTCCTTCTACGTCCTCAAGATCATGGAAAACGGGATGAAAATCCTCATCCCCATCAACAAGGTCGGCTCGGTCGGGCTGCGCTCCCTCATCGATGAGAAGGCGGTCAACAAGGTCTACACGATCCTGAAGCAGAAGGACATCTCGGTGGATTCCGCCACCTGGAACCGCCGGTACCGCGAGTACATGGAGAAGATCAAGACCGGCTCCGTGTTCGAGATCGCCGAGGTGCTTCGCGACCTGTACCTGCTCAAGTTCGACAAGGACCTGAGCTTCGGCGAGCGCAAGATGCTGGATACGGCGCGCAACCTCCTGATCAAGGAGCTGTCGCTCGCCAAGGGCGTCAACGAGGACGACATCGAGGGCGACCTGAAATCGATCTTCAACTGCTGATCCTGTGCGGTACAGTCAGGCGGGCGTGGGCACGAGCGGGTGCCCGCGCCCGACTTGCTTCGAGCCCCTGAAAAGGCCCTCCATGCCGCTGCGCGTCTTCAGCACGCTGGCCAACGAGAAGCAGGACCTCGTTCCGCTCCGCCCGGGGCGGCTGGGCCTGTACGTCTGCGGGATCACCGTCTACGACCTGCCCCACATGGGCCACGCGCGGATGCTCACGGCGTTCGACGTGATGGTCCGCTACCTGCGCTGGGCGGGATGGGAGGTGGCCTACGTACGCAACTGGACCGACGTGGACGACAAGATCATCCGCCGCGCGCACGAGCGCGGGCAGGACCCCAAGCGGTTCGCGGAGCACTTCATCGAGGAGTGCCGGCGCGACATGCAGGCCCTGAACGTGATGGCCGCGGACGTGGAGCCCAAGGCCACAGACCACATCCCCGAGATGCAGGCGCTGATCGCCCGGCTGATCGAGCGGGGCAACGCCTACGCCTCGCAGGGCGACGTGTACTTCTCGGTGCGCTCGTTCCCCGGCTACGGGAAGCTGTCCAAGCGGCACCTGGAGGACATGCGGGCCGGCGCGCGCGTCGAGCCGGGCGAGCAGAAGCACGATCCGCTCGACTTCGCCCTCTGGAAGGCGGCGAAGCCCGGTGAGCCGGCCTCCGTCACCTGGGACAGCCCCTGGGGGCCGGGCCGGCCCGGCTGGCACATCGAGTGCTCGGCGATGTGCCAGAAGTACCTGGGGACCACGTTCGACGTGCACGCCGGCGGCAAGGACCTGGTCTTCCCCCACCACGAGAACGAGATCGCGCAGAGCGAGGCGGCCAGCGGGCAGGACCTCGCGCGCTACTGGCTGCACAACGGCTTCGTCACCATCGACGCCGAGAAGATGAGCAAGTCGATCGGCAACTTCAAGACCATCCGCGACCTGCTCACGCACTGGGACGGCGAGGCGTTGCGGGCTTTCTTGCTCTCGACGCACTACCGGCACCCGATCAACTTCACCGAGTCGGCCATCGTCGAGTCGGACCGCCGCGTGGAGTACTTCTACGAATCGCTGGCAAAGGGAGACGCCTGGCTTGCGCAGAAGAAGTTCGCGCCGGCTGGCCCGATCGAGCCGCTGCCCGAGCACGTGCAGGCGTTCCGCGAGGCGATGGAGGACGACTTCAACACCGCCGAGGCGCTGGCGCGGCTGGAGCGCCTCTACGGGGTGCTGAACGCGCGCATCGACGCCAAGGCCCGGCCGGACGAGGTGGCCCGCCTGCTCCACACCGCTCGCCATCTCTCGGCCGTTCTGGGTCTGTCGGGTCGAGTGCCGCTGGAGGCGATCCGCAGCCGCCGGCAGCTCGCGGCGGCGCGGAAGGGAATCGACCCGGGGTGGGTCGAGGAGCGCATCGCCGCCCGGCTGGCGGCGCGCAAGGCGAAGGACTTTGCGAAAGCGGACACGATCCGCGCCGAGGTGGGCGCGCGCGGCGTGGAGCTGCGCGACGGGCCTTCCGGCACCGACTGGCGGGTCTTGTTGTGAACCGGCTGCGGACTGATCGCCTCGAACTGGTCCAGCTCGACGCTCCCTGCATCGCCGCCTGGATCGCGCGCGACGGCCAAAGACTCGAGGATCTGACCGGCGCGCGATTTCCCGAGCCGGTCGACGCTCCGCCCCTGTTCGACGCCGATCTCCCGCGCATCCTCAAGACCTTCGAGGAAGGCCGGGACTCGGGCCCCTGGCTGTTCGTGCTCCGCGAGACTGCGGAGCCGGTAGGCGCCGGCGGCACCGCGCCGATGGGCGACGGCACCCTGTTCATCGGCTACTCGATCTGGCCGCGGCACCAGCGGCGCGGCTATGCGTCCGAGGCCGTCCAGGCGCTCTGCGAGCACGGCCTGGCGCAGCCGGGGGTCACCCGGATCCGGGCGACCATCCCCGTGGGGCACGTCGCGTCGGAGCGCGTCGCCCAGCGCGCCGGCCTGCGCCGTGTGGGCAAGGACTTCGATCCGGACGCGGGTGACGTCGGAGTGTTCGAGTTGTCCCGCTGGCCGCTCTAACGGTCGAATATCTTCTGGATCTCCGGTCCAGCGGCCGTCGTCTGCAGCGCCAGCATGAGCAGGATCCGCGCCTTCTGCGGCGAGAGATTGTCGGCGAAGATCGCGCCCGCCTGCTGCAGCGTCTTGCCCCCTCCCTCGAACCCGTAGTTGGGCAGGACCCGTCCCGTCCAGACGCGCGTGGTGATCGCCACGGGAATGCCCTTGCCGATCGCTTCCTTCACGGCCTGGAACATGGGGACGTTCATGTTCCCCCACCCCAGCGCCTGGATGACGAGCCCCTTCGCGCCGGCCGCGACCGCCGCCCGGACCAGCGCCCCGTCTGCTCCCCCGTACATCGCCACGACGTCCACCCTGGGCAGGTGCTGGCCTTCGGCCAGCGGCTTGAGCGCGACGTGCTGCCGGCGAAGAGGCGCGCGATACCAGACGATGCGGTCGTAGTCGGCGTAGCCGATGAACCCCAGATCGCCCGACTTGAACGTCTCCACGTCGGAGGTATGCGTCTTCACCGCGTCCCGCGCGGCGCTGATGTTGTTGTTGAGCGCGATCATCGCGCCTTTGCCGCGTGCACCGGCATCCACGCAGATCCGGGCCGCATTGAGCAGGTTGCGGGGGCCGTCGAAATCGCGCTCGCTGGCGTTGCGCTGCGCGCCGATCAGCACCACCGGCTTGGGACTGTCCACCGTCAGATCGAGGAACCAGCCGGTCTCCTCCAGGGTGTCCGTCCCGTGCGAGACGATCACGCCCGCCACCTCGGGCCGCGCCAGGGCCTGGGTCACGGATTTCTGGAGCTGCACCCACCGATCCGGATCCATGTAGCTGCTGGGCACGTTGGAGAGGTTCTCCACCTCGACGCGGGCGACCTTGGCGATCTCCGGGACGGTGGCGACCAGATCCTCGCCCGAGATGGCCGGGACCGGCGCCTTCTTCTCCGGATCGATCTTCATCGCGATGGTCCCGCCGGTGGCGATCAGGCGGACCACCGGAAGGTTCGGGGGAGGCGCAGGCGGCTGTTGCTGCGCCCGGACGGCGGCGGAGGAGAAGAAGGGGACCGCGAGCAGGCAGGCGATCGACGGACGCATGTGACCTCCGAGCAGGTTTTGGGAGCGGCTGTTACACTCGACCGGCCATGCCCTTCAAGCTGCGCACCGACTACAAGCCGCAGGGCGACCAGCCCCGCGCCATCGCGGAGCTCACGGCCGGCGTGCGCCGCGGGGACAAGCACCAGACGCTGTTGGGCGTGACCGGGTCGGGCAAGACCTTCACCATCGCGAACGTGGTCGAGCAGGTGCAGCGGCCCACGCTGGTGATCGCCCACAACAAGACGCTGGCGGGGCAGCTCTACGGCGAGTTCAAGGAGCTGTTCCCGCAGAGCGCAGTCGAGTTCTTCGTCAGCTACTACGACTACTACCAGCCGGAGGCGTACGTCCCGGCCTCGGACACATACATCGAGAAGGACTCGACCATCAACGACGAGATCGATCGGCTGCGGCACTCGGCGACGCACTCGCTGCTCACCCGCAACGACGTGCTGATCGTCGCCTCGGTCTCTTGCATCTACGGCCTGGGAACCGCCGAGGCCTACTACGAGCTGAAGGTCGCGCTGCAGACCGGAGAGGAGTACCCGCGGCACAAGCTGCTGCGCGACCTGGTCGAGATCCAGTACGAGCGCAACGACCTCGACTTCTCGCGCGGCACGTTCCGGGTGAAGGGCGACACCATCGAGATCTTCCCGGCCTACGAGGAGGAGCGGGCCATCCGCGTGGAGCTCTTCGGCGATACGGTGGAGAGCATCAAGGAGATCGACCCGCTGCGCGGGAAGGTGCTGGGGACGCTGGAGAAGATGTCCATCTTTCCCTCCAGCCACTACGTCACCAGCGGCGAGCGGCGCAAGAGCGCGATCCTGGCCATTCGCGAGGAGCTGCGCGACCGCCTGGTCGAGCTGCGCGCGCAGGACAAGCTGCTGGAGGCGCAGCGCCTGGAGCAGCGCACCATGTTCGACCTGGAGATGATCGAGCAGGTGGGCTTCTGCAGCGGGATCGAGAACTACTCGAGGCACCTGAGCGGGCGCGCGGCAGGCGAGCCGCCACCGACCTTGCTCGACTACTTCCCCAAGGACTTCCTGCTGGTGATCGACGAGTCGCACCAGTCGGTACCGCAGATCGGCGCCATGTACCGCGGCGACCGCTCGCGCAAGGAGACGCTGGTCGAGTACGGGTTCCGGCTGCCCTCCGCGCTGGACAACCGGCCGCTGCAGTTCGGCGAGTTCGAGCGCCTGGTGAACCAGTCGATCTTCGTCTCCGCGACGCCGGCGGAGTACGAGCTGCAGAAGAGCGAAGGCGTGATCGTGGAGCAGATCATCCGGCCCACCGGGCTGGTGGATCCCGAGGTCGAGGTCCGGCCGGTGGCGCAGCAGGTCGACGATCTGCTCGAGGAGGTGCGCAAGCGCGCGGCCGCCGGGCAGCGGGTCCTGGTGACTACGCTCACCAAGCGGATGGCGGAGGACCTGACGGAGTATTTCGCCGACCTGGGCGTGCGCGTGCGGTACATGCACTCGGACATCGACACGCTCGAGCGGCTGGCGCTGGTGCGCGACCTGCGGCGGGGTCTCTTCGACGCGCTGATCGGCATCAACCTGCTGCGCGAGGGCCTGGACATCCCGGAGGTCACGCTGGTCGCGGTGCTGGACGCCGACAAAGAAGGCTTCCTGCGCTCCAGCGTCTCCTTGATCCAGACCATCGGCCGCGCCGCGCGCAACGTGGAGGGCAGGGTGATCCTCTACGCGGACACGGTGACTGCCTCGATGAAGGCCGCACTGGAGGAGACGGCGCGTCGTCGAACGAAACAAATCGCCTGGAACCAGGCGCACGGCATCACCCCGCAGTCGGTGAAGCGCGCGATCCTCGACATGGCGATCCACGGGATCGCGTCCGGCGTGGACGAGGCCCTCGCCGGGAAGGAAGAGCTGGCCGGGTACCTGCCGGAGAACCGCAAGGACGTGCCGAAGGTGATCGCCCAGATGGAAGCGGAGATGCACGCCAAGGCCGAGGAGCTGGACTTCGAGGGCGCGGCGATCCTCCGCGACAGGATCCAGGGGATCAAGGACCTGGACCTGGGGATCATGCCGAAGCGGCCCGAAGTGCTCAAGCAGGAGGCGCGCGCGGCGGCGGGCCTGCCCACGCGTCCAGCCGGAGAGCAGCGGAGGCGCGGCCGGCCCAATGGACGCCCCGGCCAGCGCAGGTAGCGCATGCTCTCCGACGAGCTGAAGCAGAAGCTCGAGACGCTCCCGACCCAGGCCGGCTGTTATGTGATGAAGGACAAGGCCGGCGAGGTCGTCTACGTCGGCAAGGCGGTCAACCTCCGCGCGCGCGTCGGACAGTACTTCCAGGAGCGCAGCAGCGACACCCGCGCGTTCATCCCGTTCCTCGAGGACCTGCTCGGCGACGTGGAGGTGATGATCACGCCGTCCGAGAAGGACGCGGTCCTGCTCGAGAACGAGCTGATCAAGAAGTACCGGCCGCGCTTCAACGTCAAGCTGCGCGACGACAAGAACTTCATCTCGCTGCGGCTGTCGGACACCCATCCCTATCCGCGCCTGGAGGTGGTGCGGCGGGTGAAGAAGGACGGGGCGCGCTACTTCGGCCCCTTCGCCAGCGCCTCGTCGATCCGGGAGACGCTGAGCATCGTCAACCGGCACTTCCAGCTCCGCACCTGCACCGACTCGGTGATGGCGAACCGCCGGAGGCCCTGCCTGCAGTACCAGATCAAGCGCTGCCCCGCGCCCTGCGTGTACAGCGTGCCGCAGGAGGAGTACCGGCGCTCGGTGGACGAAGTCGCGCTCTTTCTGGAGGGGAAGGCCGACGAGCTGACCTCGCAGCTCGAGGAGCGGATGAAGGACGCCGCGGGCAAGCTCGAGTACGAGCGAGCCGCGCAGCTCCGCGATCAGCTCCACGCCATCGAGCGCAGCCTGGAGAAGCAGCGGACGGTCCTCGGGGACCTGCTCGACCAGGACGTGCTCGGCTACCACCGGGCAGGGCCGGCGCTGGAGATCCATCTGTTGTTCTTCCGCAACGGGCGCCTGACCGGAGGGCGCAGCTTCGGCTTCAGCCGGCAGGAGTTCCCCACCGAGGAGCTGCTCTCCAGCTTCCTCGACCAGTACTACGAGTCCGGCGCGTTCATCCCCAAGGAGCTGTTGCTCCCGGTCGATCTTCCCGACCCCTCGATGCGCGAGATCTGGCTCTCCGAGAAGAAGGGCGAGCGGGTGCGCGTCCACGTCCCGGAGCGCGGCGAGAAGGTGCGGTTGCTCGAGATGGCGATGGAGAACGCGCGCCAGAGCTACGAGGAGAAGGCGCGCACGCAGAAGTCGCAGCACGAGGCGCTCACCCGCTTGCAGTCGCGGCTGCGGCTGCCCCGGCTGCCGCGGCGGATCGAGTGCTTCGACATCTCCACCTTCCAGGGAGAGCTCACGGTCGGCTCGCAGGTGGTGTTCACCGACGGCGAGCCCGACAAGAGCGGGTACCGGCTGTTCAAGGTCCGCGGCGAGGCGGCGGGCGACGACTTCGCGTCCATGTTCCAAGTGCTCACCCGCCGCCTGAAGCGCGGGATCGAGGAGCAGAACCTGCCCGATCTGCTGGTGGTGGACGGCGGCAAGGGCCAGCTCAACGTCGCTCGGGCCGCGCTGGGGGAGCTGGGGCTCAGCCTGTCCGACGTGCCGCTGGCGGGACTGGCGAAGAGCAGGGTCCTTGAGGACGAGGAGCGCTTCGCCGCGCGCCAGGGATTCCGCGTGGCGGAGGCCTGGGCGGAGAAAGCAGGCCCCGAGCCCGTGGTGACGCAGATCGCGCCGGAGGGCGACACAGCCGCGGTTGGCGAGAGCACGCCGCCCTCGCGGCGCGGCCGCTCGCGCCAGAAGGGCCGGTTCGTGAAGAGCGAGATCGAGCGCAGCCCCGAGCGCGTCTTTCTCCCCGGTCAGAAGAATCCGGTCGTGCTGCGACAGAACACCAGCGAGCTGCACCTGCTCGCTCGGCTGCGCGACGAGGCCCACCGGTTCGCCATCACCTTCCACCGCAAGCTGCGGCGCGAGCGGAACTTCCGCTCGGTCCTGGAGGAGATCCCCGGGATCGGCGACAAGCGGAAGCGGGCGCTGCTCTCCCACTTCGGGTCGCTCAAGCGCATCCGCGCGGCGGCGGCCGAGGAGATCGCCCAGGTGGAAGGCTTCAACCTCCAGCTCGCCGGGCGCGTGCAGCGCTTTCTGGCCGCGCAGTCTGCCGAGGTGGACGCGCGGGAGGCGGCGGAGAGCGGGGCGTCGCTGGACGGGGGCGCACCGCCGGAGGCCGGGCCGGGTGACGGCACGCTGCTCCGGGATCGCGACGACGTGGCGTTCGACGCCGCCGCGGCGGAGCTCGACGCGCTGGAGGAGGAGGACGCGCCGCCGGCCGAGGCGATCGAGGCCGAGCCCGTCCCCGCGAATCCGGTCGCGCCGCAGGACGGAAGCTGATCCACGCCGGACTGCATCTTGCACGGTTTTTTCTTGCCCCCTACCGGACACATGTCCTACAAGGTCGTCCCTCGCAGGGAAGCAGCGAAAGGACCCGAAGCGAATGAAGCTCTACCCGAAGATCATCCCCGCCATTGCCCGCGACGTGATCGCATCGCTGATGGCGGAAGGCGACATCGAGGTGGAGACGATGCGGGTCGCGGATGCCGAGATGGACATGGCCGCCATCCTCAAGGAGTACCTGGCGTCCGAGGAACGGGTGAACCAGGCCACCCGCGAGGCGCTGGAGCGCCGCGGCTACGACCACTCGCGCTTCAACCAGGTCAAGCGCGAGATGGCCGACGTGCGCGGCTTCAAGATGGGCGACGAAGGGATCGACTACATCATCAACCAGATGATCGAGTTCCTGCTCATCTCCCGGAACATCGAGGAGGTCTTCGCCGAGGACCACTCCATCCGGCGCAAGATCTACCAGGTGTTCAAGAAGCACCTCGACGTGGACGAGGACATCGACCGCGAGGCGCGCTCCCGGCTCAAGCACCTCTCCGAGGGCAC
>DASQAS010000187.1:0-13574 GCA_035635635.1 Myxococcales bacterium | reverse complement strand
GAGCAGACCGGGTAGTCGTGCGGGCAGGACACGTCCTCCACGCAGGGGACCTCGCCGCCGGCGCTGACCGAGCAGCCTCCGGCCACCAGGGCCAGCACGCTGAGGGCTGGAAGGAGAAGCTTCTGGGAAGAATCGATCATGCCGGCCCCCGACGGCCCCGATGCGTGGGCCGGGCGTTCAGAAGAACGGAAAGGTCAGAAGGCAAAGAGCGCTGTTGCGATGCCCGCGGCGACCAGACCGCCCGCGAGGCCCACGAAGCTCAGCGTCCGGTAGCGCTGCTCGTCGCCGAGGAGCTGTTGCGCCTGGACGCCGCTGTGCACGCCGCCCGTCAGATCGTCGTGGGCCGAGCTCGCCTTGGTGAAGGCGAAGATGCCGCCGCCCAGCGCCGCGACCGCCACGCCCGCCGTCACGTACGCCATGGTGCGCTGCACCGAGCTGGTCCCGCCCTGCCCCTGTCCCTGCGTCGGGAGCTGCGTCGTGCTCACGGCGGCCACCGGCGCCTTCTCCGGAGGCGGCGTGGCCACGGCCACCTTGGCCGGCGGCGGCTTGCCGGCGTCCTTCGACGCAACGGCGGGAGCGCTCTTGCCGGGCGTCGCGGTCTCAGGCTTCGCCGCAGCGGCCGGCAGCGGCAGCACCAGCGCCGTGGCCGCGCCCTTGCCGGGCTCCTTCTTCGCCGCGGGCGTGGCGGACAGGTCCAGCCCGGGCACCGCCGATGGGGCGGCCTTGTCGGCTGCAGCGGACTTGGCGGGCGCCTGAGCGAGGCCGGGGAGCGGCAGCGGCTCGGCCTTTGGTGCGGCTGCGGCCGCGCCCGGCAACGTCAGCGCGAGCGCCTCGTTCGCAGGCGCATCGAGCTTCGCGAGCTTGGCGCGCACCTTCTCCGCGTTCTTGGGCAGCGCGAGCGGATCGGCGAGGTAGGCCTCGTAGTTCTTCTTCGCCTCCGCCTTGTTTCCGAGGTGCGCCTGCGCATCGCCGATGCCGATCAGGTATTCGGCGTTGGGCTCCGCCGCGAAGGCCGCCTTCCATTCCTGCAGCGCCTTCCGCCAGTCTCCCTTCTTCTCGGCCTTCTTCGCCGAAGTGACGTGCGTGCTGGCGTCGGCGAACGCAGGCGTAGCGAGGCACACCGCAATCGCGATGGGAACGGCAGCAAACCCGCGCATGAGATGCCCCCTCGCCGCCAGAAACTCGCAGGCGACGCCTTCTCAAGAAATCCGCTGGGTTGGGGGGTGGTGTCAAGTAGGGTACTTTTCGCTTCCGGCCCAGAAGTAGCCGTAGAGCCGCCTCCGGCTGCGCGGGAACCCGCAGAAAAAGCGCAGGCGCAGTGTCGCCTTCGGCGACAGCGCCTAATTCGGATTGTACGTCTCGACGAAGCTGTTCGGCGTGCTCGGGCTGCCAGCGGCGAGGATCTCGATCTGCGAGCTGATCAGCATCGCGGCCAGCCCGAAATCCCGCCGCGCCTCGAACATCTGCGCGGTCGGGTACTGGGTGCCGGTTCCGGACGAGGGGTCGTAGCGCTCGCAGGACTTGAGCGTGCTCGACCCGCTGTCGAGGCCGCCGCAGATCAGGATGCTGTCGGTGGGCAGCGAGATCGCCGCGTGGTTGCTGCGCGCCATGGCCAGTGCCGCGACGGCCGTGAAGCTGCCCGGGCTGCCCGGGTTGTAGAGGAACTGTGTGGACGACGGCGTGCCCGCGCCGGTCAGGCCTCCCGAGACCAGCACCTTGCCGGAGTTGGAGCTGGCGCCGCTGATGAGGACCGTGGTGTGCATGCGCTTGTCCTCGCCGGCCGGCAGCGACGGTCCGGCGCTGAACCCGGCGCTGGGGTCGAAGAGCTCCGCCGCGACGTTGCCGGAGGTGCCACCGAGGATCAGGACCTTGCCGCTGATGAGCAGCGTGCCGGTGAAGCTCGCCCGCTGCTGTGCCATCGGCCCCACCGGCGTCACTGTGGGGACGGCCGCGCCCGCGTCGTACTTGCTGGCGGTGTCCAGGTTGCCGCTGCCGCTCGTGCCGCCGGCGAGCAGGACGGTCCGGTCGTCGGCGAGCAGCACCGCGACGTGCCGGGCGCGAGCGCCGGTGATCGCCGTGGTGCTCGTGAAGCTATCGGTCTGCGGGTCGTAGAACTCTGCGCTGCTGGCAGGAGTCGCGGGCCCCGCGGCGGTATAGCCGCCGACCAGCAGGACCTTGCCCGCGTTGTTGGGGGCCGATCCGATCTTCACGGCCGTATGCCAGGCGCGGGCGGACTGCATTCCCGAGGGGCCCGACTTGACCGCGCACGCACCGGTCGCGTCGCAGAGGTAGGCGGTGCTCTGGGGCGTGTTGCCCACGTCCACGCCGCCGGCGATCAGCACCCTGCCGTCGTCGAGCGCGGTCACCGTGGCGCCGCGCAACGCCGAGAACGTGTTGGTGTTGAACGAAGACCAGAACCCTGAGGCGACGCTGACGACGGCGGCCGGCGCGCTCGAGGCCACGGTGCCGGCGGCGTTGAAGACGTTGAGCGTGTACGTCGCCGTCGGCACGTTGTTCGGGGCCACTTGGACGCTCAACCCGCTGGTCAGGTTGCCGTACACGCTCCCGTCGCTGCCGACGATGCTCGCGGTCCCCGGGACGACGGGGGAGGGGCCGAAGTCGAAGACCGGCGTGAGCGTCGCCGACCCGCCTTGGTGGATCACCGGAGTGCTGTTGGTCAGGCTGATCGCGTTGGCGGGCGGCACGACCTTGACCGTCACCTGCTTGGTGGCGTCGGGGCCGCTGGAAGGCGAGACCGTCAACGTATACGTGAGCGTTCCGTTGGTGCTCCCGGTAATGTCCACGCTGCCGCCGTTGGCGACGGTGGTCGCTGCCAGGGTGCCGTTGCACGACGGAGCACACGACAGCGTCGCCGGAACGCTGACCCGTCCAGCGAATGAGGCGAAGAGCTTGGTGGTCTGGCCGCTGGTGATCGTCTTCGTGCCGCTCGAGGTTTCCGGCGACGTGCCCACGCTGAACGAGGTGATCTTGATCGGCGG
Organism: Myxococcales bacterium; assembly: GCA_035635635.1. GTDB lineage: Bacteria > Myxococcota > Myxococcia > Myxococcales > 40CM-4-68-19 > 40CM-4-68-19. The sequence continues at coordinate 10,575 of DASQAS010000187.1, read as the reverse complement.
TATGGTGGCGTTGTCGACGTGCAGCGTTCCGGTCGCGCTACCCGTGGATCCGTCTCCGGCGCTCACCGTCGCAGAGAGAGGCACGTCGCCGTCAGGGAACACCGTGGTGTCGATGTCGAAGGCGTAGAGCGGCGGGGTCGCCGGCGCCGCGGACGCGGTGAAGTTGGTGGTTCCCGAGGCGAGCTTGACGCTGGCGACTCCGGTGGTCGCTCGAGCCGCGACCAGCATCCGCACCGAACCGCCCACGAGCTCGGTGGGCATGTACCCTTCCGGCCCGACGATGGTGACCTCCGCCTTCTGCGCGCTGGTCCCTTCGATGCACTTCCCCTGCGGCCCGCAGACCGGATAGGCGGCAGGACAGGTCACGTCCTCGACGCACGGGATGTCCCCGCTCGCGCCCGCGCTGCAGGCGGCGGCTCCGAGCGCCAGCGCGGCGACCGCGGGGAGGAAGGTCTGTTTCGTCGATCGCGTCATGCCAGCCCTCGTCCGGCCTCGAAGGCCGGGCGTTCAAGAGGTCGGAAAAGGTCAGAAGACGAAGAGTGCGGTCGAGATCCCGGCGAGAACGAGACCGCCCGCCAGCCCGATCACGCTGAAGGTCTTGTAGCGCTGCTCGTTGTCCATGAGCCGCTGCGTGTCGGCCGAGCTGTGGATCCCGTTGGTGAGCTCGCTGTGCGTCGAGTTGGCCTGCTGCCAGGCCAGCGCGCCGCCGCCGAGCGCGACCACCGCCACGACGGCGCTGGTATACGCGAGCGTGCGCTGCACGCGTCCCGAGGAGCCTCGCTGCTCCTCGATCTGCAGAGGCATCGGCGTCACCGCAGCCAGCGGCGCCTGCCGATCCGGCGCAGGGGGAGCCGCCACCGCCAGCTTCGTCGACGGCGGCAAGGGATCCTTGGCTGCCGCGGGAAGAGGAGCGCTCGCGGCCGGAGCGACGGGCTCGAGTCTGGCCGCTTTCGGCGGCGGCGGCGCCGCGGGAAGCGGGTGCGGCGGAAGGTCCCTGGTCTTCGCGGCGACGGCGACCGCGGGAGCCGCTGCCGGAGCAGGCCCGGGCAGCTGCAGGACGGCCGCCGTTCCCGAGAGCTGCGCGATCCTCGAATTCACCCTGGCGAAGCGCGAGGGCTGCGCGAGCGGGTCGGCGAGATACTTCTCGTAGCTCTTCCTCGCCTCCCCCGTCTTGCCGAGCTTCGCGTAGGCGTCGCCGATGGAGATCAGATATTCGGCGGTGCCTTCCTTCGCGTACGCCGCCTTCCACGCCCGCAGCGCCTTCGACCACTGGCCACGGCGCTCCGCCTTCTTCGCGGCCGCGACCTGGCCACGCGGGGCCGCCAGGGCGGCCGGGGCGCATAGCGCCAGGGCAACGAAAATGGCTGCAAAGCCTCGCATCGAAAGCCCCCTCTGCCGCCTCCTGGAAAACGGCAGATGCTCGCTCCAGCATTCGCTGGGGTCAGGGGGCTGTCAAAGATCCTGTTGTGGGCCCAAGGGCGCGATTTCAGGACGTTGTGAGCACAAGTCGACCAGCTCGATCCCGAGCTTCTGCGCCACCTGGAAGATGCGCTCGTCGCGGTAGAACTCGCCGTAGACGATCCGCCCGATCCCCGAGTTCGCGATCATCTTGAAGCAGGGCCAGCAGGGGCTGGCGGTGGTGTAGAGCTGGGCGCCCTCGATGCGGACTCCGTTCCGCGCCGCCTGCAGGATCGCGTTCGTCTCGGCGTGGATGGTGGCCACGCAATGGCCGTTCTCGAGCACGTGCCCGACGTCGTCGCAGTGGGGCATCCCGCGGATGCTCCCGTTGTAGCCCGTGGAGAGGATGATGCGGTCGCGCACCAGGAGCGCTCCGACGTGCTTGCGATCGCAGGTGGATCGCGACGAGACCACCTTCGCGATCTCCATGAAGTAGCTGTCCCAATCCGCGCGCATGCCCGGAGTGTAGCCCCGCGCCAGGGCGCGGACCACTACCGGCCGTGCGCGACCGGAGAGACCGAGTGGGGGGCTCCGGCCATCGCCGAGCTTTCCTTGAGGCCCGCGAGCTTTCCGATCCCGGAGCGCAGGATGAACCCGCGGATCTTCGAGGGCGGCGCGAGGAAGGTCTCCCCTGGCATCGGCACGTCGAACGAGAAGTCGTCCTTGCTCAGGCCGCCGAACGCGACCTTCGCGGTCCGGTAGCCCTCGACCAATCCCACCAGCCGGCCCGAAGGAACCTCGAACACGCCGCCGCCGGAAGCGCCATACCCGATCGGCGCATCGGTCTTCATCGAGCGCTGGACCTTGGGGTCCTGCTCGTCGACCTCCAGCTGGCTGACGATCCCGGACGAGACGCTGAGCGCGCGGCCGTACGGCGCGCCCACCACCACCACGTCGTCGCCGACGTCCACGTTCTCTTCGGCCGCGATCGGCACCGGGCTGAGCGCCTCGCCGTAGACGGCGAGCAGCGCCAGGTCCTCGTCGGGCACCTTGCCCTCGGCGATCACGCGCGCCTTGAGGCGGCGCAGCTTCGGCCGCTCGACCACGATCTGGAACGAGGCGTTGCCGGAGAGGCCCTCGCGCTGGACCACGTGCTCGTTGGTCAGCACGTAGGACGTGTCCCCCTCGGTCGCGACCACCACCCCGCTGGCAGCCCGCTCCACCTTGTCGCGGACCAGGACCTCGACGCGGACGCTGTGGCGGAGCGCCTTCTGGACCACCCGGCTCCTCTCGCTCCTGGCGAAGGACGGCATGGCGGCGAGCAAGGCGAGCGCAATGGCGGCGGTGCGAACGGTCAACGCTATCCTCCTCCCAGGTCGCTCTCTTTCAACAGTAGCGGGTGGGGAGACGATTCCAAAAATCGCCGACGAAACTGGCGGCGGGTGCGGGTGCGACATTTCGCCCATTTCGTCTGGTACGATCCGGCCGTGAGCACCAAACGAACCTCGATTCCGCTGATCGTCGTAGGCTTCTTCGTGGGACTGGTGCTGGCCAGCCTCGATCACATCCTGCCCACCGCGCAGCTCGAGGCGGGCGTCGGACGCTGGGTCGTCGTGCTCGTAGACTGGGTCGCGCCGCCGCTCGCGGGCGTGCTGCTCGCGGGCGCCCTGCTCTACGCGCAGCGCGCGCGGCGGCTCCACAATGCCGAGAAGGCCGCGGCCCAGGTGCTCGCGGAGCGGCTGGCGGGGACGGAGCGCCGCCAGGCGATCTGGGTGGTGGTCGCCGCGGTCGCGCACGATCTGAAGAACCCGCTGCACAACCTCGCACTGCTGGTCGAAGAGCTCTCCGAGGAGCAGGAGGCCGCCCGCCGCTCCGATCTGCTGGCGCGCATCCAGGAGAACGTCCACCGGGCCAGCGAGCGGCTCTCCGAGATGTCGCGCGCGGGGCACAAGTGGGAGAACATGGTGGAGCAGACGCTCGACCTCGCGGGCGCGCTGGATCTGCTGCGCACGCACCTGAGCCCGTCGGTCGCCGCCACGCGGGCGGTGCTGCGGATCGATTGCCCGCGCGGCCTGATCGTCCACGGGGACTCCCACGCGGTGCGCACCGCGCTCGAAAACGTCGCCGCCAACGCGCTCGACGCGCTGCAGCTGCGGGGGACCGGCGGGACGCTCGAGCTGCGCGCGGAGCAGCGCAACGGGGCGGTAGACCTTTGGATCAGAGACGATGGTCCTGGTATCCCGGAGCATCTGAAAGTCGGCCTCTTTTCCCCCTTCGCTTCCGGCCACAGCGGAACGGGACTAGGTCTCGCCATCGCCCGGGCCTTGGCCCGGGCCAGCGGGGGCGAGCTGGTCTGCGAATGCTCAACACCGGGCAATACGACCTTCCGGTTTACCTTTCAGGCTGCCTGAGGTTTATTCCCCTTCAAATGATCCCCGATCGCGTCGAAACCGCCCCCCGCACCACGCCACGCACCATCCTGCTGGTCGAGGACGAGCCGGATGCGCGCACCATCCTCGCCCGCCGCCTGCAGGCCTTCGGCTGGAACTGCCTGCCCCATCCGAGCGTCGAGAGCGCCATGCACGATCCGGATCTCCGCCACGTCGAGGCGGTGGTCGCGGACGTCGTCCTCGGCGAAGGCAAGCTCTCCGGCATCGAGCTGATCGGAGCGCTCCGCAAGCAGGAGGTCCGCGCCCCGGTCGTGCTGGTGACCGCGTTCGCGGACACGCAGCGCCTCAAGGCCGCGCTCAACGCGGGCGCCGCATATCTGCTGGAGAAGCCGTTCACCACCGAGGCCTTGCGCCAGGTGCTGGACAAGGTGACGACGGTGGACGTGGACCTCGCGCGCCTGGTCAACCGCGCGCTGTCCCGCGCCCGGCTCACCCGCAAGGAGGAGGAGGTCGCGCGTCTCGTCCTCAAGGGCCTCACTTCGGCCGAGATCGGCGCGATGATGGGCAACAGCGAGAAGACGATCAAGCAGCACCTGACGCAGGTCTACGCCAAGCTGGGCGTGGCCGGCCGGGCCGAGTTCTTCCACCTCGTCTTCCCCAGCTGAGCAAGTCGCGCCGGATGGGGTTGCGCGCGCGCCTGCCTCGCGGCAGGCTTGTGCCCCGTGTTGCGGCGAGAACCGTACCGCCTGCTGTTCCCGCTCGGTGCCGCTCTGGCCTGGGCGGGCGTGCTCCCCTGGCTCTTCTTCGCGCTTCGGCTCCGCCAGATCTACGAGCCGGTCAACGGCCTGCTCGCGTACCGTTCCTTCCTGCACCCGCTGATCGAGCTGGACGGATTCCTCGGCTGCTTCGCGGCCGGCGTGGTCCTGACCACGCTGAAGCCCGCGCCGGCGGTCTGGCAGGTGGCGGTGGCCGCGCTGGCGCCGGTGGCCAGCGCCGTGGCCACGGCCTTCGGGTACTGGCAGCTCGGGCAGGCGGGGTCGCTCGCCCTGCTCCTCGTCCTGCTCGAGTTCACCCTGCGGCGGCTGCAGCGGCCGCTCTCCTCCGGCCTGCTCTGGATCGCGCTCGGCTTCGTGATGGGCGCCGGCGGCGCCGGGCTGGCCGCGCTCGCGTCGGGGCGCGGCGAGGGCTGGTTCTGGGTCCACGAGCTGGGCCGCGATCTGGTGATCCAGGGCCTCTTCACCGGCCTGGCGGTCGCGGCGGCGCGGGCGATGCGGGGCGACGACGGCCGCCATCCCCTGCTCCACGTGGCCGCGGGAGCGATCTTCATCGCCAGCTTCTTCGTCGGCCGCCGCTACGGGATGCACCTCGGCTTCGCCATCCGGGCCGCCGTCACCATCTGGCTCGCCCTCCCCCTGCGGCCGCACTGGGAGTTCGGTCCGCGCAATCTGCGCCGATCCTTCTCCCACCTGGCCCTCTGGATGCTGGCCGTCGGCAACGCCTGGGTGGCCGTCGCCCCGCAGATCCGGAGGGCCGGCCTGCACGTGATCTTCCTCGGCTGCTTCACCGCGCTGCTCCTGGCGGCGCTCTTCCCGCGCAGCGGCGAGCGGCCAGCGTTTCCCTTGCGCAAGCTGGCCTGGGCTGGAGGGCTGATCGCCCTCTCGCTCGTATGCCGCGTGATGGTCGAGCTGGACCCCACCAGCTTCCATCTCTGGATGGGTCTCTCCGCCGCGTCGTTCCTGGCGGCTACGGTGACCTGCGTGCGCGTGCCGGTGGCGGCGCGTCAGTCGGTGTAGCGCTTGGAGAGCAGCAGCACGATGCCGTCCTTGGCGCAGTACTCGCAATAGCCGTACTTCTCCAGCGAGCGGAGAGTTTCCTGGACTTGGTGTTGATCGCGGGCGTCGAGCTGGGTGCGCTCGTCGCCCAGGTACCTGAGCACCCGCTCCGCGTTCTTGCGCAGCGTCCGCTTCCGCTCGTCGAAGAAGTGGTCGCGCAGGCGGCGAAACAGGTCGGGGAAGATCTCCGAGTAGTCGATCTCGCCCTGGGGATGCTCGAGGCGGTGCGCGCCCACCGCGGAGATCAGCCCGCGCCGGAACTCGCGGCGATCCTCGGAGCCCGCCATCACGATGGACTCCGTCTGCGCCATCATCTCCTCGTCCGGCCGCTCGTTCTCGCCGGTGTGCGGATTGCGCAGCCGCTCGCCCCGGGTCCAGGCCAGCACGTGCAGGACATAACGCTCGAACATCGTCCGGTACTGCTTCTCGGAGACCAGCCCCATCGCCTCGCGCACTTCCTCGTCGAGCACGTCGAGGTACTCGCCCTCGGCCACCCGGACGAACTCCTCGTGGTCGTGGTAGCCGTCGACCACCTCCTGCTGGAGGAACTCGTAGACGCTCTTGTCGCGGGTGAGCGACTCCAGCTCCTCGAGCACCGCCTGCGGAGTGAGGCACTTGTAGGCGGAGCTCTGGGCGGCGTTGCCGATGGCCGTCTTCAGCTCGCGCGCGCTCGCGCCGGTGCGGCCCTCGTAGTTGGGATAGCTGTCCGACTCCTTCCAGAAATCCTGCAGGTGCTTCTTCAGCTCGCGGGCCTGCTGCGAGGAGAGGCGGTCGGGAGCGCGGCCCTCGTCGTAGAGGCACGCCTTTTCCAGCGGCGTGAGGTGGTCGGCCAGCTTTCGCAGATCGCCCTTGTACCGGTCGCTCACCGGCTTCTTCAGCCGGGTGAGCACCGCCCAGAGCGCCGCCACCCAGGTGGAGTGCGGCGCGACGTGCTTGCCCACGCTCTCGCGCAGCCGGAACTCGTAGACCCGCTCCTCCTCGTCGACCCGGCGCAGGTACGGCACGCGCACCAGTTCGATGCGGCCCTTGAACGAGGCGAAGTCGCCCATCTCCTTGAAGGCGGAGAGGTGCTTCTCGTTGCTGGAGGCGATCAGGACCGAGTCGAGGTGGAGCAGGAAGTGGTTCATCCGGGCGATGCCCGTCTCCACCGTGCCCAGCAGGTACTTGTAGTGCTCGAGGGGGCGCTTGAGCAGATCGGAGAACTCGATCACGCCCCGGTTGCCCGCCACCAGCGGCCCGTACGGCTCGTAGAGCGAGAGGTTCTGCAGCGCTCCGGGCAGCGCGCCGTGGCTCTTGTCGGAAGTGACCTGGCGGTAGTCGGCGTCCACCGACATCTGCGGCTCCACCGTCACCGCCCCGATCATGTAGCGGCGGGAGAGGTAGAAGCGCTCCACCTGCACGTGCCGCAGCACCTTGAGGACGTCGCCGTTGTAGGACTGGAGCAGCGCCGCGTAGATCTGCCGGCACTTGTGGCAGAGCTCGCCCTCCAGCACGCCTGCGGCGAGCTGGAACTCGCTGGACGGCTTGCAGTGCTCGGTGAGGACGCGCTGCCGCTCCCCGCGCGGGATCAGGAAGAGCGGGTGGTCCTTCATCTCGCAGGCGAGGCGCGCGTCGATCTGCTCGCCCTCGAGGTGCGCGTGGGTCTCCACCGCGCCGGCGCCGAGCTTCTCGCCGAAGCCGATCGAGCCCTTCACCAGCCGCTCGTTGGGGAAGATCCAGTTGAGCCGGTAGAGCGCGCCGCCGTCCTTGCGCGAGTAGTCCTCGAGCGCCCGCTGCAGGGCGGCGACCAGCGAGGACTTGGCAGACCCGTTGGGCCCGTGCAGGAGGATCAGCTTGTGCACGCGCCCCGCGCGCACGAACGAGTGCAGGACGCGGTAGATGGCGTTCTGCACTTCCTCCTGCCCGACCACCGGCGCTCCGCCCTCGCCCTCTTGCACGCCAGCGGTCTGGTCGAAGGGCCGGTCGAACAGCTTGAAGCGGCGGATGCCGCCGGCGGGGCGCTGCACCGTCTCGGTGCCGTAGTAGTCGAAGCAGTCGCGGATGTATTGCGCGGCGTCGCGCGCGTGGACGCGCGGCGCCTCGAAGAACGCCTCCATGTATTCCTGGAAGGCGAGGATCGTCTTGTTCGCCACGAAGGAACGGCGGACCTGATCGCCGACGGACTTTAAATAGCGGAGGGAATCCACCATGGGTACTCTACCACTCCGTGAGCAAGATCATCGGAATTGACCTCGGCACGACCAACAGTTGCGCGGCCATCGTAGAGGGCGGGGGTTCGGTCAAGCTCATTCCTTACAAGGGCGGCGAGTTCATCATTCCGTCAATTTTTGCGATCGACGACAAGGGGAACGAGCTGATCGGCCACGAGGCCAAGCGCCAGTGGCAGCTGAACCCGAAGAACACGGTGTACGCGGCCAAGCGGCTCGTCGGGCGCTCCTACAGCAGCGACGTGGTCGAGCTGATGAAGAAGATCGTCGCCTACGAGCTCAAGCCGGGCGAGCGCAACGACGTGGTCCTCGACGTCGGGCACAAGAACTTCCGGCTGGCGGAGATCAGCGCGAAGATCCTGAACAAGATCCGCGGCGTCGCGCAGGACTACCTGGGCGAGAAGGTGACGCGCGCCGTGGTGACGGTCCCCGCCTACTTCACCGACCGGCAGCGGCAGGCCGTGAAGGACGCCGGCAAGCTGATCCAGCTCGAGGTGGTGCGGATCATCAACGAGCCTACCTCCGCGGCCCTCGCCTACGGCATCGGCAAGAACCTCCACGAGACGGTGGTGATCTACGATCTGGGCGGGGGAACCTTCGACGTCTCGATCATCGAGATCCGCGACCGGGTCTTCGAGGTGAAGGCGACCGGGGGCGACATCTTCCTCGGCGGGCTCGACTTCGACCAGGCGATGATCCAGTACGTGCTGCGCGACTTCGCCGAAAAGCACGGCATCGACCTCTCCACCGACCCGGTGGCGATGCAGCGGATCAAGGATCTGGCCGAGCGCGTCAAGATCGACCTGAGCAGCCGGGAGCGGGCGCCCTTCTCGGTCCCGTTCGTGACCATGACCGCGCAGGGCCAGCCGCTGAACATCGAGTTCGAGTTCACCCGCGCGCTCCTCGAGGAGATTACCCAGGACCTGGTCGACCGCACGGTGGACATCCTCACGCGGGTGATGAAGGACGCCGAGCTCGATCCGAAGAAGGTGGACGAGCTCCTGCTGGTGGGCGGCCAGACGCGCATGCCCGTGGTGCAGAAGCGGCTCACGAAGATCTTCGGGAGGCCGCCGTCCAAGGGCGTCCATCCCGACGAGGCGGTCGCCATCGGCGCGGCCCTCTACGCGCACTCGCTGGAGGACAACTCCAACCTCCGCCTGCAGCTCCTCGACGTGATCCCCATGGCCATCGGGCTCGAAAGAGCTGGAGGCGAGTTCCATACCGTATTCCCACGCAACGCGGCCATCCCGAATGCCAAGGCCATCGATGCCACCACCAGCTACGACGGCCAGACCGAGGTGGCGATGCGGATCTTCCAGGGCGACAACCCGGAGGTCTCGCACAACGAGCTGCTCGGGGACTTCCTCTTCAGCGGCCTGAAGCCGGGGCCGAAGGGCAAGGCGCGGCTGGAGATCACCTTCGACGTGAACATCGAGGGGATCCTCACCATGTCGGCGAAGGACCTGGAGACCGGCAAGCAGATGAAGACCACCGTTCGCGTCACCCAGCACTGATGCTCGACGCCGCGGCGCTCCACGCCGGCGCGCCGGTCGCCGACCTGCACGCGCACCCGGCCCTCAACGCCTTCTACCTGCGGCGCGATCTGGGCCGCGAGCACAAGGGCCCGCGCCGCTGGAACCCGCTGCGGCAGCAGCTCGACCTGCCGCGCGCCCGCGCCGGCGGGCTGCGGGTGCTGACCAACTGCGTCTACGCGCCGACCGTGCTGCCCGTCAGCCCCTTCAAGGCCGCGCTCGGCGGATTCGACGCTCTCGAGCGGCTCTGCGCGCGCCACCCCGCGCTCGCGCAGGTGGCGCGCCGCAAGGGAGAAGTCGCGCCCATCCTCCAGGCCGGAAAGCTCGCGGTGATCCACGCGGCCGAAGGGGGACATCACTTCGAGCGATCGCTGGAGAAGCTCGAGCAGCTCGCGGCGCGCGGGCTGCGGTACCTGACCCTCACGCATTTCGTGCACAATGGCCTGGCCCAGCCCGCCCGGATGCCGCGGCCGCAGATCTTCTCGCTGCTGCGGGGATCGCCGGGGCTGACGCAGCTCGGGCGATCGGTGGTGCGCCGGTGCGAGGAGCTCGGCGTCCTGGTGGACGTGACGCACTGTTCGGATCGCTCCTTTGCCGACGTGCTGGGCACCGCCACCCGGCCTGTGCTGGCGACGCACACCGGGTTCCGCCGCTTCGCGCCGTTCGAGCGCAACCTCTCCGACGAGCAGGCGCGCGAGATCGCGCGCAGTGGCGGGATGATCGGCGTGATCACCTGGACCGACCTGCTGGGCGGGAATTCCATCGAGGCGATGGCGGACGCGATCGTCCACGGGGCCAGCCTGGTCGGCGCGCGCCACGTGGGGATCGGGACCGACTTCGACGGCTGGGTGCTGAGCGTCGACGGCATCCGCGATGCGACGCGGTACCCCGCCCTGACCGAGCGGCTGGTCCGGCGCGGGTTCAGCGCCGAGGAGTTGCGAGGGATCCTCGGAGGCAACTATCTCCGCGTCCTCGGCGAGGCGGCGTAACGGGGGGCCAAGCCCAATGCTGCTCAGTCAAGCGACAGACGTTGACGCTGTCGTCCGACGTTGTCGTGATCGTTGTCGTGATCGTGGACGGCGACGGCGACGGCGACGGCGACGTGGCCGTGGACGACTGCTCGGCATGTCAGATGCAGCTGCTACATGAATCCCCATGCTCAGCTTTCAGAAGCTCGACGTGTACCGCTGTGCGATCGAGTTCCTTGGATTGGCCG
>DASQAS010000186.1:0-25489 GCA_035635635.1 Myxococcales bacterium | reverse complement strand
CCTCCGAGGATCGCGCGTCGATGAACGTGGCGTTGCAGGAAATGCACAGTGGCTTGGCCTGCTCCACCGAGATGCGCGCGATGCTCGCGTTCGGGTCTTCGCACACGGCGCCCGGCTGTTCGGCGGAAGGGACCACGCGCGAGCCGAGAGGCGCCGGATGCGGCGTGAGCTGGTTGCCGGCGACGCCCAGCAGGACGCCGGCGGCACCGAGCAGCGCGACCTGCAGCGGGGTGGCCATCGTCCCGATCCTAACCGGCCGACTCCACTACTGCAGGTTCCCGTCCAGGATCCATCGCTGAATGACGTTGTACTCGATCGACCCGACGTCGAACCGATGTAGACCCGGATGTCCGGAAAGACCGAAACATTTGCCCGTAGCAGAGCCTGACGGGAAGTCTGTCGGACAGGTCAAGAGGAAGCTGGTGTTCTGGTCGCCAGGCGGAAACACGATCACGGGCGGAGAGTTCGAGGTGATGCTCTTGTAACTGCAGTCCGATCCAGCCGTGCAAGCCGGGCTCCCCAGCGACTGGGTGCCATCCAAATGGAGCGGATTGCCGCCCCTGTGGCAGGAGACTGCGCACGTTCCCGAAACTGGGGAAATCACGGTGGTCCAGATAGCGAATACGTTGTCCCGGTTGTAACCCAGCCGCGGCGTCCCATTGATGAACCCTGAGAAGGCGCTGCTTCCTCCGCTATTCGAAGCGAAAACGCGGAAGCTCCACTGGCGGGGCGAAACGCAGTTGACCGACGGATAGGGACAAGCGGGCGTCGTGGTATTGAATGCGATGCTCGTTGCCGTCACTGGAGGAAGGTTCGGCAGGAAGCCGCTGACCGGATCGAATACCTGGACCGTGTATTGAACCGGCGTGCAGCCATGGCCGCTCGATGCGGACCAGCCGAAGATGAAATCTCCGACCCCAGAACCTTTGTTTAGCGTCAGTCCGATCGGCTGATCTGGCGCCTGGCGCGGCGTCACGTTGGTCACGGGATCCGAAGTGGTGCTACCGCCGCCGCTGTTGGCGGTCACCGTGACGTTGTAAGCGGTGCAATTGAGCAAGCCGCTGACCGTCGCGCTCGTCGTCGTTCCATCCGGCGTCGTGACCGTGGTGATGGCTCCGGCCGGAGCGACCTGGGCCCGGACCGTGTAGCTGGAGATGGTGCTGCCGTTCGGGGCGGCCGGCGTCCACGTCAGCGGAATCTGCCCCGGGCCGGTGCTGGCTCCCGACGCGGGCGAAGTAATTACCGGCATTCCGGGCGGTGTAGTGGTCGCGGCCACTCCGGTGGCGATCCCGTTGTGGGCCGCCACGCTGAACGTATAGGTCACTCCCCCCACCAGGCCGTTGGTGCTTCCAAGGCTGACGGCGCACCCGGCACGGCCGCAGACATTGATGGCGTCGAACGTCAACCTGCCGCCCCCATCGGGTGGTGACCAACTCACGATGTACTTGTCGATCGGCGAGGCCCCGTCATCCGCGGGCGGATCCCAGTCGAGGTTCCAGGTCGCTCCCCCGCCGCTCACCGCCGTGAAGTTCTGCGGAGGGCCAGGCGGACCATCGGGCGTCGCCGTGGCAGGCAGGGATGGAGGGCTGCTACCTGCGATGTTCACGGCGGTGACTTTGCAGGAGTAGGCGGTTCCGTTCGCCAGGCCGGTGACAGTCCCACTGTTCGCATTGCCGGGCGCGGAGCCGATTCCTGCAGGCGAGCACGAGATCGAGTAGGGGGAGAGGGCAATGCCTCCAGTGTCGGCGGGCGGAGTCCAATTCACCAGCAGCGTCCCTCCGGTGTGCGTGGAAGCAGCGCTGACGCCCACGGGCCGGCCGGGCACGGTCGGCATCCGGAGCGACGCGTTGGCCGCAACTCCGGTGCCGACGTCGTTCACAGCGGAGACAGCGAATGTGTAGCTGAGGCCCGGCTGGAGCGACGTGATCGCGGCGGAGATAGCCGAAGGCGGTGCGGAGATGACTGCCCCACCTGGCGTAACGGTGATGCTGTAGCCCCGGATCTGGCTCAGCCCATCGAAGGCCGGAGCGGTCCAGCTCACGGTCGCGGTCGTGCCGCTCGTGGGCGTCACGGTGGCGGGCTCCGGCGCATCCGGAGCCGATCGGGACAGGATCGAGAGCGGAACCGGAGCCGAGGTCCGGCCGAGCGCAGACACGGTGAGCTGGATCGACAGGTTGGCCCCGCGCGGCGGCGTGACGAACGAGACCTTCGAGGCGGTGGGCGTTCCATTCACGAGCTGCACGGTGGGTCCAGACGTCTGCGTCCAGGTGAACGTCTGCGCGTACTGGCTGTCGCTGGCGTCGAGGACCACGTTGGTCCCCGCGGTCACCACCGTGGACGGCGTCACCGAGACGCGCACCACCGGCTTCCCCGGCGACCGGAGCGGCGTCCCCAGCCAGCCGGCCAGGATCTTCGGCTGGTGCGGATAGCTGAGCCAGAAGTTCAACGACCCGCGCTCCGAGAGCGGCATCGCGCCTTCCTCGAACACCCGCTGCTCGATCAGCGCCTTGGCGGCGGAGAACTTCGCGTAGGTGGAGAAGTTCCGCGTCGGCTCCCGCTGCGAGTGGCAGGTCTGGCAGCTCTTGGCGAAGACCTTGTGGTACAGGTCCCGCGACTCGGGCGACACGTCCCAGCCCGGAAGGGTCGCGGTGCTGTCGAACGCGCCCGGCAGGCTCGGACCGCCGTACCAGCCCTCGATCATCTGCGGCACCGGTGCCGGATCGCCCGGCGGATACTGCGCCGCCGCGTCCTGCCAGGTCAGCAGCACCGCCACGTTGAAGGACTTGAACGAGGCCTCCTGATCGCCGCGCGTGTAGCCCGGCCGCGTCGAGAACTGCTCGGCGTCGAGGTCGAAGGGAATGAAGCGCGCGTTGAGGTTTCCCCCGCTCGCCGCGTAGTTCAGGTCGGTGGTCCCGCCGTGGCAGACCAGGCACACCGCCGGGCTCTGCTTGGGCCCGTGGTCGTCGAGGATCGGGTCGGTGATCCGCTCCCCGCGCTTGTTGAACACGTAGAATTGGGTGAAGTACGGGTCGGTCTCCTTGCCGTTCGGACCAGGCGACCATTCCATCGCCACCGTGGCGAAGAACTTCGTCCCCGCGATGGCGTCCTCGACGGAGGGGTAGTTGTCCACGTAGAAGGCGACCCGGCGCCCCTGGCGGCGCATGTGCATGTGCCGCCCGAAGCCCAGATCCGTGTGCGTCATGTAGATGGCGGAGGCCTCGTCGTCCGCCGGAGTGCCGAATCCGTTCGCCGCCTTCCAGTCGGCGAAGGTGGCCCGGGTGGGAAACGGACCGGGATCGAGGACGTCGTAGTACGAGATCGCGCTGTCCTCGGTGTCTTGCTGCAGCCTGCCCACCAGGAAGTTCGAAGTGGGCAGACCCAGGGACGCCTGGTCCGGCGGCAACGTCACGGTGAGCACGAGGCGCGTCCCGGGTTTCACCGGCGTTCCCGCCGGAGGGCTCTGATCCAGCACCTGCACGGGCGGATCCGCGATCTGCTGCACGGTGATGAAGCCCTTGGGGTCCACCGGATCCGGCAGCAGCAGCCCTGCCGCTTCCACCGCCGCCCCGGTCTGATCCAGGTCCTTCCCGATCAGCGACGGCACCGCCACGCAGGCCGCTCCGCCCGCACAGACGTCGGCGCAGACGCAGGCGCCGAACCTGTCGCCCGCGGGAAGGCACTGCTGCAAGCCTTCGCCGCCTCCGGCGCAGGAGCAGCGGTTCGTCTCGCCCTCCGCGCACGCCGGCGACTGCGTGCCCTTCGCGCAGGCGGCGAGGACGAGCGCGGAGAAGGCAGCGATCGCGATGCGCTTCATCTCAGTACCCCAGCTGCGGCTGCCGCGGCTTGCCGTACTTGTCCGGTGGGAACGGGTTGGTGCGCTTGTCCGCCGGCACCGTGAAGGCGAGCTGGGCGCCGTCGGCGACCGTCACCTTGCGCTTGACGGTCGCGTTCGAGCTCTCGTGCCAGACCGACGCCTCGTACTCGCCCGGCGGGACGTTGCGGATCTGGAAGGCGCCGCTGCCGTCGGCCACCGCGTACCAGGGCGTGTCCACCACCACCAGGTACCCGAGCATCGACGCGTGGATGTTGCAGAGCAGCTCCACAACGCCGGCCTTGTCGAACTTCACGGTGGTCTGCGCGCCGCCCTTGTGCAGGCCGGTGTCGAACTTCGCCGCCGGGCTGAGCGAGAAGACGTTGTGGAAGATGTCGTCCTCGTTCTTGAAGTCGATCGAGCTCCCCTGCGGGACCGCCAGCACGTGCGGGACGAAGCGCTTCTCCTTCTCGAGCAGCGGCTTCTGCAGCGGCTGCGGCTTGGGCGTCCAGCCGTCCGTGCGCCGCAGCGTGATCACCGCGCCGCCCGGCCCCGCCGACCCGCCGCCGCTGACCGTGCCCGAGACGTTCACCGGCACCGGCTTGGGCGGCTCGGCCACCTCGGGAGGGGGGATGTCCTGCTTGCTGCCCGGAAACTCGGGTGTGCCGGCGCGCGTACGCGCCTCCTGGGCGAACGGCCGCACGGCACGCTCGACGTCGGCCGGCAGCCCTTCGATCTTGAGCAAGGCTTCCCACCGCGCCGCGGCGGTGGCGAAGTCGCCGTTGTCCCAGGCCAGCCGGCCCGCGGTCAGCAAGCTGGCGATCTGGTTCTGCCGTTCAATCAGCTGCAGCATCGTCCGATCCCGCGCCGGCTTCTTCTCCGGAGCGGCTGCCAACAGCACGGCGACCATCAACCAGGGCATGAGCTCCCCTCAGAACTGGTACACGAACGAAGACGTGAAGACGTTGTTGTCCACCTTGGGCAGACCCGAGACTTCGCCGTTGAGTAGCCCCTCCGCCTTGACGATCAGCTCCTCCCAGAGATCCACCCGGAAGCCGATCGTCCAGCGGTCCACTGTATACGCCGGAAAGCCCTCGAACTGAGCGCGGCGGCGCTCATAGCGGAGATAGGGAATGAATTTGCGCAGCGCGCCGTCGGAGACGGGCAAGGTGTAGGACAGGGTCGCATACGCGCCGCGGGCGACGAACTCCGAAACGAGCGTCTGCGGTCCCAGCCCGTTGGACTTGTCCGCGGCTCCCTCGTCCTGGTGGACCTTGACCGCTTCGGCCGACAGCGAGAGTCCCTTGAACACCACCCGCAGGTCGGCGCCGAGCAGCCACTGGCGCACGGTCGGGTCGTGCTGGTCGTTCCGCGGGCCGTACTCGCCGCTCACCCCGGCCTTCACTTCGACCGAGGGCAGGTTCAGCTCGTAGCCCAGCCGCGCGCTCCCGATCGGCCGCCCGACCAGCGAGATGTCCGGCGGCGAGAGCGTCTCCACCAGCGTCCCGCCGTTGGTCACCGCCGCGTTCAAGCTGACGGCGGACCAGATGCCCGGGATCTGGATCCGATAGAACGCCTTCAACCCCAGGGACTGCCCCGTGGTGTACCGGGCGATCAGCGAGGGGGTGATGTTGGTGCGGAGGTTGGCCTCGTTCTCCAGGTACTCGATGCCGAAGACCGAGTCGAACTTGCCGATCGAGAACGCCAGCTCCAGCGAGCTGAACGGCGCGATCTTCGCGAACGCCTGCTCCACGATCACGCGCGTGTCGTTCCCGGACCCGCCGTAGCGGGGCAGGAACTGCACGCGCCCGAAGAGCAGGAGCGGCACCGTCGAGGGCACGTACTTCAGGTCCACGTCGAAGGTGCTGAGGAAGATCGAGGCCTGCCCGCCGATGTTCATCGAGCGCGGCAAGAAGCCGTTCGTGAACCTCCCGCCCGAATCGGTGGACGCCACGTCGCCGCGCGAGTTCACGGCCGTGGCGAAGGGGTCCACGCCGTAGTCAGCCGGGATGCGCGTGTCTCCCGGGGCGAACGAGGTGCCGTTCCCTTGCGCCGCGGCGAACCCGACGTCCGCGTAGCCGTTGATCTGCAGCCCCGAAGGCTGCGAGGCCGCGGGCGGGCTGTAGGCGTCGGCCTGGGCCAGGGCCGACGGCGCGCAAAGCAGCACCAGAACGCCGGCCCTCACGGCGCCACCCCGTCGAAGAAGACCAGCGCTCCGGAGGAGAAGCGCTTGAGGTCGATGAACGCCGTCGTGGGCAGGTTGCCCTCGATCGACTGCTGGGTATCGAACCAGGTGCAGGAGTTGGGGAAGTCGGTGAGCGTGAAGCAGCTTCCGTCGAGGGCCACCCGCAGCGTGTACTGCTCGCGCTCCGGGAGCCGCTCGGCCGCGCCGGAGGGGACGGGCACCATCGCGGCCCCGACCTGCGAGATGAGCTGTTGCCGCAGCTCAGGGCGGCTGGCGCTGACGAAGATGCCGGGCGTGAACTGCCCTGCCGCGTTGGTGAGCACGGCGTAGTACTCGTGCCGGAGCGCGCCGAAGCGCGGGAAGCCGTTCGGGGCGTCCGCGGCGCGCGGCGTGCCGAGAGGTCCGGTCCCCACGGCGGGAGGGACGTCCAGCGCCTGGGGCTGGCCGTCAGAACCGAGCAGCGCCAGCCGGAAGAGCGCCACCTCCTGGACCACGTTGTTGGCCGGGTTCACGCGGAAGCGGTCCGCGCCGAAGTCCACCGCCCACACGAGCTGGCCGTCCGCCCAGGCCTGCGTGGGAAGGCGCGCCTGCAGGACGTCGAGCGTGAAGGGGTGCACCGGAGCCGGCGCGCCGGTCGCGCGCGCTACCTCGACCTGCTGCGGCCCGATGGTGGCGTAGCGCAGCGGACCCGGGGTCAACGGGAATCCCGAGTCGACGACCTCCTGCGCGCTGCGCAGCGCGTTCGGGTCCGTGCCGGCCGGAACCGTCACGAAGTACGTCTGCCAGTACGGGCTGTAGAACCGGCTGCCCGGAGCGCACCCGAAGATCGAGAGCGAGTCGGGAAAGCGGACGGGCCCGGTGACGGGATCGAATCCCGTGACCGGCACGTAGAGGGGCTGGGCCCAGACGCGCGGAAACCCGTCCCAGATCTCGGTGGTGACGAAGGCTGCCGGGCGGGCGTCGGCGAAGGCGGGCTGAACCACAAGGCCGTCCCGGTCCGGATCCTGCAGCTGCTGTCCCGCCGTGTAGGGATCCGACAAGAAGCGCAGCGGCTGGCCGCGCAGCGTGACCGAGGCGGCCCCGTCGGCCGTGTTGGTCCGCGCGCCGTCGATCAGGGCGGACATGGTGGCGAGCTCCCCCGCGGGACGCGGAGGCGGGCTGCAAGCGCAAGCCGTCACCAGAGCGATGCCTGCGATGCGCAAGTGCATGGACGATCCTTTCTTACACGGCTCCGGCTTCGCCGGTTCCCTCGTCCGGCGGGGGGTCCTCCGGGGGCTGCACGCTCGCGAAGCGCGCCTGCTCCGCCTTCAGCTCCTCTCCGAACAGGCGCTGCATCTCCCGGGCGAGCTCGGCCCCGGTCCCGCAGGGCATCCGCGAGAGCGCGTTTTCGAACGCGGAGGCGCTCTGGAAGCGCTGCTCCCGGTCCGGCTCCAGCGCGACGCGCAAGACGTGGGCCAGTTCCTTGGGCACTTTCTCCAGGGATGGCATGAGGTCCGGAGTTAATCCCTGGGCGGCCTGGACCAGCAGGTTGTACGCGTTGTCGCCGCGGTAGAGCGACCGGCCGGTGAGCAGGAAATACAGGACCAATCCCAGCGAGCAGATGTCGGCGCGCGCGTCCACCGGCTCGCCCCGGGCCTGCTCCGGCGCCATGTACTGCACGTTGCCCTTCACCACTCCGGCCTGCGTCTGGTGCAGCCGGCCTTCGTCAGCCTTGGCGATGCCGAAGTCGAACAGCTTCACCTCGCCTCGCGCGGAGACCAGCACGTTGTTGGGCGAGACGTCACGGTGGACGATGCCGATGGGGCGGCCGTCGTCGGTCTGGCGGGTGTGCGCGTACTCCAGCCCGCGCAGCGCCTCGCGCACGATGTACACGGCGAGCCGTGGGTCGATCGGCTTGCTGTCCTTCTTCATCGAAGCGGAGACCAGCCGGCGCAGGTCGCGCCCCAGCACGTACTCCTGCGCCATGAAGTATTCTTCGCCCACCTTCCCGAAGTCGTAGACGGGGATGATGTTGGAGTGGACGAGGTTGGAAGCGAGCTTCGCCTCGTCGATGAACATCTCCACCAGCGACTCCGTCCGCTGCGCGTTGGAGTGCAGGAGCTTGATCACGAAGGCACGGCGGAAGTTCTCGGCCCCGAAGGCCACGGCCGTGAAGATCTCGGCCATGCCACCCTCCCCCAGCCGGTCGACGAGGTAGTACCGGCCGAACTGGCTGGGGCGCTCGATCGGATGCGGAATCCTTCGCCCCGCGCCCGAGTCGGTGCGCCCGCCCGGATTGGTGGACCGGGTGTTCGCCGTCTTGCCCGGGTCGCTGCGGATCGGCCGGTTCGGATCGCTTCGGATCGGCCGGTTCGGATCGCTGCGGATGGCGCGGGAGGGATCGCTGCGGCCGGCCGAAGGCAGCGTCGCGCCCGCGTCCGCGAGCGGCTCCTGCCTGGCGCCGGAGCGGAAGCCGAGCCCGACGGCGACCAGCACGCCCGCGCCCACCGCGCACCAGAGCGCGATCAGCTCCCCGGGGACGCCGGCCGGCGCTGGACGCAGGCGCATCTCGGTCCAGAGCCAGAGCTGAGGCGCGACCTGCGTGGCGGCCGCGCCCGTGCCCGTCCCCTCGAAGAAGCCGGCGGTCTCGCTTCCGACCGCGCGCTTGAGCTGATCCACCGCCGCGGGCGTCCCGGTGGAGATCAGCGCGCGCTTTCCGTCGCTGACCAGCGCGGAGCCGCGCGTGCGCGAGGCGATCTCCTCGAGCAACGGAGTGTCCAGCGGCTTGGCGATGAGCACCGCGAACCGCGCTCCGTTGCGGCCGTCAGCCATGGCCGCGCCCGCGACCACCGCCGCGTCCTGCGCCGGGATCAGCCCCGACGCCTGCCCGTTCTTTCGTGCGGCCTTGATCAGGCCGGAGAAATCGAGGCCGGCGACGCCGGGGCCGACCAGCACGTCGGGCGCGTCGCCCGCCGCAACGCCGGAGACCGGGAATTCCCGCCGGATCGATTGCCACCACGGCTCGCTCGAGAAGCCGTCCCTGAGCGTCGGCGCGTCGACCACGCCGAGCTGCGCGCGCAGGACCGGATTCGACGCGGCCGAGACCGCCCGGCCCTCCACCAACGCGAGCTGGGCCCGCAGCGCGTCCTGGGCGCGCGAGCGGCCGGCTTCCGCCGCCTCCGCGACCTCGTCGTGACGGGCCTGGACGCGGGCAGCCTTCAAGGCGGCCGTGCCGGCCGCGCCACCGGCGAGGAATGCGCCGGCCACGACCACGCCCAAAAGGCGCCTGCGAGCTAGGGGCATCTTGTCCGGTTTTCGACCAAGCGGGCAGGCGCGGTCAAGAGCAGGACGTCACACGTCCTCTCTTTGACGGATTACTGCCCGCGCTTGAGGACCAGTTTCAGATTCGTCCGGCCGACCTTGACCCCGTCGAGCCGCGCCTTGGGATCCGTGGGCGGCCGCGTGGTCGGATCGCCGTCCTCGTCCAGCCGCGCTTCGATCAGGAGCGTCTCGGGGAACGGCTGACCCATCATCGAGTCGGACTCGCTCAGCTCGAAGGAGGCGGGAAAGACCGGCGGCAGCCGCTTGACCGCGACCGGCGGCCCCCCGCTTCCGCCCGCCTCGCGCGCGAAGACGAAGAGGATGCGGCCCGTGGCAACGCCCTTGAGCGAGGGATCGAGGTCGATGGTTCCCGAGACGCGGCGGCCCTTCGCGGCGGAGGGCGCCGGCGCCGCCGACCCTGCCGCCGCTGCTTCTCCCGGCGTCCGCAGGGAAGCGTGCGGGTCCGCCTCGCCGCCCGCGGCCGGGCTCGCCTGCGACGCGGACGCCTCGCTGGTGCGGACCTGGGCGAGGAAGCGGCGCAAGTCCTCGGCCCTGTCCGGGAACCGCTTCGTCGCCTTCGCCACCGTCGCCTCCGCCTCCTTCATGCGCCCCGAGCGCGCCAGCGCCAGCGTCAGGTAGGCCCACCCGTCGATCATGTCCGGCTCGGCGGCCAGCGCGGTGGTCAGCATGCTCACGGCGGCCTGGCCCTGGCCCATCGCGAGGCGAACCAGCGCCTGGTACGCGAGAGCACGAGGGTTGTTCGGCGAGCGCTCCAGGATCCGCGTGGTCTCGTTCCACACGCGCATCCATTCCTGGCGCTCCACGTAGAGCCGGGCGAGCGCGAGGCGCTCCTCGACGTCGTCGGGATTGCGCGACACCGCGGCCTGCAGCTCCGCTTCCTGCGCGTCGGGCGGCGCGTCGCCGGCCCTGCCGGACATCCCCACCTCGCCGGTGGCCGAACCGCCCGGCTCTCGCGGCTTCGCCTGCTGGTAGACAAAGAACGCGAGCAACAGGAGCGCTGTGGCGCTGCCGGTGCCCCAGAGGAACCCGCGCAAGCCGGCGCGCGCCGGAGGCGCGGCGGCAACCGGATTCGTTGCCGCGGAAACCGGTTCCCCGGCGGCGCCCTTCCGTCCCGTCTTCCTGCCGGCCCCGGTGCGCTCGTCGAGCGCCAGGAACGTCTGCGCGGCTTCCAGCTCCAGCGCATAACGCTCGCGCGCGAGCTGCTCCGGAGTCCGCTTGCTGGCGGTGTCCTCGAGCTCGCGGAGCTGGCGCAGCAGCGCTTCGCTCTTGCCGGCCAGATCGCGGACCTCGACCGAGGCTACCGGTTCCACGGCAGGGACGCGGCGGGCTGCCGAGAGAATGCGCCAGACGACCGCCGCGCCCACCACCACGCCGATCGCGAGCACGATCAGCGCCGGAGCCCAGTCGACCTGCGCCGGGTTCATGCCGACGCCCCCGCTTTCGGCGGGACGCCGCCGGGCCAGCCGTAGGCGAGCTCGCGCACGCGGCGCATGGCCTCCGCCAGGCGCGGGTCGTCGGGGAGCGTGCCTCGATCGGGGACGTCCACCGCCGCGGCGGACCGCGGCGCCGGCAGAGCGTCGGGCCCGGACCCCGACCGCTTCAGCTTCGACGCGATCAGGGCCGCTCCGGCGATCAGCGCCAGCAGGGGACCGAACCACACCAGCCAGTTCACCCCCCGCAGGGTCGGCTTCAGCCGCACGAACTCGCCGTACGAGTGCTCGAAGTCCGCCAGGATCTGCTCCTGGTCGTATCCGGCGGCGAGCTTGTCGCGCACCTCGGCCTTCATGTTGCGGGCCATGGAGGACGGCGAGTCCGACACCGAGAGGCCCTGGCAGACCGGGCAGCGCAACAGCGCGCCCACCTCGTCGGTCCGGGCATCGAGCTCCGGCCCGGAGAGCGGCGCCCCGCGCGGAGCGCCGGCGCGGGAAGCGGACGGCGGCGGCTCCGCCGGGGCGGACATCGCCGGAAGCGAGAGCAGCGCGATCGAGAGCAGCGCCACCCGGGTCACGGGCGTCCCCCGCGGGCGCGCGCAACCAGCTCGGCGATGGTGCTCCGCTGCAGCGGGCCGACGAATTTCTCGACGATGCGACCTTCCGCGTCGATGAAGAAGGTCTCGGGAACGCCGAATACGCCGTAGGCGATGGCGGTCCTGCCGTCCGGATCCATGACCGAGGGATAGGCGCTGCTGCGCTCCTTCAGGAACGCCTGCGTCCGCGCCTCCTCGTCCTCGTAAACCACGCCGAGGAACTGGACGTCGGGCAGCCCGCGCGCCGCCGCGGTCAGCGCCGGGTGCTCCTCGAAACAGGGCACGCACCAGGTCGCCCAGAAATTGATCACCAGGGGCTTGCCGCGGAACGACTCGAGGCGGACGGGCGCGCCTCCCCCGACCGGCTGGAGCGAGAACGGAGGAGCGGGCCGGCCCACCAGCGGCGAGCGGACCATGTGCGGATCCCGCCCGAGGTTCGCGACGAGGACGGCGATCAGCGGCAGCACGATGGCCGCGCCGGCCACCAGCACGCGCTTGTTGATCCGCGAGGACCGCGGAGGGGCGGCTTCGCTGGAAGCGGCGGTCGGCATCAGCTGGATCCCTCGATGGAGAGAGGCGCCGTGCTCGCCTCGACCCGGGCGGCCGCGGCGGCTCCGCGCGCCGACGGGATCAGCGTCACCAATCCTCCGAGCGCCATCACCGCGGTGGCGATCCAGATCCAGCAGACCATCGGGTTGATCAGGATCAACAGGCCGACGCTCCCGGCCTCCACGTCGATGTTGTGGATCGAGACGTAAAGGTCCTCGGCGAGGCCCGTGCGGACCGCGGGCGATCCGATCGGCTCCCGCTGGTTCTCGTACTGGTTCATGCGCGGATACAGCCAGCCGGCCTCGTGGCCGTTCTTGCGGATCTCCATCCGCGCGCGCACCGACTCGCGGTGAGGCTCTCGAATCCGCTCGGCGTTCACGAAGGTGAGCGTGTAGCCGCCGATGGTCGCCGTCTCGCCCCGGGCGAGCTGGACCTCCTTCGAGCTTCCCATCGTGCTGGAGACCGCGACGGCCGCGATGACCACGACCGCTCCGGCGTGGACGATGTACGCGCCGAACCTGCGCCTCCCCCGGCCCTGCGCCTGGCGGAACGCTTCCAGCGCCCCTTCGCCATGGGCGCGCATCCGCTGGCGCACCGGGAGCAGCAATTCCCCGACGGTGACGTGGGCGGTGAAGCCGCCGAACGCCAGCGCCAGGAGGGTCCACGCGTTGCGCACGCCCAGCACGACGCCGAGGATGGTGAGCAGGGCCGCGCTCACGACCGGCGGCAACAGCGCGGACCTGAGCTGCTCGCGGCCGGCGCGTCCCCACGGCAGCGCCGGACCCACGCCCATGAGGAAGAGCAGCGCCACGCCGATGGGCACGGACATCCGGTCGAAGTACGGCCGGCCCACGCTCATCTGCACCCCGCGCACCGCCTCGACCACCAGCGGGAAGACGGTGCCGAGCAGCACGGTGAACGTGAAGAGCACGAAGAGCAGGTTCTGCACCAGGAAGGCGATGTCGCGGGACGCTCCCGTCTCCAGCCGGCCCTCCGCGGAGAGCGTGTCGACCCGCAGCGTGAGCAGCACCACCGAGAAGATCAGCGCGGCGGCGAGGAAGACCAGGATGGTGGGACCGATCGCGCTCTGCGTGAACGAGTGGACCGAGTTGAACACGCCCGACCGGGTCATGAAGGTGCCCAGGATGGTGAGCAGGTAGGTGGCGATCACCAGCGTCGTCGTCCAGCCCTTGAGCACGCCCTTGCGCTCGACCAGCAGCGCGGAGTGCAGCGCGGCGGTGGCCGTGAGCCAAGGCAGGAACGACGCGTTCTCCACCGGGTCCCACGCCCAGTAGCCGCCCCAGCCCAGCACCTCGTAGGCCCACCAGCCGCCCAGCACGATGGCCACGGTGAGGAAGATCCACGACAGCAGCAGGAAGTTCCGCAGGGGCCGGATGAAGTCGTGGCCGAGGCGGCCCACGAGCAGCGCGGCGCAGGCCAGCCCGAACGGGATGGTCATCCCGACGTAGCCCGAGTAGAGGAACGGCGGGTGGATCACCATCAAGTAGTGGTTCTGGAGGAGCGGGTTCGGCCCGGGACCGTCCACCGGCGGGTTGGCCACCGCCGCGAACGGCTGCGCCGGTCCGGCGAGCAGGAAGCTGAAGAAGGCGCCGCAAGCCAGCCACACGCCCACCGCGTACGGCATGTACTCGGGATGGTCGTCCCTGTGCCGGAAGGTCGCGACCGCGACGTAGATCCCCATCACCAGGCCCCAGAAGAGGATGGAGCCTTCGAGCGACGACCAGAGGCTGACGATCGACACCCAGGTCGGCACCGAGCGCGACCCGACGTGCGCCACGTAGCTGACGCTGAAGTCGTGGGTGAGCAGCGCGTACTCCATGGTCAGGTTGGCGAGGACCATGAGGGCCGCGAAGGCGTACGCGAGCCGTCGCGTCCAGCGCCAGCCGGCCACCGCGCCCGGACGCGCGCCGGTCGCGAAGCCCACCAGCGCGCCGGCGCTGGCGGCGAGCAGGGCGAGAAGGATCAGCGTGCGACCGAGAGTGGCAATCATGCATTGACCTTACTGCGGGCGCGATCCCGCCACCGCGGCAGGCGGCGGAGCGTCCTCGAGCCCTTCCGTCGAGCGCATCAACTCCTTGATGTCGACGTTCCGATCGGCGGGAGCGCGGTACTGGTTGTCGTGCGAGACCATCAGCCGGCGGCTCTCGAAGTTGCCGTCCTTGGTCATGGTGCCTTCGACCACTACGCCGATGCGGTCGCGAAAGAGCTGCGGCGGAACGCCGCGGGAAACCACGTGGACCAGCGCCGTGCCGTCGGTCACGTCGAACTCGAGGTTGGAGACGCCTTCGCCCCGCTTCACCGAGCCCACCGCGACCTGCCCGCCCAGGCGGATGGTCGCGCCGACCGCCTTGGAGCCGGCGGCGCGCAGGTCCTTGGGTCCCCAGTAGTAGACCAGGTTCTCGCCGATTCCGCCGATGGCGATCACCAGGAACGCGGCAGCCGCGGCGGCCAGCGCCCCGAGCGCGAACCACTTCGTCTTGCCGGCGCGCAACCGCGCGTCGGCGGTCGGGTTTCCCGCCTCCGTCATCTTCCCCGTCCGGCGTCTGTGCGGGCGCTGCGCACCATCACCGAATCTAACACCTTGTAGGGGCTTCCGAACCACAGAGATCGGATCCGGGCGCGGCGCACATCGCCGCCGGTAATTTTCCAGGTGCTGGCGGAGCGCGATGGGAGGAGGAGCGCCCCGGGAGCCCTCCTTCTCGGCAGCAGCCTCTCCGTTTCCCCGGCAGGCGACACATGCGCCCACTCGTCGAGCCCGTGCTTCGGAGGGGTTGCGGCCTCGCGCGCGCAGCAGGCTGAACAGCGCCACGGGAAGGGTTGCGTGACGCTGCCTTCCCTCTGGACGGAACCTTTACCGCGCCCCGGACGGGACCTATCGTCGAGGACCGTCCGAGCAAGCGGCCGGTGCCGACGCGGAGGGACGCTTGGATCTCGGCACGCAAGTCCTCGCCACGGCAGGTGGCGTCGCGCTGATCCTCGCGATCGCGCAGGTGCGCCGGCGGGGCAGGCGGCACGAAGCCGCGGCTCGCGCCATGGAAGAAGTGGCCCGCCACGAACCGCGCGTGCCGCTGTCGCTCCACCCGGTGATCGATCCCGACATCTGCATCGGGAGCCTCACCTGCCTGAAGTCCTGCCCCGAGGGCGACATCCTCGGCATCGTCAACGGCGCTGCGCGGCTGATCCAGGCGGACCATTGCGTCGGCCACGGCCGCTGCGCCGCCGAGTGCCCCGTCGGAGCAATCCGGCTGGTGGTGGGCACCCAGGAGCGCGGCGTCGACCTTCCCATGGTGGACCAGTACTTCGAATCCAGCCGCCGCGGCGTCCACATCGTCGGCGAGCTGGGGGGAATGGGTCTGATCAAGAACGCGCTGACCCAAGGAATCCAGGTGAGCGAACGCCTGGGACGGATCGCGCCGCGCACCGCCATGGCCCGCGGAGAGGTGGACGTGGCGATCGTGGGCGGAGGACCTGCGGGGCTGGCGACCGCGCTGGGACTGAAGGCCGCCGGGCGGTCCTTTCGCGTGCTCGAGCAGGGGACCCTCGGCGGCACCGTGGCCAACTACCCGCGCCAGAAGGTGGTGATGACCGAGCCGGTCGAGATCCCCTTCTACGGCAAGATCCGGAAGAGGCAGATCAGCAAGGAGGAGTTGCTGGGCGTCTGGAAGAGCGTGCTCGCGAAGGCCCGGGTCCACGTGGACGAAGGCGTCACCGTCCAGAGCATCGAAGGTGACGACGGGCGGTTCCGCGTGGTCACGAGCAAGGGCACGCTCGGCGCTCGCAAGGTGGTGCTCGCGACCGGCCTCCGCGGCACCCCGCGGAAGCTGGGCGTTCCGGGAGAAGAGCTGTCCAAGGTGGCCTACCGGCTGATCGACCCCGACCAGTACCAGCGGTGCCGGGTGCTGGTCGTTGGCGGCGGCGACGCCGCGATCGAGGCGGCGATCCAACTCGCGGAGCAGAGCGACGCCGAGGTGACCATCTCCTACCGGGGCGAGGAGTTCGGCCGGGCGCGCCAGGCGAACCGGGAGAAGATCCAGCAGCTGATCGGTCAGCGCCGCATCCGGGCCCTGATGAGCTCGGAGGTCAACAAGATCCTGGAAGAAGTGGTGGTGTTGACCATGTCCGGGTCGCCTGTGGTGCTGCCCAACGACTTCGTGATCGTCAGCATCGGTGGCGACCTTCCACTGGAGTTCCTGGCCCGCTCCAAGATCACGCTCAAGAAGCATTTCGGCGAGGAACTGGGAAGCGCCCGCCCCAAGCAGGCCCTCGCCTTGCGCGCGGGCCTCTCGAGGGAAGAGCTGGAGGAGAAGTCCAGGCGGCGCAAGCACATCGGGTACCTGATCACCGGGCTATCCATCCTGGTCTGGCTGGCCGTCAAGGGTTGGGACTACTACCTCCTCACCCGCCCGCAGCGCCTCCGCTCCCCGTTGCACGCCACGCTCCGTCCCGCGGGGAGCTGGGGACACGGCGTCGGCATCGGCGCCACCGCGGTCATGCTGCTCAACTTCCTGTACCCGCTCCGCAAGCGCTGGCGCGCGATGTCCGGCGCCGGGAAGATCCGCGACTGGCTGGACTTCCACATGTTCGTGGGCTTCATGAGCCCGCTGGTCATCGCCTTCCACGCGGCCTTCCAGTCCAACAACCAGCTCGCCACCGGCACGGCCGGGGCGCTCTTGATCGTGGTGCTCACCGGCATCGTCGGCCGGTTCATCTACGGGCTCGTCCCGTCGTACGGCGGCAAGGAGATGGAGTTCTCCGACCTGCTCGGGCGGTGGGAGCGGATGAAGGCGCGGCTCGAGCCGATGCTGGCGGACTCGGGGAACCCTGAATTCCTCCAGCGGATCTTCGCGGCGGTGACCGCACCGGTGCAGCCGGGATCGCTCGTCGGGATGTTCCTGCGCATGCCTTTCAGCTGGCTGGCCGTCCGGCTGCGGCTGCTCAGGGCGCGCTTCCACTTCAGCGACCACGAGCATTACCTGGAGTTCCGCGACGGGTACAGGCGGCTGTGCGGCATCCGCAGGCAGATCCGGTTCTACCAGAGCCTGAAGCGGCTGCTCAGGACCTGGCGTTTCTTCCACGCTTCGCTGGCCGGCTTCCTGGTGGTGGCCATCGCCGCGCACATCGCGGTGTCGCTCTACCTCGGCTACGGGTGGAGGCGCTGAACGGATGCGGCGCTCCGGCGTGCGCATCGCCTGGCTCGCGGCGTGGTCGCTCGCCACCGCCGCGGAGGCCGACGTCTTCTCGCCGGGACCGCTCGCCAAGCCGCACCAGAACCTGGAAGGCCTCGCCAACTGCACCAAGTGCCACGCCCCCGGAGGCCAGCTCTCCGCCGACCGCTGCATGGACTGCCACGAGGAGATCAAGGAGCGGGTGGCGAAGCGCCACGGCCTGCACGGCCGGCTCTCCGACAGCGAGCGCAGCTGCAACAACTGCCACCACGAGCACCAGGGGCGGGATTTCGCGCTGGTCGACTGGGGAAAGGGAGGGAAATCTGCCTTCGACCACAAGCGAACCGGTTTCCCGCTGCTGGGCAAGCACGCGCCTTTGAAGTGCGACGAATGCCACCAGGGCAAGATGCTTGTCGATCCGTCGATCCGCGAGCTGAAGAAAAAGTTTCCGCGGCTGGACACCTACCTGGGCGTGGCGAACCAGTGCTCGTCCTGCCACTTCGACGAGCACCGGGGGCAGCTGAAGAAGTCGTGCAAGGACTGCCACGACGAGAAGGGTTGGAAACCGGCGCCGAAGTTCAGCCACGCGCGCACCAGCTTCCCGCTCGAGGGCAAGCACGCGGACGTCGAGTGCATCGGCTGCCACAAGCGCGAGAAGGACCCGAAGTCCAGCCGGGCCCACTTCCCCGCCCCGTTGTCGGGGGTGTTCTCCCGGTTCAAGCCCGTCGCGAATGCGAAGTGCACGGACTGCCACAAGGACCCGCACAAGAACCGTTTCGGGCAGAAGTGCGAGAGCTGCCACGGCCTGGAGGGATGGCTGGTGCTCAAGGGCGTCGGCGGCCAGCGCGCCTTCCACGACAAGACGCGGTTTCCGCTGCGCGGCGCGCATGCCGAGGTCTCCTGCAAGAGCTGCCACGGCCCGTTCCCCGGCAAGAAGGCGGTCTTCAAGGGCCTGGTCTTCGACACCTGCACTGCCTGCCACGTCGATGCCCATCTCGGGCAGCTGACGAAGGCGGGCGATTCGTACACCGCCTGCGACCGGTGCCACACCGTCCAGGGATTCCGGCCGACGAGGTACGAGGCGCAGGACCACAAGTCCTGGCCGCTGCAGGGAGCGCACGAGGCCGTCGCTTGCCAGCTCTGCCATGCCCCTGACCCGAAGCTCGAGCCTCGCGCGACCCCGCTCCGCGCCTGGCTGGAGCAGCGCAAGCGCAAAGCCGTGATCAGCCTGGCGCAGTTCCATCCGCCGGGAAACCTGTCGCGCTGCGATACCTGCCATGCGGACCCGCACAAGGGGCAGTTCCAGATCCACGTCCAGGAGTCCGGCTGCGCCGACTGCCACCAGGTGGCGTCCTGGTCGCAGGTGCGATTCGATCACGACAAGGAGACGCGGTTCCCGCTCACCGGCGGCCACAAGGGCCCGACCTGTGCTGCTTGTCACGTTCCCGACGCGAGCGGGGTTGTCCAGTATGCCACCGTCCTGCGGATCTGCGGCTCCTGCCACGCCGACGTCCACCTCGGCCAGTTCGCCGGCACGCGAACGAATTCGACCGACTGCACCCGCTGCCACGCCGCCACGACCTGGCAGGAGATCTCGTTCCTGCACGCGCCGCCGTTCACGTCGTTCGAGCTCTCCGGAAAGCACGCGTCGGTTGCGTGCGCCAATTGCCACCCAGAGGTCTTCGTCGCGTACCACGTCAAGACGCGCCGGTATCGCGGCGTTCCTACCACCTGTGAGGGCTGCCACGTGGACGTGCACAAGGGCGCCTTCGGAGGGCTCACGCGGTGAGGATCGCGTTGCTTGCCATCGTCCTGGCCTCGTCGGGTCGCGTTGCCGCGGCTGGCGCCCCAGGCAGCGCGCAGGAGGCCGCAAGGATGATCGTCTCCGGCCACGGCCCGAAGGGCACCGGCTGCGCCAGCTGCCATTCGACCGAGAACTGGAGGCGGGTCAGCTTCGACCACGAACAGACCGGCTTCCCGCTCCGCGGCAGACATTCCCTGGCGAGCTGCTCTGGCTGTCATGCCTCCGCCGATTTCAGCACGGCCGTGCCCACCAGCTGCTCGGCCTGCCACCGCGACGTGCACACGGGCGAGTTCGGCACGCGCTGCGCCACCTGCCACGACGAGGAATCCTGGCGCAGCAAGTTCGACCCCGATGCGCACCGGCGCACGAACTTCCCGCTCACCGGCCGCCACGCCGCGATCCCGTGCGAGGAGTGCCACCTGGATCAGCGGGACCGGAGGTTCACCCGGGCGACCGTGGATTGCTTCACCTGCCACCAGGCCGATTACGCGCGTGCGGCGACGATCTCCATCGACCACGTCGCGGCCGGGTTCCCGACCACCTGCCGCGACTGCCACAATCCCTGGTCGTTCCAGTCCGGCCGGTTCCCCGCGCACGACGCCTGCTTCCAGCTCGCGCCCGGGCCGCACGCCGGCATCCCCTGCCTGGGCTGCCACACCAGCTTGACGGGCACGCTTCCCACCGGCGCCTGCGCGACGAACACGGCGGACTGCATCCGCTGCCATTCCTGCCCCAACCCAATGACGCAGGTGCATCAGAACGTGGCGGGGTTCCAGTGTTTCAAGCCCCGCAAGTGCTACGAGTGCCACCAGTTCACGGTGACCTCGCTGAAACGGCAGCGGAGGTTCCGATGAGATCGACGCTCGCGCTCGCCGTGGCTTTCGCGCTCGGTCTCCTCTCCCGTCCCGCCTCCGCCCAGCGGACCGCCGGCGGGGTCGAATACGCGACTGCGGGCCGCCTCTACCTCGACGCCGGAGCGCGGGACGGCCTCGCCCCCGGGGCGGTGCTCGCGCTTCGCCGTGGAGAGAAGGCGGCCGGTACCTGCCGGGTCGAGGTCGTTTCGGAGACCCATGCCACTTGCCTCGGCAACGGCCGTCCCGGCGATACCTTTCCGCTCGATGCCCGTCCGGAGCCGGCGGAGGCAACGCCCGCGCGCACCGGCGCCGGCCCGCTCGCAGACGCCGAAGCTGCCCGGCGCCGCCGCACGCTGGAAAACGCGACGTTCGAAAAGGTCGACTTCCGGGGAGCGGCGCGGCCCACGCTCCTCTCGGGAAAGACCGACGTGCAACTCGGCTACTTCACCTGGGCGGCAACGGGCGTGGGGCCCTGGCACCAGGAGCGGCTGGACGCGGCGGTGCGGGGCGCTCCGGTGGGGGGCGGCTTCTCGCTCTTCGCCGACCTGAGCGCACGATACTGGAGCACGCGATCCGGACCCGCCGTGGCCAGACCTGACGACAACTGGCAACTGTACGTCTGGGAGGCGGAGCTGGTCCGCAGGCCCCCGAGTGGACTGGCGGTCGCGCTCGGACGCATCCGTCCCTGGGTTGCGCCCGGCGCCACCATCGTCGATGGGGTGCAGGCTGGTTGGCGCACCAAGGGCAACGTGGAGTTCGGCGTCTTCGGCGGCGCAGTGCCCGACCCGAGCACCACCTCGCCGGCCTTCGATCGCTCGACTGGGGGCGCCTACCTCGCGTTCCAGAGCGTCGGCGACACCCATTCGACGGTCCGCTACGCGCGCGAGGAATTCCGCCTCGCCTACGTGAACAGCCCCGAGTTGGGGAGGCGGCTGGAGCTGGAGGGACTCGAGCAGATGTCGCTCGGGAAGATCTTCGATCTCGGTATCCAGGGGCGCATTGCGAAGCCCGAGTTCGCGTCGACCTTGCTCGATTCCTTCAGCGCGGACCTCGGCTTTCACCCTCTCGAGAAATTCTCGCTGATGGGCGCATTCCGCTTCCAGGGCTCATCGGTCCCGGAGGCCGACGGTCCGGGGGTGATCAATCTCGGGGGCGTGACCAGGCATGCGGACGTGACCGCCCGCTGGGACGTCGTCCCCTGGCTCAACCTCGCGGCAACCTCGGGCATGGCCGAGGATCCCACCGGATTCTCGCGCCGCTTCGCCGGTCCCGAGATCGGGCTGCCCCGCTTGTTCGGGGAAGTGGGCGGCGCCTCCGCGGGATACCTGTTCGAGGACGGCTGGTCCGGGGGTCACACCGCGTGGATGCAAATCCTCACTCGGCGCCCGCGCGGGCTGCAGTGCTTGCTGCGCGTCTTCTGGTACCGGACCCGCGGGCTGACCGCGTTGGCCGAGGACGAGCTGGGAGCGTCGGCGAGCTTGAGCGCGCAGCTCGGACCCTTCGTGGCCTTGAGGTTGACCGCGCTCGGCCGCGCCGGTGGTACGCCGGGGACGCAGCCCCTGGCCGCGCGCAGCCTGCTGGCGGGCTCCTTCGACCTCGCGCTGGCTGGCCGGTTCTGAGGTCGGTAGCTTCCTCACGCAAGATTGCACGGCAGTGGAGACCGCACCACAGGACCGCTCCCGCCGGGCCATCGCCGCACCGGCGCGCCGCAAGTGCGGGACCTGCGCACGGGCGGCCGTTGACCGGCCTCTACACTCGTGCGGTCATCCTCCGAGCTCTTCGCGCCAGATCCACAGCGAGGTTCAGGCCGAGATGCCCCGGCTCCGCCAATTCCTGATCGCGGCCGCAGCTGCCCTCGCCGGCTGCTCGCCCGCGCCTGACGTCAGCTGGCTGACGCAGCCGACGCGCGACCAGCACAGCAGCGCCTACTTCCCGATCGTGACGGGACCGCACGCCGCGGACTGCAACACCTGCCACGGCACCTCCAACTCCTTCCGGAACTTCGACTGCGTGGGCTGCCATCTGCAGGCGCCCACCGCAACCATCCACGCTGCGATCGGCGGCTACTCGTACGACAGCCAGTCCTGCTACGGCTGCCATACGGACGGAGTCGGACAGGGTTCCATCGATCACCGCCGCAACTTCCCCATCGCCGCCGGGCAGATCCACGCGATCGGCGCGCAGGCGATGCACGTCCCCGGCACCATCCAGTGCACGAGCTGCCATACCAATGCTTCGGACCGGACCAAGGTCGACTGCACCTCGTGCCACACCTCGGCCGCGATGCAACCCCTGCACGTCGCCGTCGCGGACCTGCCGGCGACCTACGCTTCACCCGACGCGACGTACAAGACCTCGACCCTCTGTCTGACCTGCCATGCCGATTCCACCGTTCCGGTGACGATCACGCGCCCACACTCCCCGCCCGCGCCGGCGCATGCGCCCTTCCTGATCGGCAGCGGCGAGGCGCACTACCAGAAGAGCTGCCTCGGCTGCCATGTCGCGTTGCGGACCGACAAGCCGTGGGCTGCGGACTTCACCAAGCCGCAGCGCTGCACCGGCTGTCACGTCGAGCCGGCCACCTCGTCCAACCATCTCGGCACGTCGTGGGCGGGTTATTCCGGAACGTATGCGTACAGCGACGCTGCCTGCCTGCGGTGCCACATGGACGGCGACATCGGGCCGTTCGATCACTCCGCGGACTTCCCGATCATGGCTTCCGACGTGCACAGGAGCGGCGTGGCCCCCTGCCTGAGCTGCCATACGAGCTCGAGCACGCCGGCCGACGTCAGCACCATCGGCTGCGTCCGGTGCCACAACAACGGCGCGTCGTCGGTGGACGCGGGCGGCGTGAACGCGAAGCACACCACGCCGGCCGCCACCACGACGTTGATCGGCTTCGGCTATTCGTTCGACACCAGCACGCAGGCCGCGACGGTCAGCACCAACGGCCTCTGCCTCAAGTGCCATGCCGGCACCATCGCGACGAAGACCTGGACGAACCCGCTGGTGATGCCGATCGCGACGCACAGCTCGCTGTGTTTCGACGTGACTTCCGGCAATCACCGGGTGAACCAGACGAAGAACGGCGTTCCGGCCTGCTTCGTATGCCACAACACGATGAACGCCGGCAGCCGGCCCTGGGGCGTGAACTGGACCCAGGTGAGCTGCACGGCGTGCCACAGCAGCCGCAGCTTCTCCGCGTGCAAATGAGCTCGTTCGGTTTCGCGCACCGTCGGGGTAAGTTGCCGGGATGATCGCGGTGGCAGCCGCCGGCGTCAGCCGGCGCTACGGACGCCGGTGGGCGTTGAGCGGCGTGGGATTCGAGGTGCCCGCAGGCGCGCTGGTGATGGTCACGGGCCGGAACGGCTCGGGCAAGACCACGCTCTTGCGCGTGCTGGCGACGGCGCTGCGGCCCGACCTGGGGAGCGTGAGCATCCACGGTCACGACGTCTCGCGCGAGCGCGAGCAGGCGCGCAGGCTGACCGCCCTGCTCGGGCATCGCACGCACCTGTACGAGCCCCTCACCGCGCTGGAGAACATGGCCGTCGCCGCCCGCTTCCTGGGAACCGATGCATCCCGGCCTGTGCTGCTCGAGCGCCTGGACGAGGTCGGCCTGGGCGACCGCGCCGACGACCTGGTGCAGACGTTCTCCGCCGGCATGCGCCAGCGGCTTTCGCTGGCCAGGGCTCTTCAACAGGACGCGCGCGTGCTGCTGCTGGACGAGCCCTACGGTCACCTCGACCCGCCGGGCTTCTCGATGGTCGACGGACTTCTGCAGCGGCTCCGCCGGAACGGAGCGACGGTGCTGATGGCCACCCACCTGGTCGCGCGGGGACGCGGCCTCTGCGACCGGGCGCTCGTGCTGGACGCGGGCCATCTGATCTACGCAGGGCCCGTCTCGGGAATGCCGGCGTCCCAGTCGGACGAGGCCGGGCTCGCGGAGGGATCGTGACGGCCCTCCTGGTCACCCTGCGGAAGGACTTCCTGCTCCAGTGGCGGGGGCGCGCGCAGGTGGTGGCGATCTTCGCCTTCGGCGCCTCGGCGCTCTTGCTCTTCAGCTTCGCCATCGGGCCCGATTCGCTCGCGCTGCGGCAGCATGCCGCGGGCTTTCTCTGGCTGGGCCTGCTGCTCGCGTCCACGCTGTCTCTGGCGGAGAGCTTCGAGTGCGAGATGGAGGAGCAAGCGCTCGAGGGCCTGCTGCTTCTGCCGGCAAGCGCGCGAGCGCTGTACTACGGGAAGGCGATCGCCAACTGGGCCCAGCTCGCGCTACTGGGATGCGCGCTCGTTCCG
This sequence comes from Myxococcales bacterium, assembly GCA_035635635.1. Taxonomy (GTDB): domain Bacteria; phylum Myxococcota; class Myxococcia; order Myxococcales; family 40CM-4-68-19; genus 40CM-4-68-19. The sequence continues at coordinate 1,460 of DASQAS010000186.1, read as the reverse complement.
ATCATGGTGGTGCTTTACGATGCCGGCACACTTCGGCTGCTCGCGCTCTTCGGAGTGATCGTGCTGGGAACGGCCGGGCTTTCCGCCCCTGGCACGCTCTACGCGGCGATGACCTCGCAGATCCGCGGGCGGCAAACTCTTCTGCCGCTGCTGCTCTTCCCGCTGGTCGTGCCGGTGCTGCTCGCGGCGGTGAAGGCGACCTCGCTTCTGATCCTGGGCGACCCGATGGGCCAGGTGCGTCCATGGGCCACACTGCTCGCGGCGTTCGCGGTGATACATTGGGCCCTCGGCGGTCTCCTCTTCGATCGGGTGGTGGAAGATTGACGAAGACGTCCGCACAGAGTCGCACGCCCCAGGCGCTGATCGCCGCAGGCATCGCCTTGCTCCTCGCCGGCTCGTTCTGGGGCCTCTTCAAGGCGCCCGGCGAGATCTTCATGGGCGACGTGCAGAGGATCATGTACGTGCACGTTCCCACCGCCTGGAACGCGATGCTCGCGCTCACCTTCGCCTTCGTCTGCGCGGTCGCCTTTCTCATCACCAACGCCTGGAAGTGGGACAACCGGCTGGAAGCGGCGATGGAAATGGGCGTGGTGCTCTCGCTCCTGCTCTGCATGCAGGGGGCGATCTGGGCCAAGCCGACCTGGGGCGTCTGGTGGGACTGGGATCCGCGCCTCACCACCACCGCGGTGATGGTCTTCGCCTTCGGCGGCATCCTGGCGCTGCGGAACGCGGTGGACGATCCGGTGAAGCGCGCCGTCTGGTCCTCGGTGGCCTGCATCGTCGCCTTCGCGGACGTGCCCATCGTTTACTTCTCGGTGAAGTGGTGGAACTCGCTGCACCAGGCGCAGTCCACGCCGGCCACGGTCTCCAAGGCGTTCCACTGGCCGCTGCGCATCAACGCGTTTGGCATCCTGTTCCTCTGGGCGGGCCTGGTCGCGCTGCGCACGCGCGTGGCGGCGTTCCGCCTGCGGGGCGAGCTGGCGCCGCCGCCGCCGCAGGCCAAGGCGGAGCGCGACGTTTCCGCTCCGGGAGGCGCGCCATGAGCGGAACGGTCCAGGGCGGCTGGGAGTTCGTGATCGCGGCGTACGTCGTGACGAGCGTGGTCCTCGGCAGCTACGCGGCGTCCGTCTTCCTCCGCTACCGGAACGAGAAGAGCCGGGCCAATGGATCGGAGCGGGAGACGAGATCCCCTTGAACCCGGCGCGCGACGGACTTGGCATGGGAGGTTGCGTAGCGTGTCGATCGTGTCCCCGAAAGTGCTGTGACGCCGGCAGGAGCATGGCCGGGCCGCCGCTTCGGACATGCACAAACCGCGAACGCGGCACCATGGCTTCACTTCCCTGACGACCCGGCGGTTTGTGAACTTGCGGCGGCCCAGCCATGCTCCCGCCGGCTGCCCGCGCGTTTACATCTCCGTCGGCTGCCTCACGTCGCGCGAACACTAGATTCGGGGACACCCT
>DASQAS010000185.1:0-51357 GCA_035635635.1 Myxococcales bacterium | reverse complement strand
GGAGCATTCTTCGCGTGCGCCTCGGGCTCGAACATCTCCTCCTTGCTCACCTTGAAGTACTCGGCGCCGTGCGCCTCGTTCATCGCGATAAAGGCGGCCGCCATGCCGCCGCCGCTGGCGAGGAACTTGCGCCGGCTGACGCCGAGCTTCTTGGAGGCTTGCTCCGCGAGCTCGCGGATGCGGAGCTCGACCCGCTTCTGCGCCTCGGTCTGCGGGTTCGGCATGTACTCGCCGTTCGAGACCATCTGGGTGGGAATCGGAGACCGGAGTCCGCCGTCCTCTTCGGCCGGCACCAGCTGATCGAGTTGCTCCTCGCTGAACCAGGAATCCTCTTCCCGAGTGCCCGGAAGCTTCTTCATGGAGTGCCCCTTTTGGTTGCGCAGAGGTAGCCGCCGCGCGGCGGTTCGCCACGCGAGCAGGCCTAGAGGTCGGAGAGGACCAAAGTCAATGCGCGCTGAGTTATGCGCTCACGGACGCTATCGGAGACGCAGCGCGCCATCTCCGATGGTCGACGGCAAGACTCAAGGCGGTCCACCGAAAATCGCTGGCGCGAACGCGCGGATGAGCCCCAGCGCGCCGCCGCCCAGCACCACGGCCACTACGTTGAGGCGCCACTTCCAGAAGGTGAGGGCGGCGAAGGCTGCGAGGCCAAGCGCAATGGTGATCCAGTCGATCGAGCCCGAGGGCATGAAGGCGACCTGCGCCAGCGGGATCGAGATCGCGAACATCAGCCCCACCACCCCGCTGGTCACGCCGCGGAGGAACTCCTTCACGCCGGGCTTCGCGATCAACCAGTCCATGTGCCGGGCCGCGCCGAGCACGAACACGAACGAGGGCAAGAAGAGCCAGAAGGTGGCGGCAGTCGCTCCCAGCCAGGGCACCCCTGGGCCCTGTCCGGCGAGGTAGCCCACGAAGATGCCGATGGAGATCAGCGGCCCCGGCGTGGTCTCGCCGAGCGCCAGCGCGTCGATCATCTCGCGGTCCGTGATCCAGCCGTGGGTGGCGACGGAGCCCTCGCGGATGTAGGGGAGCACGGCGTAGGCGCCGCCGAACGAGAACAGGCCCACCTTGAGGAAGAACCAGGAGATGTCGAGCACGCGCTGCGCGGCCGCCCCGGCGGCCTCGGCGCGGCCCGGGAGCAGCAGGGCGAAGGCCGCAGCCGCCGGGGCCATCCTCCGCCAGCCGAGGAAGGCGAGGCCGCAGCCGATGAGCACGATCAGGAACGGGACGTGCCCGAACGCGAAGAGGAGAAAGGCGGCGAGGGCGAGCCCGATCTGCAGCGGCCCTTTCAGGGTGGCGCGCGAGATGCGGACCAGCGCGGCGAGGAGCAGCGCGAGCCCGACGGGCCGGAAGCCCCAGAGCACGCCCAGCACCTGGGGCGTCTTGCCGTAATGGACGTAGATGTACGCCAGCGCCGTCAGCGTGATGAAACCCGGGAGGATGAAGAGCACTCCCGCCAGCGCCCCGCCCGCGTAGCCGCCCTTGCGGTAGCCGATGTAGATGGCGAGTTGCAGCGCTTCGGGCCCGGGCAGCACGTGGACGAAGTTCAAGGCGCGGAGGAACTCCTCCTCGTCGATCCACTTCTCCCGCTCGACCACCTGGAGGTGCATCAGGCCGATCTGGCCGACCGGGCCGCCGAAGGCGAGCCAGCCCAGCTTGAGGAAGTACCAGAAGATGTCGGCCATCGTTGGATGCAATTGCACCACCGGACTTGGACGGACGCTACGCTTGCACGATAATCGGCGGCGTGGCGAGGGACGACCGGGGAGGGTGGACGATCTGTACGAGTACTTCCGGCGCAAACGGAGGGCGTGAGGGAGCCACTTCAGGCTTCCAGCGCGATTCCGGTCCCCGCGCCGGCGCGGAGCGCCTTCTCGTAGACCAGGGCGGCGGCGGCGGCGTCCTGCAGCGCGGTGCCCGTGCTGTCGAAGACCGCGATCTCCATCGAGGACGTCCGGCCGGCCTTGCGTCCCGCGACCACCTGTCCCAGCTCGGCGTGCACGCCGGCGCGGGAGAGCGCGCCGCTCTCCAGGGCGTGGTGCAGCTCCCCGATGGCCGCGCACTGCTCGAGGACGTCCACCACCACCTTGGACGGACGCGAGCACGGCGGGCTCCAGCTCCTGCTTGTCGGGGCTGTCCGCGCCCACGGCGGCCACGAACGTTCCCGGCCGCAGGAAGGCGGCCTTCAGGAACGGCACGCGGGACGGCGTGCAGGTGACGCAGACGTCGCTCTCCGCGACGGCGGCGCCCAACTCGCCGGCCGGGGTCACGTCGATCCCCAGGCTCGCGGACATCTCCGCGGCGTAGGCCCGGGCGCGCGCCGCATCGACGTCCCAAGCGAAGGCCCGGGTGAGCGGCAGCACGCGCGCCAGCGCCCGGAGCTGGATGCGGCCCTGCAGCCCGCAGCCGCAGACGGTGGCGACGCGCGACTCCGGCCGCGCCAGGTGCCTGGCCGCCACGGCCGTGGCGGCGCCGGTGCGCAGGACGGTGATCTCGATCGAATCCATCACCGCCAGCGGCCGGCCCTGCGCGGCGTCCGCGAGCACGATCACGCCCTGGATGGCGGGCAGGCCGGACTGCCGCGGATTCTCCGGGAAGTTGCCGTTGACCTTCGCGGCGAAGTAGCCGCGCAGCAGGGCGGTCTTGACGTGGAATCCGCCTCCCGGCACCTGCGCCCCGAGCACCCCCGGCGGCGGCACGGCGCCCTCGCCATGGAGCCGGAAGGCGGACTCGACGGCAGCGATGCACTCGTCCAGGCCAAGCAGCGCGCGGACGTCGCTCCCCTTGAGCACCAACGTCACGGCGCTGCCTCCCGCAACATCCGGTCGAGCCGCGTCCCGGAAGCCACCTCGACGGGCGCGGCCCCGCGGCGGAAGACCCGCGCGCCGGGGGTGCCTCCCACCTGGACCTCGGCGCCTTCCACGCGGAGGAAGCCACCCTCGCGCAGGCCCAGCACCGGCGCGTCGTTCTCCTCCAGGAACTGGAGCAGCGCTCATCCCGCCCCCATGGGCGGCTTCCGTATCGAGCAAATGTATCTCTGTCAATACATGTCTGGATTCAAGTGTTCATCAATTGGATCCGGGACCCTGGCCGGAAGGGTGGGGTGAATGCCTCGTTGTGGCCGGGCGTCTTGCCTGTTAGGACCGACGACGAGGCATTTCCCCCCTGAGGGTACAGAGGTACAGATGCGCTGGATTCCGGTCGCCGTGCTGTTCTCGATCCTCACCTCGTGCTCCGGCGACAACTCCTGGAGCGGCCTCGGCGCAAAGTGTGCCAATCCGCGGTCAGGGGTCGACCCGATCACGGGCAACGGATACCCGGACGCGAAGGGGACGCTCGACGACGAGAAGAAGTTCCTGAAGGCGTTTATCGACGACACCTACCTCTGGTACTCGGAAGTGCCCGCCGCGGATCCATCGCAGTACGCGACCGCCACCGATTACTTCAACGTCCTCAAGACCACGCAGAAGACCGCGTCGGGCAGCGACAAGGATCGCTTCCACTTCTGGCAGGACACGGCGGAGTGGGAGCAGCTCTCGCAGACCGGCGTGCAGGCGGGGTACGGCGTGACCTGGGCGCTGCTCGCGACCAGGCCTCCACGCAAGGCGGTGGCGGCCTACAACGAGCCGGGCTCGCCCGCCGCCAACCAGAACGTGACCCGCGGGGTGGAAGTGATCACGGTCGACGGGGAGGACGTGGTCAACGGCACCAACGTGGACAAGCTCAACGCCGGCCTGTTCCCTGCGGGGATCAACGAGACGCACACCTTCCAGGTGCTCTACGTGGGCTCCGCCACGCCCCACGACGTGACCATGACCTCCGCCAACGTGACCGGCACGCCGGTGCAGAACGTGCACACCATCGACACGGCGACCGGCAAGGTCGGCTACATGCTCTTCAACGACCACCTGGCAACCGCGGAGAAGGGAGTGGTCAACGCCGTCACCGCGCTCAAGGCGGCGGGCATCGCCGACCTGGTGGTCGACATCCGCTACAACGGCGGCGGCTACCTGGACATCGCCAGCGAGCTCGCTTACATGATCGCGGGGGCGCAGAACACCAACGGGAAGATCTTCGAGCAGACGATCTTCAACGACAAGCATCCATCGAACAACCCGGTCAACGGCAGCCTGATCTCGCCGACGCCGTTCCACACCAGCACGGTCGGACTCTCGCTCTCGCGGGGACTCGCCCTGCCCACCCTGAACCTGGCGAAGGCCTACGTCCTCACCGGATCGGGAACCTGCTCCGCGAGTGAATCGCTGCTCAACGGGCTTGCGGGCGCCAACGTCCAGGTGATCCAGGTCGGCTCGACCACCTGCGGCAAGCCGTACGGCTTCTATCCGGAGGACAACTGCGGCACTACGTACTTCAGCATCCAGTTCAAGGGCGTGAACGCGAAGGGATTCGGCGACTACAGCGACGGCTTCGTTCCGGGCGCGACCACCACGGGCAGCTTCGCGGGATGCAAGGTGGCCGACGACTTCAGTCACGCGCTCGGCGACGTGAACGAGGCGCGCCTCGCGGCGGCCCTCGCGTACCGGCAAAGCGCGACCTGCCCGACGCCGACCTCCAGCGCTCTCCTCTCGGGCGGCCTCTCCGGGGAGGGGCGGGTGTTCAAGTCGATCTTCCAGACCAACCGGATCCTGCGACGATGATCGCGATCCTTTCCGCCGCCCTGGTGATGGCATCCGCCGTGCCCGCCCGGATCGTGAACCCGACACCCGAGAGCCGCGCGTCGCTGGCGGCGGCGGTGCAGGCGGCGTTCAACGGTGCCAAGGTGCCGCTGGCAGACGACGCTCTCACGGCGGAGAGCACGCTCGTGATCGAGCGCGCGGCCCACCGCGACGCGAGAGGCCTGCGGATCCAGGGGCGCGAGTTGTCCCCGCCGGAGCGATTCCAGCTGGTGAAGAGCGGGGGCGCCTGCGTCCTGGTGCACGAGCGGACGGGGCGGCGATTCCCGCTGGATCACACCGATTGCGTCGAAGTGGCCGCCGGAGAATGACGGGCCCCCGGCGCGGGTCCGCTACTCCATCTCGATCATCTTGAAGGCCCCGCTGGCGTCCAGGATCGTGCCCCAGACCTTGTGCGAGGCCTGGTGCTCGCTCATGGCGAAGCTCATGGTCGCGCCGACGCCCAGGTCCACCCCGCGCATGGCCTCCAGCGAGTCGACCAGCGACTCGGTGGTGAAGTCGCGGCCCGCGCGCTTCAGGCCCTCGATCAGCAGATTCGCCGCCAGGTAGCCCTCGAGCGAGACGAAGTCTGGCTTCTCTCCCAGCGAGTACCTGGGCAAAAGCTCCTGGTAGCGCAGCACCGCGGTCGAGCTGCTGTGCGGCAGCGGAACGACCTGGGTGACCATCACGCCTTCCGCCACCTTCCCGCCGTAGCTCATCAGCTCGTCGGCCAGCGCCTGGCTCCCGACGAACGAGACGTTGCTGAAGACGATGTCCGGCCGCTCCGCCTTGATCTTCTCGATGAACTTGGCGGCCGCCTTGTAGGTCGCCACCATCACCACCGCGCGGATCGGCCGGCGGGTCTTGAGCAGCGTGTCCACCGCCTCGGCCACGTCGGTGGTGTTCCGCTTGTACCCGACGCGCAGGGCCTTGTCCGGATTGCGCTTGTACTTGCGCAGCATCTTGGCCACGCCGTTGAAGCCGGCGTCGCCGTAGCCGTCCTGCTGCGCGAAGACAGCGATCTCGTCCGGCGAGATGTTGCGGATGCCGATCAGGTACTTCACGGTCGCGGCGGTCTCCTCGGCGTAGCTGGCGCGGTAGTTGAAGACGTACCGGTCGGGCGGGTCCCGGCGCAGCAGTCCCGCGCCGGTGAAGGGCCCGAAGAACAGCATCCGCTTCTCCAGCGTGTACGGGACTGCCACCTCGGCCGTGGGAGTTCCGACGTTCCCGATGAACCCGAAGACCGTCCGGCTCTCGGCCAGGTCCTTCATCACCGTCCGGGTGCGCTCGGGCTCGTATCCGTCGTCGAGCGCGATCAGCCGCAGCTTGCGCCCGTGGACTCCGCCCGCCTCGTTCGCCGCGGCGAAAGCGATGTCGATGCCCGTCTTCATCGCGCGGCCCAGCTCCTTGGCGGGCCCGGAGAAGGGCGCGCTCATCCCGAAGAGGATCTCGGTGTCGCTCACGCCCTGGACCCGCGGCCGGCGCGCGTCCGCCAGCCGTGCGGCCTGGATCGTCGCTTCCTTCTGCTCCAGCGCCGCGGCCTCCTGGTGCGAGCGCCAGAGGAACGCGCCGCCCACGGCCGCGGCGGCCACCGCGGCGGCGGCGATCACGATCGGGATCGGCGAGCTCCGCCGCGCAGGCGCGGGGTGCGTCTTGGGAATCATGATCTCCTCCGCGCCCCCGCCGTTGCGGGCGCTCTTCGCGCTGCTCTTCCCCTCGTCCTCGGACACCATCGTCTCGAGCAGCAGCTTGTTGCAGGACTCGAAGATGGTGCGCTTCTGGGCGGTGACGTTGAGGTCGACGTGGAACTCGCCCTCGCGCAGGTGAAGCGCCCGGCGCACGGCATCGCTGCCGCGCACTTCTCCGAAGCGCGCGTCGACGATATCTCCGTTCTCCATGAACACGACCACGTCGTGTTCGGGACCGGCGGGCGAGACAATGGTGACCGCCGCCGTCTGGCGGCTGATGCTGTAGAACTGAATCAGGTCGGTCACCGACGTTTCCGACAGGTTTCCGCTGAGGGCCACGGACGAATTTTACGACGCACCCCGGGGCAGTGCGAAATTCCGGGTGCCCGGAGATCGTGAGAGCAAGTGGGCCGCGCGGCGCTCCTGTGGTTGCTCCGCGCACCTCCGCCGCGGACGTGCCGCGTTCCCCGGGGTTGCTGCTATTTTGAAGCCATGGCGCACGTGGGCGGAAACGTCATCCTGGCTCGGCGCAAGTTCGTCCTGGACCGCGGAGGCGAGGCGCTCTGGGAGCGCGTGCTCCGGCACCTTCCCGAAGAGGACGCGAAGCTGCTCCGGCGCACCCTGCTGGTGACGGCGACCTTCCCGCTGGCGCTCAACCTGGGCCTCGACCAGGCGATCGCGAAAGAGCTCCACCCGGGCGATCCAACGCGCGCGTTCCTGGAGATGGGCCGCGCCTCGGCAGAGGTGAACCTGCGCGGCCCGCAGCGCGCGTTCGTGCGCGAGGGAGATCCCCACGCCCTGCTCTCGCTGTCGGAGACGATCTACGCCTACTACTACGGCGAGGGCCGGCGCGCGTACCGCAAGACCTCGGACACCTCCGCTACGCTCACCACCCACGGCGCGCCGCGGTCCACGCCGGGCGACTGCCTGACGGTGGTCGGCTGGCACCAGCGCGCCATCGAGCTCTGCGGAGGGCGCAACCCGCAGGTCAGGGAGACGCAGTGCCGCTCGCGCGGCCAGATGGTCTGCGAGTACGAATGCTCATGGGAGTAGCTTGCCGAGCTTCTCCTGCGCGTCCGCCGCGAATCCCAGGGTCAGCTCGCCCTCCACCTCGATGATCGGCCGCCGCACCCGCGCGCCGTCCTCGGCGAGCCAGGCGATCAGCTTCTCCCCCGAGAGCGAGAGCCCGTCGGCCTCCGCCCGCCGCTTGGGAGCGACGAGCTGATCCACGCCGCCGGCCTTCTTCGCCAGCGCGCGCAGCTCGGCCGCGGTGAGCGGCTGCTTGATCAGGTTGCGCTCCTCGACCTGCAGCTTCTTTCGCACGAGAAACTCCCGCGCCTTCATGCATCCCGTTCAGCCGGGCTTGCCGTAGTAGCGGATCATGGCTGGAGCATACCTCAGGGCAACAGCCGCCTCGCGAACGGCCAGACGTGGAAGATGCGCGCGGCGGCCAGGGCCCCGGCGATCACCACCGCGGCCGCCCAGAGCAGGCGGCGCCGACTGCGCGCCTTGCGGTCCTCGAACGGATCGTCGAGCGACCGGCGCGCGCCCGCCGGCAACGTCTTGAGGTCGGTGAGCGCCGCGCCCAACGGAATGTTCACCCGCACGCGCCCGTTGATCGCCCACCCGTTGGCTTCCAGCACGGGTCCGAGCGTGCGCTGGCGCAGCTTGAGCCAGGCCAGCAGCATGGAAGGTCCGGAGATGGCCAGGACCGCGCCGAGGATCGCGAGCGGCTTCGCGTACCAGGGCTGCAGGTTCAGGAAACCGGAGACGAATCCGCCGAAGATGGCGCCCACTGCGCCGATGCCCACGCCCAGTGCGGCGATGATCCCCACCATCTTGCCCACGTCGACCGGTCCCGCGGTGTGCGGCGCGGTCACGCCAGTCTCGGCGGCTGCCTTCATCCGCGACTCGGCCTCCCTCTCCTTGGCCGCCGCGAACTTCTGCACCTGCTCTTCGATCATCCGGACGAACTTCTTGTACGGCGCGGCGAACGCCTGCCGGATGGAGATGGGATTGTCCACGATGCGCACGATGGTCGCGTCCCAGTCGCGCCCGCTGCGGTCGTAGAAGACGCCGTTGCGGCCCACCATCAGGTAGTCGGAGTCGCCCTGCGTGAAGCTAGCGGCGATCTTCATCGTCTGGCCGGCCGGGCGCTTCAGGTCGCAGTAGGCGATGTACATCCGCGAGAGCGAGGCCAGCGTGGAGTGCGCCCCCGGATCGTCCACCCGCACGCAGAGGTTGCAGCTGCGGCTGTCCAGGTACAGGGTCCCCGCCTGGAACACGGCTTCCGCGTCCATGTCGTAGAAGTCGCGGAAGTTGACGAAGTTCTTCAAGAGCGTGTGCAGGTCGCGCCGGTAGTGGGCCATCCGCACCGCGTCGGCCACGGCCTCCGCCTGGGCGGCCAGCGCCTTGTCCTCGGCGATGAGGGCCTCGATGCGCGCCTTCGCTTCGCTGGCGAGGATCGCCTCCACCCGCGCGAGCCCGAGCTTCTCCACCGCGGCCCCCGCCTTCGCGCCCAGCCAGGTCTCGAACGCGACGTAGCTGGGCTGCAGCTTCTCCCAGTCGATGGCGGAGATCTCGGTCTTCCTCGCTCCGAAGACCGGCGCGACGGCCACCTTCTGGAACGTGGCCAGCGCTCCCAGCCAGGCCGGGTTCACGTGCTCGAGCAGGGGGAGCGAACCGCCCGGGGAGACGCGCGCCAGCGGCAAGCTCTGCAGCTCCGGTGGCGGTCCCTGGGTGGGCTCGGCGGCGAGCAGCCGCGGATCGTACTCGGCGATGCGGCAGCGGTTGAACCAGTCGTCCACCTTCACCCGGACGGCGCGCGTGGCCTCGAATCCGGCCGCCGCGCCGGGGCTCGCGTCTCCGCTGCGCGCCCACTGCGCGTAACTGATCAGCTCGCCGAGGAAGGCGTCCAGCTTCGCCTGATCGATCCCGGGCTTCCCGCCGCGATCCGGGACGCCGCCGACGCACGCGACCGCGTCCGCGATCACCTGGCGGATCTCCGGTGCCTCCGCGGCCTCCTCCGGGATCACTCCGTCCCCGTTGAAGCGGGTGCCCTCGAAGACGTGGCTCACGTCGGCGACGTCGGCCACGGTGAGCGACGTGGCTTCGGCGCGGCCGCGCTGCGCCAGGATCTGGCGCGCGGCTCCGAGCAGCGCCTTTCCGGCGGGCTTCGAGTCGTCGATGGCCTCCAGCGGCAGGCCGTCGCCTGCTGGGATCAGCGACCCGAGATCCTTGAGCCGCTCGCCGCACCAGCGGATCGCCTCCAGGATCTCCTCGGCGCGGACCCGCCCGTCCTTGTCCAGATCGAGCAGTTCCAGCGTCCGCTCCGACAGCTCGAGGCCCTTGACCGGGCAGCTCAACGCGACCCAGAGCTTCTGGTCCAGCTCGCGCAGGTGCGCGAGGTCCTCGCCCGTCTCCAGCGAGACCTGATCCAATCCGCCCATCCTGTAGAACCGGAATTGATGTGCCATGGCGTCCCCCGACAGCAACGCCTGCGACATCCCCGCCATTTCGTCGAGCCGCCGTCCCCGAGATGCCTGGCGCTTGCCCGCCTAGCTTACCCCCTTTCAATGCCGCCTGCCCGCGGCCTGGAACACTCTCGCGCCGGTCGGCGCTTGACAGCGGGCTCCCTTCAGGCTGAAGGGGGCGCATGAACGAGCATTCCCGACGGTCCATCCTGAAGGCTGGCCTCGCCGGCGCGGCCGCCTTCGCCGTTCCCGCCTTCGCCCGCGACGACCTCGCCCCCATCTACGACCAGATCGGCAAGCGCCGCGACGAGACGGTGCGGCGGATCCAGCAGTGGATCGGAAAGCCGACCATCGCCGCGGAGAACGTCGGCGGACAGGAAGGCGCGCAGATCCTGATCGACCTGCTGCGCGACGCTGGCTTCCAGCGCGCCGAGCGGGTCGAGACCGAGGGCAACCCCGGCGTGTTCGCCGTCTACGACGCCGGGGCCCCGAAGACCCTGGGCCTCTACTTCATGTACGACGTGAAGCAGGTCGACCCGACCGAGTGGTCGTCTCCGCCGTGGGAGGGGCGCGTGGTGGAGAAGCCGGGGCTCGGCAAGGCGATCGTCGGGCGCGGAGCGGTCAACCAGAAAGGACCCGAGGGATCGTTCCTGGCGGCCCTCCACGCGTTCCGCGGCGCGGGCCGCAAGCTGCCGGTGAACCTCGTGCTGGTCGGCGAGGGCGAGGAGGAGGTCGGCTCGCCGCACTTCCTCCAGGTGGTGCGAAAGCCCGAGGTGATGCAGGCGCTGTCGAAGTGCGCCGGCATCTGGATGCCGTACGCCGCCCAGGGCCTCGACGGCGAGGTGACCGTCAACCTCGGCGCCAAGGGCGTGATCGAGTGCGAGCTGGTGTCCAGCGGCGAAAAGTGGGGCCGCGGGCCGGCCAAGGACATCCACTCCTCCTTGCGCGCCTCGGTGGACAGCCCTTCCTTCCACCTCGTGCAGGCGCTGCAGACGCTGGTGACGCCGGACGGAGTCGACCCGGCGATCGACGGCTGGTTCGAGCGGGTGAAGCCGCTCTCCGCCGCGGAGCAGAAGATGATCGAGGTGGCGGCGCAACGCGAGAGCGAGGACATGCGCAAGAAGCAGCTCGGCGTGAAGCGCTGGGTGCGCGACATCGGCTTCCACGAGGCGCAGCAGCGGCTGGCGGCCCAGCCGACGGTGAACATCGAGGGGCTGGTGGGCGGCTATACCGGGCCGGGCGGGAAGACGGTCCTGCCGCACAAGGCGGTCGCCAAGATGGACTTCCGCCTGGTGCCCGAGATGACCGTCGACGACTGCCTGAAGAAGCTGCGGGCGCACCTCGACAAGCGCGGATTCGCGGACATCGAGATCAAGGTGGGCGGAGCGTATCCGCCCAACACCACCGCGCCGGACGCGCCGCTGATCCGGACGGAGGTCGCCACCTACAAGAAGTACGGGCTCGACCCGCTGCTCTGGCCCAGGCTGGGCGGCTCCTGGCCGGGGTACGTCTTCACCGAGCCCCCGCTGCGCCTCGCCGCAGGACATTTCGGCATGGGCCATGGCAGCGGCGCGCACGCGCCCGACGAGTACTACCTGGTGGAGAGCGCCAACCCGAAGATCCAGGGGATCGACGGCGCGGTGCGCTCGTTCGTGGATTACCTGTACGGGCTTGCCGGTTGACGTTCAGCGGGGATCGAGCGACTTGCCGGTCTCGGCGGCCAGTCCGCGCACGACCAGCTTGTACGGGCAGCGCCGGATGGCCTGCGCGAGCACGTCGAATCCGGTCTCCTCCACCTTGAAGACGTCGGTGAAGTCGATCTCGAAGTCGCCCATGCTCTGGGCGATCAGCCGCGCCACCGCCGCGGCCCCTTCTCCGTCCAGCTCGCCGCCGAGGCGGAGCACCACGTGGCCGTCTTCGATCGAGGGAAGCATCTGGAGCATGCGGGCACCCTGAAAGGCCTGCAGGCATAGATCCAATGCGCAGCCGCCGCAAGTGTTGGAAAACACCCTAGAAAAATCGAGATGGGCTGTTTGTCGCTCCCGGGGCTGCCTCGGGAGCCGGCTCGGTGGGAGCCTGATTCGCCAGCGCTGCCCCGGAGAGCACCAGCGCGCCGCCGGCGAGCAGCGACCAGCCCAGCGCCTCGCCCAGCACCAGGGCGCCCAGGGTCACCGCCACGGTCGTGTCGAGCAGCGGGATGGCGCCGATGGCGGACATGGGCACGCGCGGGATCAGCCAGAACAGGCAGAGATACGTCACGGCGGTCCCGAGCACGGCCAGGTAGACGATGGCAGCGACGGCGGCCGGCGTGAACGAGGCCGGCTTGTCCCGCTCGAGCGCGGCGGAGAGCAGGAGCAAGAGCAGCGAACCGGCGAGCACCTGTACGAAGGTGATCACCAGGGGCCGGTGGCCTCCGAGCTGCTTGCGCACGAGCACGTTCGCGAACGCGATCACCGCCGAGGCCGTCAGTACCAGGGCGCCGCCGGCAGCCGCCAGAGGGGACAAGGTCTGCCCCTTCAGCGCGGGAAACTGCAGCAGCGCGACGCCAGCGATCCCCAGCAAGGCGGCGGCGATCTTCCGGCCGGTCAGCGGCTGACCTGGGAGCAGCAGGCGCGCGATCAGGACCAGCCAGACGGGAAACGAGGCGAACAGCACGGCAGCGAGCGCGGAGGGTACCCACTGCTGGCCGGCGAAGAGCAAGGCGTAGGGCAGGCCGATCTGCAGCACGCCGATGAACCCCACGCGGCCCCAGTCGCGGCGGTCGTACTCGCGCAGGCCGGCGCGGGCGGCGAAGGGGAGCAGCACCGCTGCCGCGAGCAGCATGCGCGTGCCGGCAAAGAGGAACGGCGGCAGGTCGCGCAGCCCGAGCTTGATCACCATCCAAGTGGAACCCCAGAGCAGGCAGCAGCTCAGGTACGCGGCGCGGATGCGGAGCGGCATGGCTCAAAACGTAGGCGCTAAGCGGCCTGTGGCGGCCGCGCTTATTCGTACAGGATCGACCGCATCGACAGCGAGCCCATGTCGAACCCCGACACGGGGAAGCTCACCGCGTCCTTCGCGTCTGCGGCGCCCGCGGCGTACAGCAGCGGAAGGTAGTGGTCGGGCGTCGGGTGCGAGAGGCGCCCCGCGTCGGACTGCACGAGCTTCGCCAGCGCAGGCCCGTCGTGCTGGGTCGTGGCCGCGGCGACGTCCGCGTCGAATCCGCTCGCCCACGCCGGGGTGCTGGTCTCGCCGCGCTGCCAGCTCGTGAAGGCGTGGCGCAGGTTGTGTGTCACATTGCCGCTGCCGAGGATCAGGACCCCTTCCTCGCGCAGCGGGGCCAGCGCCTTTCCGATGGCCAGGTGGCCGGCGGGCGGCAGCCGCGCGTCGATGCTGAGCTGTACCACGGGCACGTCGGCCTTGGGCCGCAGGTACTTGAGGACGGTCCAGGTGCCGTGATCGAGGCCCCAGTCGGTCCGCAGGGCAGCGCCCTTGACCAGCTTCGAGACCCGTCGCGCCAGCTCGACGCTGCCACGCGCGGGGTACTGCTCCCGGTACAGCTCTTCGGGAAATCCGCCGAAGTCGTGGATGGTCTTGGGGTGCTCCTCGCCGGTCACGAACGTGCCCGGCACGTACCAGTGGGCAGAGATGCTGAGGACGGCCTCTGGCTCAGGCAGCAGGCCGCCGAGCTTCTGGAAACCCCGGCTCCAGGCATTGTCGTCGATGGCATTCATCGGCGAGCCGTGGCCGACGAAGAGGACAGGCACGCGCTCCATGACGCAAGATTGGATGCCGGAGCGAGGACGCGGATGCCCGACTTGCTGCCCAAGGTTTTCCTCCTGTCCCCGGCCCGCGCCGGCGGCCAGCGCATGGGACTCCTCTTCAGCCCGCGGGCGAACTTCGCGCTGGCGTGGCAGTTCCAGCAGCAGGGAGCGCCCATCGGCGAGCTGTTCCAGTTCGCGAGCGGTCTCTACTTCCGCGGCAAGCTGGCCTACGCGCGCGCATTCGGGCGTGCGCCGGCCGGCGGCGCGTGCGCGCTCGCCATCGCTCCGGGTCGCGGCCTGATGGACGTGGACCAGACGATCACCACCGCCGAGCTTCGGGCGATGGGCGAGGTTCCGGTGGACGTGAGCGAGGCCCGCTACCGCGAGCCGCTGGAGCGCGACGCGCGCGTGCTCGCGCAGAACCTCGGCAAGCGCGGCCAGGCGGTGCTGCTCGGCAGCATCGCCACCGGGAAGTATGCCGACATCTTCCTGGAGATCCTGGGCGACCGGCTCCTCTTCCCGCCCTCGTTCGTCGGTCGGGGCGACATGAGCCGCGGCGGCCTGCTGCTCCGCGCCGTCCGCGCGCAGGAAGAGCTCCCGTACGCCCCGTTGCGCGGGGCGGTCCGGCACGGCACGCGCCCGCCCCGGCTGAAGCCCTATTGAGCCTTCCCGCCGCGCCCGGCTCCCGCCGCGAATCGCTTCGCGCCTTCCTTCGCTCCGGCGGCCAAAGCGCGGTTCCCGTGCCGCAGCTCGTTTCGCAGCGCATCCGGCAAGTCCAGGTCGAGCTGCTCGATCGCCGATCGCCGATCCGTCCGCGCGCAGAGCTGCGGGAACGAGGCGATCTCGCGTGCCAGCTCTTCCGCCGCGGCCCGGGCCGCGCCGCGCGGAACCACGCGGTTGGCGAGCCCCATCTGGAGAGCCTCGTCCGCCTTGACCGCCCGGCCGGTGAGGATCAGGTCCAGCGCGCGCGAGAGGCCGATCAGCCGCGGCAGCCGGACGGTGCCGCCGTCGATCAACGGCACGCCCCAGCGGCGGCAGAACACGCCGAGCGTGGCGTCCTCCGCCACCACCCGCAGGTCGCACCAGAGCGCAAGCTCCAGGCCTCCGGCCACGGCGTAGCCTTCGATGGCCGCGATCGCGGGCTTGTCGAGCAGCAGCCGGGACGGTCCCATCGGACCGTCCCCCTCCGCCGGCACCTGGTCGTACTTGCCCTCGGCGAACGCCTTGAGGTCGGCGCCGGCGCAGAACGTGCCGCCTTCGCCAAAGAGCACGGCCACGCTCGCCTCGGGGTCGGCCTCGAAGGCGCGGAAGGCGTCGGCGAGAGCACGCGCCGTGTCGGGATCGACGGCGTTCCGCGCCTGCGGGCGGCTGAGGACGACGGTGGTGACGGGCCCCTGTTTCTCGCTTCGGACGCTCATCCGTCAGAGCTTAGAGCATGCCCTCGGCCGATCGATCCTCAGTGATGATGATGGTCCGCGTCGCGGATCTGGCCGCGGATCTCACCGGCGGGGCGCGCTGTCGTATGGACGTTCGCGTACGCGGCATGGTTGCGGATGGCATCCAGCATCTTGGCGAAATCGCCGGCCGGGATGCCCAAGCCCGCCGCGCCGCCTCCCACGTCCGACGGGACGGCGGTGCCGGTGACGGTTCCCGCGCTCACGGGGCAGGCCTGGGTCCCCGATGTGGTCCCCGCCGTCGCGTTGCCGAGGTTGGTGCAGAGGAAGATCACGATCGGGCCGCTGATGGCGCGCGCCGCGAAGTGGATGTGCGCCTGCGTGACGCTCGTCAGGCCCGAGTAGGTCAGCACCCAGTCGAACGACTGGTTGTCGTCGGCGATCCGCGCGTGGAACGACGCGCTGCCGCCGCTGGAGAGCGTGGGCACTTCCTGGTAACCGCTGAGGTTCGCTTTCACCTCCTCTTGCCTGTCGTCCCCCCTGTGGTCGTCGTCCGCGGTGAGGGGCGTCGCGATCAGCAGTGGCAGAGCGGCGGCGATCGAAGACCAGCGGGACTGCGTTCTCGTCGTCATGTGGGCTCCTCCCCCTGGCGCCGGATCCCTCGCTGCGCTCGCCGGACGTGCGATCTCCGGGATCGGCCCTGTTCTGGGACGCGCATCCTTGGAGTCGGCGGAACGCAAGTCAATGCGCAACGGGTCGAACTTGAAAAATCACCCACTGATACAGGAGCGCGGCGAGCGCGTCGCGGCCGTGTTACACCCTCGGCGCACGGAAGCCACATGCCCAGCGAGAAAGAGCCGGGACAGAACGCGAACGCCGCTCCTCCGGGACCCGGGCTGGCACCCTCCAACGCCGCGCTGGCCTCGCGGTTCCAGCAGATGTTTCCTGAGTTGTCCGCGGCCGAGATCGGCCGGGTCCGCCGCTTCGGCGAGACGCGCCGGTTCGCTCCCGGAGAGCTGCTCTACCGCGCGGGAACGCCCGCCACCGGGATGTACGTGATCCTCTCCGGACGCCTCGCCGTAGTCCCTCGTGACGGGCTGGGTCAGGTCATGCCCGTCACGGCCTTCGCGCAGCTGATCGGGGCGCCGATCGAGGAAATGTCGGAGGTGGTCCCGGGCGAGGTCCTTGCCGAGATTGGCAACCTCTCCGGAACGCCGACCGTCAGCGTGATCGACGCTCGCGCGGTCGGCGAAGTGGAGGCGATCTTCGTCACCTCCGATGCGCTCCGGGCGCTGCTCGTCGCCGAGGCCGAGGTCGGGGAGAAGATCCTCCGCGCGCTGATCCTCCGCCGCGTCGCGCTGATCGAGATGGGCTTCGGAGGTCCGGTCCTCGTCGGCCAGCTCAGGTCGCCGGATGTGACCCGGATCGGCAGTTTCCTTGGCCGCAACGGCATTCCCTTCCGGGTGATGGATCCCGAGAAGGATGCGGACGCCGCGGCGCTGCTCGAGCGGTATGCCCCGAAGCCGGGAGAGCTGCCCATCGTCGTCATCCCCGACGGCTCGGTGCTCAAGAACCCTAGCAAGCAGGAGCTGGCGCGTGCTCTGGGCCTGGTGGCAGCGACCCTGCGCAGCGAGCCTTACGACGTGGCCATCGTCGGCGCCGGTCCGGCTGGGATGGCCGCTGCCGTCTACGCCGCGTCGGAGGGCCTCTCGATCCTGGTCCTGGAGGCGCACAGCTTCGGTGGACAGGCCGGCGCCAGCGCGCGCATCGAGAACTATCTCGGCTTTCCGACCGGCATCTCCGGGCAGGAGCTGATGGCGCGCGCCTTCACCCAGGCGCAGAAGTTCGGGGCCGAATTCAGCCTCTCCACCGAGGTGCGGCGGCTGGACTGCGCCTCCGAGCGCACCGGGCCGGACCCGGTGCACATCCTCGACCTCTCCGACGGCCGGAGCGTGCGGGCCCGCGCGGTGGTGGTGGCCACCGGCGCGCGCTATCGCCGCCCGGAGATCCCGAACCTGGCGGACTTCGAGGGCCGGGGCATTTCCTATTGGGCCTCGCCGATGGAGGCCCGCCTCTGCCGCGACGAGCAAGTGGCTCTGCTCGGGGGAGGCAATTCGGCGGGGCAGGCCGCGGTGTTCCTCTCGAGCCAAGCCCGTCGGGTGCGCATGCTGGTGCGCGGTCCCGGGCTCTCGCAGACCATGTCGCGATATCTGATCGACCGCATCGCGGCTTCCGCGAACATCTCGGTGCTCTGCAACACCGAGATCGTGGGCCTGATCGGCACCCCCGACCAGGGACTGCAGCGCGTGCGCTGGCGGAACCGGCGCACCGGCGTCGAGGAGGAGGACGCCATCGCGCACTGCTTCCTCTTCACCGGCGCGGAGCCGGCGGCGGGCTGGCTGTCCGGGTGCGGCGTGCCGCTGGACGACCGGGGGTTCATCCGGACGGGTGGCGACGTCGTTTCAGGCGGTCGCGTGCCGCTGCCGCTGGAGACAGGAATCGAGGGGATCTTCGCCGTAGGCGACGTCCGCTCCGGCTCGGTGAAGCGGGTGGGGGGGGCGATCGGCGAGGGCGCGGCGGTGGTCGCCCAGCTGCACACCTTCCTCTCGCGGCGCGCCCCGACCGCGGAGGCCGCAGCGCGATCGGCGGCGGCGGAGCGATGGTCATGAGCGAAGCGGAAAAGGCGGAGCAGAGGATCCCCTTCAGCATCCGGCTTCTTCGCGCGCTGGCCGGATTCAGCTGAAGGCCGCCTGGGACTCCCTGGAGAGGACCGCGGACTTCGCTTGGTACGACGAGAAGCCGGACCTCAAGTAGGAGTCGACTTCCCGCCGGCCTGCGCAGCCGCGTCGAGAAACGCCACGATGTGGCGCCCCAGCACGTGCAGTCCTCCGCCGAGCATCAGGATCCCGGCGACGGCGATGACCGTTCCGATGGCCAGCATCTGTCCGGCCCTCACGACGTGATGGTGCCAGTCTTCCAACGGAACCGATTCGAAGAGCGCGCCGACCGGCATCAGGACCGCAGCGGCCAGGATGACGATCAGGAAGACCCGGGCGAGAGGGTGCAGGCGGATCCGGCCGGAGATGCGCGATCCGGAAGGAGTCGTGTCCACGTTTCCTTCGAAGATTGCGACGGCGGCTCCACTCTGGTTGGGGCGCGGACGCACGACCAGGCCGCCGCGGCGCTCTTCGATCAGCCAGCCGTAGATGCCCGCCTGGAGCGCGGGCCCTGCGAGAGAGGATCCACGCCAGTTCGCCGCCAGCCAACGCAGCCGGTCGAGCACCGCCCCGGGTGGAACCGCGGACGTCAACTCGACGGGTCGGGCGCGGGGAAGAAGGTTCACGAAACGATCCTCGCCGGCCAGGGTCACACGGCAGGACGCACTCCGCCATTTTCAGGATGGCCGGGCAGAGACGGTCCCGTCAGCGGTCCAGGATCTCCATCATCGGGCCCGGATACCGATTTCCGGCCGTGACGCCCTTCGGAGCCACCGCGTCCAGCGCCCGCAGATCCTCCGCGCTGAGCTTCACCTCATCCGCCGCCGCGTTCTCCTCCAGGTACTTCCGCTTCTTGGTGCCCGGGATGGGGACGATGTCCGGACCCTGCGCCAGCACCCAGGCGAGGGCGAGCTGCGACGGTGTGACGCCCTTGCTCCTCGCCGTCGCTTCAACCCGGGTCACGAGCTCCAGGTTCTTGGCGAAGTTCTCCCCCTGGAACCGGGGATGCTGCCGGCGGACATCGCCGGGCTCGAGGTCCTCGAAACGCTTGATCTGTCCGGTGAGGAACCCACGCCCGAGCGGGCTGTAGGCGACGAAGCCGACGCCGAGCTTCCGCGCCGCCGCGAGCACGCCGTCTTCCGGATCGCGGGTCCAGAGCGAGTATTCGGTCTGCAGCGCCGCGATGGGATGGACCGCGTGCGCCCGGCGCAGCGTCTCAGGGCTTGCCTCGCTCAGGCCGAGGTGGCGGACCTTTCCTTCCTTCACCAGCTTGGCCATCGCGCCCACCGTCTCCTCGATGGGCGTCTTCGCGTCCACCCGGTGGAGGTAGTAGAGGTCGACGAAGTCCGTCTGCAGGCGCTTCAGGCTCCCTTCGATCGCGCGGCGCACGTTGGCCGGGCTGCCGTCGACGCCAAGCTTGGACGGATCGTTCGGGTCGCGGACGAAGCCGAACTTCGTGGCCAGCTCGACCTTTTGCCGGCGACCCTTGAGGAAGCGGCCGAGCAACTCCTCGTTCGTGTGCGGCCCGTAGGCCTCGGCGGTGTCCAGGAACGTGATTCCGATCTCGAGCGCACGCTCCAGCGTCGCCAGCGACTCCGCGTCGTCCCGCCCGCCGTAGAACGCGCTCATCCCCATGGCCCCGAGCCCCTGGGCGGAAACGGAGAGGTCCGATCGACCCAATGTTCGTCGCTTCATGGCGGCTGGGATGCCCGTCTCGCCGAAGCGGTGCACCCGTGCACCACGACCGACCGAGGTTATCTCCCGGCCTGCGCGTCCCGGATCGCCGCGTTGAGCAGCAGCCGCGCCTGCGCGAGATCGTGGTTCCGCAGCGCCTCCCGCGCCGCCTGCACGTCTCGCAGCGCCTGCCCGCTGAACGAGGCCTGCGCGCGCTCCAGCTCCGCCTCGATCCCGGAGTCTCCGGCCGCCAGCCGCTGCTGCGCCGCGATCAGCGTGTCCACCCCGGCCTGCACGCCCTCGCGCTGCGCATTCTGCTGCTGCTCCTCCGCCACCCGGCGCGCCTCCACGTCCGCCAGCTGCTGCCGCATGAGCTGCACTTCCGTCGTGAGCTGCTGGAGCTGCTGCGCCGTGAGCTCCGAGCGCGCCCGCTCCTGCTCGAGCGCCTCGACGCGCGCCCGCAGCGTCTGCAGCTCGCGGTGCACTTCGTCGGGTCCCGCGTCGCCGGGTCCGCCGTCGACGCCCGCATCCGCGCTCGCGGGGCGCAGCCGCCCAGGCGGATCCGTCCCGAGCAGCACCGGACGATCGCCCGCGTCTGCCTTGCCCTTGGCGGGCCGCGAGCTCTTCCGCGGCTGCGCGAGCAGCGCGGCGAGCAGGAGCGCAGGGGCGATGCCGAACAGTCTCACTCCGCCAATTTAATCAGATCCGGTGCGGCAGGGGCTTTTGGACCGGGCTCGGCCGGAGGAGGTGCAGGCGGCGTAGGCGCCGGGAGGAACTCCCCGATCCGACTGTGGTCCGGCCCCCGATACCGGAGATCCTCCAACGATTCCCGCAGGGGAACGTCGCGCCGCAGGGTCGCGAGCTGCCGGTAGAGCAGGACGTCCGGGAGCCGCTCGCGCAGCGTCCGCACCAGTCGGTCCGCGCCGCGGATCGCCTCGGGCCAGAGCCTGGCGTCCAGCGGCACGTACTCCAGGTGGACGAAGCGCGCCAAGAGCGCCGAGGCGGTGCGCTCGCCGAATCCGGGAAGCCCGGGGATGCCGTCCGCCTCATCTCCGGTCAGCGCCAGGAAATCCGGGATCGACTCGGGCTTGATGCCCCTGCGCTCCACCAGCGCCTGCTCGTTCACCACCCGCTTGCGGATCACGTCCACCTGCACGACGTGATCCGCCTCCAGGCACTGCCCGAGGTCCTTGTCCGGCGAGAGGATCCGCACCTGCTCCACCTGGGGTCCGTAGAGCGCCACCCCTGTCGCGAGCGCGTCGTCCGCTTCGAACTCGCGCATCGACCAGACCACCGCGCCCGCCACGCGCACCGCGTCCTCGGCGATGTCGAACTGCGCGCGCAGGTCGGCAGGCACGCCTTCGTCGGACTTGTACCCGGGGAACAGATCGTTGCGGAACGAGCGGATCGGGTTGTCGAACGCCACCGCCACGTGCGTCACCTGCTCGGACGGGTTGGCCAATAGCCCGAGCAGCGACTGGACCATGCCCCGCGTCGCCTTCAGCGGTTGCGCCGGCCGCTTGGAATAGTGCGCCCGGAAGAGCTCGAAGGTGCCGTCGACCAGGTGCACGCGCATGCCCGGAGTCTCGCATGGGCCGCGCCGGCTGGAAACCGGAACGGCCCGCCCGCTCGTCCGCTCGGCAGCGGCGGGCGCCGCGGTTCGCCTGCAGCTACCGGGGCAAGCTCGATCACGTCGACGACCTGGAGTTCCCGCTGATCGTCAAGCCGGCCAGCGAGGACGGGTCGGTGGGGATCGACGCCGGCGCGGTGGTGCGCGGGCTGCGCGAGCTGATGGAGCGGGTCTCGATGATCCAGGAGAAGTTCGACTGTCCCGCTCTGATCGAGGAGTACATCGAGGGCCGCGAGCTGTACGTGGGCGTGATCGGGAACGACAAGCCGGTGGCGCTGCCGGTGATCGAGCTGGATCTGTCCAGGCTGCCCGACGGGATGCCGAAGATCGCCGGCAGGGAAGTGAAGTGGGACAAGGGCACCCAGGCGTACGAAGCCTCGTGCAGCGGGCCCGCGAAGCTCGACGACGAGATCGCGAGGCGGCTGCAGGACACCGCGCTTCAGGTCTATTCCGCCCTGAAGCTGCGGGATTACGGCCGGGTGGACATGCGGCTGACGCCGGACGGCCGCGTCTACGTGATCGAGGCGAACCCGAATCCCTGGCTCGCTCCGGAGGCCGAGCTCGCCATCGCCGCGAAGCTGGCGGGCCGCGACTACGTGCGCCTGATCGGCCAGATCGTCGAGATCGCGCTGGCGCGCTACACGGCATAGAATTCTTGCCGGAGACAGGCATGGCCGCCGTCCTTCTGGCCCTTGCGCTCTTGCTCCTGGTCGCCGCGGACCTCTACCGCCACCAGCGCGACCAGCACGTCGACCCGCGCCCGGTCCTCTCGCACCCGCGCTGGCCGCTGCTGTCGCTGGCCGCCGCCGCGGGCGGGACCGCGTGCCTGCGCGATCCGGTCCTCTTCCTCGCCATCTGCGCTCTCGTTGGCGCCTGCGCGGCCCTGCTCTGCGAGCGGTTCCGCCTGACCGCCGAAGGGATCGAGTGCCGTGGCGCCGTGCTGGCGTGGAGCACGTTGCGCCTGCGCCGCACGGCCCTGTTCGTGGACGTCCGGACCACCCGGGGGCAGCGCCTCCGGCTTCCACGCTGGATGGACGGGCTGGGAACTCTCACCCGGATGGCTGGGGGCGGTACACTGCCCGCATGGAAGAGACCCGGCGCATCCTGGAGCTGATGTTCCTGACGGCCTGGGCCGACGGACGATTCGTGGGGAGCGAGGCGTTCGCGATCCAGAAGCTGACGGTCAACATCCCGCAGTTGCGCGAGGTGCGGTCGACGGCCGACATCGATCTCGCCGCCAAGCGCCGCCTGGAGGAGGTGGGACTGGAGGCGTGCGTGCGCGACGCCGCCGCCGCGATCGCCCGGCCCGCGCTGCGGGAGCTCGCCTTCCAGTGCTGCGCCAAGGTCGGCGGGGCCGACGGCGCCTTCGTGGCCCGGGAGTCGCAAGTATTGCACCTGCTGCGCGAAGTGTGGGGGTTCGGCGAAGAGGACGTGGAGCGGATGCTGGTGCTGGCGACGCGCTGAGGGAGAACGGATGCGGGACGCACGTCCGATCTACGAGCTGATGGTGGTGTCGGTCTGGGCCGACGGGAAGGTCCAGCCCGGCGAGGTGCTGGCGGTGCAGCGGATCGTGTCCGCCGATCCGGCCTTCGCGCGGCTCGGGAATCGCAGCGCGATCGCGCGCGAGGTGCGTGAACGCGTCGCGGCCAAGGGAGCAGACGCCGCCCTCCGCGAGGCGGCAGCGGCCGTGGCGCCCGAGGACCGCGAGGCGGCCTTTCGCCTCTGCGCCCGGGTGGTCGGCGCGGACGGAGAGATGGCGGGCGAGGATGCCGAGGTCCTGGGAACGCTGCAGGAGATCTTCGGGCTGTCGGGCGACGACGTGGTCCGGCTGATCCGCGCGCGGGAGTGACGGCGATCACATTGTCCGGTTTCTGACGCTCGGCTGTCATCCAGGCGAACGCCGGACCCGCCGTTCTCCGAGCTAGTACGAATCAGCTGCCGGACCGGCCCTCAGGGAGATACACGTCACCCGGACCTGGACTGTCCAACCGTCTGCAATTCCGCCCGCGGCAAACATTTTTCCAGTTCGCTGCTGCACAGGAATTCTGACCGCATGGGGCGCCGGAGCCGCTTTGGGTGGAGTCTCGCTGCACTTCTTCAAGGAGTCTACCGTGGGCGAAATGCACGATCCGGCCGGAGAGCCGATCCGCAAGCGCAAGCGGCGCGGTGGCGAGGGAGGCGGGCCCGGGGATGGCAACGGACCCAACGGACATTCGCCCTCGGAGGAGGCCCGGCTCAAGCAGCTTCTCGACGCGCTGGCAGCGGCGCAGCACGGCCAGTTCGACGTGCGGCTGGCGTTCACCCGCGGCAGCGGGCTGATGGCCGACATCGCCCGCACTTTCAACCAGGTGATGGAGCGCAACGATGCCTTGACCACGGAGATCGCGCGCCTGGAGCGCGTGGTCGGACGCGAAGGGCGTATGACCGAGCGCGCTTCCCTCGGAGAAGTGGCCGGATCCTGGAAGACCTCGGTCGACTCCATCAACGCGCTGATCGCCGACCTGGTGCAGCCCACCACCGAGGTCGCGCGCGTGCTGGTGGCGGTCGCCGAGGGCGACCTCACCCAGAAGATGGCCCTGGAGATCGAGGGCCAGCCGGTGAAGGGAGAGTTCCTCCGCATCGGCACCACCGTGAACGCGATGGTCGATCAGCTGAGCTCGTTCGCCGCGGAAGTGACCCGCGTGGCGAAGGAAGTCGGCACGGACGGGAAGCTGGGTGGACAGGCCAGCGTGCCCGGCGTGGCCGGCACCTGGAAGGACCTGACCGACAACGTCAACCTGCTCGCCAACAACCTCACCTCGCAAGTGCGCAACATCGCCGAGGTGACCACCGCGGTCGCGAACGGAGACCTGTCGCGGAAGATCACCGTCGACGCCCGCGGCGAAGTGATGGAGCTGAAGAACACCATCAACACCATGGTGGAGCAGCTCCGCTCGTTCGCCGGCGAGGTGACGCGCGTCGCCCGCGAGGTGGGCACCGACGGCAAGCTGGGCGGCCAGGCCGACGTGCGCGGCGTCAGCGGCGTCTGGAAGGACCTGACCGACAACGTGAACTTCATGGCGTCGAACCTGACCACCCAGGTCCGGAACATCGCCAAGGTCACCACCGCGGTGGCGAACGGAGACCTCTCGCAGAAGATCACCGTCGACGTGAAGGGCGAGGTGCTGGAGCTGAAGAACACCATCAATACGATGGTGGATCAGCTGAATTCGTTCGCCGCCGAGGTGACCCGCGTCGCGCGCGAGGTCGGCACCGAGGGCAAGCTGGGCGGCCAGGCCGAGGTGAAGGGCGTCGCCGGCGTCTGGAAGGACCTGACCGACAATGCGAACTTCATGGCCTCGAACCTGACCACGCAGGTGCGCGGCATCGCGCGCGTGGTCACGGCGGTCGCCAACGGCGACCTGTCGCAAAAGCTGGTGGTCGAGGCGCGCGGGGAGATCGCGGCGCTCGCCGACACCATCAACAACATGACCGACACGCTCGGCGTCTTCGCCGAGCAGGTGATCGACGTGGCCCGCACGGTCGGCGTGGACGGCAAGCTGGGCGCGCAGGCCGAGGTGCCCGGAGTCGCCGGCACCTGGAAGGACCTGACCGACAACGTCAACCTCATGGCCTCGAACCTGACCTCACAGGTGCGCAACATCGCCGAGGTCTCGACGGCCGTCGCCCGCGGGGATCTGTCCAAGAAGATCACCGTGGACGTGAAGGGCGAGATCCTCGAATTGAAAAATACCATCAACACGATGGTCGATCAGCTGAATTCATTCGCGTCGGAAGTGACCCGCGTCGCCCGCGAGGTGGGCACCGAAGGGAAGCTGGGCGGCCAGGCCGAGGTGCGCGGGGTCAGCGGGGTCTGGAAGGACCTCACCGACAACGTGAACTTCATGGCCTCGAACCTGACCACCCAGGTGCGCGGCATCGTCAAGGTGGTCAACGCGGTCGCCAACGGCGACCTGAGCCATAAGATCTCCGTCGAGGCGCGAGGCGAGATCGCCGCCCTGGGCGAGACGCTCAACAACATGACCAAGACGCTGGGCATCTTCGCTCAACAAGTCATCAACGTTGCCCGCACCGTCGGCGTCGAGGGCAAGCTGGGCGCCCAGGCCGAGGTGCCGGGAGTCGCAGGCACCTGGAAGGACCTGACCGACAACGTCAATCTGATGGCGTCGAACCTGACCTCTCAGGTGCGCAACATCGCCGAGGTCTCGACGGCGGTGGCGACCGGCGACCTGTCGAAGAAGATCACCGTCGACGTCAAGGGCGAGATCCTCGAGCTGAAGAACACCATCAACACCATGGTGGATCAGCTCCGCTCCTTCGCGGGCGAGGTGACGCGCGTCGCGCGCGAGGTCGGCACCGACGGGAAGCTGGGAGCGCAGGCGGACGTGAAGGGCGTGTCGGGCACCTGGAAGGATCTGACCGACAACGTCAACATCCTCGCCGGCAACCTGACCGACCAGGTGCGCAACATCGCCAAGGTCACCACCGCGGTCGCGAACGGCGATCTGTCGCAGAAGATCACGGTGGACGCGAAGGGCGAGATCCTGGCCCTGAAGAGCACCATCAACACCATGGTCGATCAGCTCCGCTCCTTCGCCTCCGAGGTGACCCGCGTCGCCAAGCAGGTGGGAACCGAAGGGAAGCTGGGCGCGCAGGCGGAGGTGCCGGGAGTGGCCGGCACCTGGAAGGACCTCACCGACAACGTGAACGTCCTCGCCGGCAACCTGACCCAGCAAGTGCGCAACATCGCCAAGGTGACCACCGCGGTGGCCAACGGAGACCTGAGCCAGAAGATCTCCGTGGAGGCGCGCGGCGAGATCCTCGAGCTGAAGGACACCATCAACATCATGGTGGACCAGCTCCGCAGCTTCGCGTCGGAAGTGACCCGCGTGGCCCGCGAGGTGGGCACCGACGGCAAGCTGGGTGGCCAGGCCGACGTGCGCGGCGTGTCGGGCGTCTGGAAGGACCTGACCGACAATGTGAACTTCATGGCCGCGAACCTGACCTCGCAGGTGCGCAACATCGCCAAGGTCACCACGGCGGTGGCGAACGGGGATCTGTCGCAGAAGATCACCGTAGACGTGAAGGGCGAGGTCCAGGAGCTGAAGGCGACCATCAACACCATGGTCGATCAGCTCAACGCCTTCGCCGCTGAAGTCACCCGCGTCGCCCGCGAGGTCGGCACCGAGGGCAAGCTGGGCGGCCAGGCCGAGGTGCCGGGAGTCGCCGGCGTCTGGAAGGCGCTCACCGACAACGTGAACTTCATGGCCCGCAACCTCACCGCCCAGGTGCGCGGCATCAGCAAGGTCGTGACGGCGGTGGCGAACGGCGATCTCTCGCAGAAGCTGACGGTGGACGCGAAGGGCGAGGTGGCGGCGCTGGCCGAGACCATCAACGCCATGACCGACACGCTCTCCACCTTCGGCGAGCAGGTGAGCGGCGTGGCCCGCGAGGTGGGCATCGAGGGCAAGCTGGGCGGCCAGGCCAAGGTGCCCAACGCCACCGGCACCTGGCGGCAGCTGACCGACAACGTGAACCAGCTGGCGGCTTCGCTGACCACGCAGATCCGCGCTATCTCCGAGGTCGCCACCGCGGTGACCAAGGGCGACCTGACCCGCGCCATCACCGTGGGCGCCGAGGGCGAGGTCGCGAGGCTGAAGGACAACATCAACCAGATGATCGTCAACCTGCGGGAGACCACGCAGAAGAACACCGAGCAGGACTGGCTCAAGACGAATCTGGCGAAGTTCTCCTCGATGATGCAGGGGCAGAAGAACCTCGATACGGTGTCGAGGCTGATCATGTCCCAGCTCACCCCGCTGGTCAGCGCGCACCACGGTGCGTTCTTCATGGTCGACCGGGACGAGGGCGCGCCGGTGCTCAAGCTGGTCGCCACCTACGCGTACAAGGAGCGCAAGAGCGTCGCCAACCGCTTCCACTGGGGCGAGGGCCTGGTCGGACAGTGCGCGCTGGAGACGAAATCCATCCTGCTCACCAAGGTCCCGAGCGACTACATCCAGATCAGCTCGGGGCTGGGCGAGGCTCCCCCGCTCAACATCATCGTGCTCCCGGTCCTGTTCGAGGGCGAGGTGAAGGCGGTGATCGAGCTGGCCTCGTTCAACCCCTTCAGCGCCATCCACCAGATCTTCCTCGACCAGCTCACGGAGTCCATCGGCGTGGTCCTCAACATGATCGGCGCCAACATGAGGACGGAGCAGCTGCTGCAGCAGTCGCAGGGCCTCACCCAGGAGCTGCAGAGCCAGTCGAAGGAGCTCACCATCCAGCAGGAGGAGCTGAAGCGCACCAACTCCGCGCTGGAGAAGCAGGCGCTCGAGCTGGAGGAGAAGGCCAAGCAGCTCGAGGAGCAGAACGCCAACATCGAGGTGAAGAACCGCGAGGTCGAGCTCGCCCGTGCCAGCCTGGAGGAGAAGGCCGAGCAGCTCTCGCTCATCTCCAAGTACAAGAGCGAGTTCCTGGCCAACATGAGCCACGAGCTGCGCACGCCGCTCAACTCGCTCCTGATCCTCGCCAAGCTGCTCGCCGACAACAAGGACACCAACCTCTCCGAGAAGCAGGTCGAGTACGCCAAGACCATCTACGCCAGCGGCGGCGACCTGCTCACGCTGATCAACGAGATCCTCGACCTCTCCAAGGTGGAGGCGGGGAAGATGCAGATCGAGCCGCGCGACATCGCGCTGGTCGACCTCAAGGACTACTTCGAGCGCACCTTCCGGCCGGTGGCCGAGCAGAAGGGCCTGGAGTTCGACATCCAGATCAGCGACGGGCTGCCCTCGTACATCCGCACCGACCCGCAGCGTCTGCAGCAGGTCCTCAAGAACCTGCTCGCGAACGCGTTCAAGTTCACCGAGCAGGGCAGCATCCGGCTCCTGATGAACGCGGCGCACGACCGCGGCAGCCTCGAGTCGGAGATCCTGCACAAGGCGTCCACCATCCTGACCTTCTCGGTGATGGACACCGGCATCGGGATCCCGAAGCACAAGCAGAGGATCATCTTCGAGGCCTTCCAGCAGGCGGACGGCACCACCAGCCGCAAGTACGGCGGCACCGGCCTGGGCCTGTCGATCTCGCGGGAGATCACCCGGCTGCTGGGCGGCGAGATCCACGTCAGCAGCGCGCCGGGGGAGGGCAGCACGTTCACCCTCTACCTGCCGGACCGGTACGTCGGTCCGCAGGCCGAGGACGACGAGGAGGACTCCGCCAGGGTTGCCCGCTCCAGGCCGCCGGCCGAGCTGCGCCCGCGGAGCGCGCCGCCGCAGCGAAGGGCGGAGCTCGCCACCTCGCGGCCTCCGACTGCGAACTTCTTGACGGAAGTCACGCCGGGGCCCGCCGGCGAGGGGGTCACCCGTCCGATCGGGGACGATCGCGAGCACCTGCGCGAAGGCGACCGCGTCTTGCTGATCATCGAGGACGACCTCAAGTTCGCCCGGATCATGATGGGGATGGCGCGGGAGAAGGGGTTCAAGGCGGTGGTGGCCACCCGCGGCGATACCGGGCTGGCGCTGGCCAACGAGCTGCTGCCCGCCGCCATCACCCTGGACATCCAGCTGCCGGTGGTGGACGGCTGGAGCATCCTCGACCGGCTGAAGCGGAACCCCCGCACCCGGCACATCCCGGTGCACGTCATCTCCATCGTGGAGAAGAGCAAGAAGGGGGCCACCATGGGCGCCTTCTCCTACTTGGAGAAGCCAGTGAGCAAGGACGCCCTGGAAGGCGCCTTCACGCACATCTCCAGCTTCGTCAACAAGAAGGTGAAGAAGCTGCTGGTGATCGAGGACGACCCGGTGCAGCAGCAGAGCATCACCGACCTGTTGCGCGGCGAGGACGTGGAGATCACCGCGGTGGGCTCGGCCCGGGAGGCGTTCGAGAAGCTCGAGGCGGACGAGTACGACACGGTGGTGCTGGACCTGCTGCTCCAGCACGACGACGGCGCGCGCCTTCTGGAAGACATGAAGACGCAGCCGAAGTTCCAGGACATCCCGGTGGTGGTGTACACGGGCAAGGACCTGTCGAAGAAGGAGGAGATGCGCCTCAAGAAGTACGCGGAATCGGTGATCCTCAAGAGCGGCGTGAGCTCACCGGAGAAGCTGCTGAGCGATACGGCCCTCTTCCTCCACCGCGTGGAGGACAGGCTGCCGACCAAGGCCCGCGAGATGCTGCGCGGCCAGCGAGAGGAAGGCGAGAGGATGGACGGCAAGAAGGTCCTGGTCGTGGACGACGACGTGCGGAACATCTTCGCCATCACCAGCATGCTGGAGAGCAACGGCCTCGACGTGATCTACGCGGAGAACGGCAAGGACGGGATCGCCGCGCTGGAGCGCAACCCCGACGTGAACGTGGTCCTGATGGACGTGATGATGCCGGAGATGGACGGCTACGAGACCATGCGCCATATCCGGCGGGACCCGTCGCACAAGGCGCTGCCGATCATCGCCATCACGGCCAAGGCCCTGAAGGAGGACCGGGAGAAGTGCATCCAGGCAGGCGCATCGGACTACCTGCCGAAGCCGGTGGACCCGGACAAGCTGCTGGAGCTGATCCGCCTCTGGGCGAGGTAATGAACGGAAAGATGCAATCCACTCCGCCGCCACCGGTGGTCATCGGCGGCGGCGGACAGCTGGTCGAGATGGATGCGCCTCCCGCGCGCATCCTGATGGTGGACGACCATCCGCCGAATCTGCTGGCGCTGGCCGCCCTCCTCGATCCGCTCGGGCAGGAGCTGGTCCACGCCCACTCCGGCGAGGAGGCGCTGCGGCAGCTGCTGGAGTCGGACTTCGCGCTGATCCTGATGGACGTGCAGATGCCGGGCATGGACGGCATCCAGACGGCCAAGCTGATCAAGGAGCGCCCGCGCAACCGGCACATCCCCATCATCTTCCTCACCGCCATCCACAAGGACCCGGCGTACATCTTCCGCGGCTACAAGGAAGGCGCGGTCGACTACCTGCTCAAGCCGTTCGACCCGGAGATCCTGCGGGCCAAGGTCTCGGTCTTCGTCGACCTCTGGCGCAAGAACGAGCTGCTCCGCCGCCAGCAGGCGATCCTGCGCGCTCGCGAGCTGATCGCGGTGGAGAAGCGCGGCGAGCTGCGCTTCCGGGCGCTGACCGACTCCATGCCCCAGTGCGTGTGGGCGGCGCGCCGCGACGGCGAGATCTACTACTGCAACCGGATCTGGACGGAGTACGCCGGCGAGGATGCCGGGATCACCTTCTTCGACGCGGTCTCGGGGGACGAGCTGCAGGACGTCCGCAAGGCGTACCAGGCGGCGATCGTCGCCGGCGAGCCGCTGGAGCGAGAGCAGCGCCTGCGCCGCAAGGACGGGACCTGGCGCTGGCACCTCTGCCGGATGGTGCCGGAGAAGGACGAGCGCGGCCGCGTGTCCGGCTGGATCTGCACCGCCACCGACATCGACCAGCAGAAACGGATCGAGGAGGCGAACAAGGCGCTGCTGGCCAGCGAGAAGGACGCGCGCAAGCAGGCGGAGATCGCCAACCGCACCAAGGACGAGTTCCTCGCCACCGTCTCCCACGAGCTGCGCACGCCGCTCAACGCCATCCTCGGCTGGACCCGGATGCTGCGCACCGGCGCGGTGGAGCCCAAGGCGCTGGCCCGGGTGCTGGAGACCATCGAGCGGAACGCGCGCGCGCAGACGCAGCTGGTCGAGGACATCCTCGACGTCTCGCGGATCATCGCGGGCAAGCTCCGGGTGAAGATCCAGAAGACCGATCTGCACGCGGTCGCGCGCGGCGCGACCGATGCGGTCCGCCCGGCGGCGGAGGCCAAGGGCGTCGAGCTGGCGGTGAATCTGCAGCCGGGGTCCGAGGAGTTCTGCGGCGATCCGGATCGGCTCCAACAAGTCATCTGGAACCTGCTCTCCAACGCGATCAAATTCACGCCCAAGGACGGGACGGTGGAGCTGCGGATCGAGCGGGCGCAATCCGACGTGCGCGTGATGGTCTCCGACACCGGGGTCGGCATTCCCCAGACGGCATTGCCGCACGTCTTCGACCGCTTCTGGCAGGCCGACAGCTCCATCACCCGCGCGCAGGGCGGGCTCGGTCTGGGCCTGGCCATCGTGCGGCACCTGGTCGAGGTACACGGGGGAACCGTGCGGGCCGAGTCCGAGGGCGAGGGAAAAGGCGCCCTGTTCACGGTACAGATGCCGATGCGGGCGGTGGCACCGCCGCCCGAGCCCGCCGGGAATCACAACGGCGGGATTGGCGACTCCGCGGCGCCCCGGGCGGAAGAGCCGCGGCCCATCGCCTCCAATTTCCTCGAGGGGCTGACCGTGCTGGTGGTGGACGACGAGCTCGACGCCCGGGAGCTGGTCACGGCCGTGCTGGTGAAGTGCGGCGCCAGGGTGCGGACGGCCGGCAACGTGGACGACGCCGTCGGGCGGTTGCGCGAGCAGCGCCCCGACGTGCTGATCTCGGACATCGGGCTTCCCAGCGAGGACGGGTTCTCGCTGATCCGGCGCGTGCGCGAGATCGCGCCCGACGTGCCTGCCGCGGCCCTCACCGCGTACGCGAGCCCGGAGGATCAGCGGCGCGTGCTCTCGGCCGGGTTCAACGCCCACGTCACCAAGCCCGTGGAGCCCGCTGACCTCGCTTTGCTGGTAGCCTCGCTGGCGGGACGCATCGCGCCGATCGCGGTCCCGGAGCGGGGAGGCGAGCAGCATGCCGTGGCGAGCTGAAGCCTGCGGGCAGGCAAGGTGAAGCTGAATGCGATCGAGCTGGCGCCGCGCGCTCCGGGGCTGTCGCGCACCCTGGTGCTGCTGCACGGATACGGGGCCAACGAGAACGACCTGCTGCCCGTCGCGCACGAGCTGGATCCGCGGCTGCGCGTGACCTCGCTGCAAGGGCCGGTGGCCCTGGGCGGGCCGATGCGCGCCTGGTTCAACCTCTCGCAGGATCCGGCCGGGCGCATCTCGTTCGACCAGGAGGAGGCGCGGGGCGCGGTGCACGCGGCGGCCGCGGCGATCGAGGAGATCACCGCCACCTCGCCGCGCCCGCTGCTTCTGGGCTTCAGCCAGGGCGCGGGGATCGCGCTGGGCGTCTCGCTCCTGCGCCCCGAGCTGGCCGCCGGCGTGATCTCCCTCTCCGGCGTGGCGCGGGCGCTGGAGGATCGCGACCACGCGCCGGCCGAGCAGCTGCGCGGCTTCCCCGTCTTCGCGGCCCACGGAGTGCAAGACCCGCTGATCCCCATCAAGCTCGGGCGCAAGCTGCGGGACGATCTGACCCGCCTGGGCGTGGACGTGGAGTGGCGCGAGTACCCGATGGGGCACATGGTGGTTCCCGAGGAGCTGGACGACGCGCGGGAATGGCTGCGGCCGCGGCTCTGACCGCCCGCGGCGCGAGGTGAGACATGGGCCGGGAGATCGAGCGCAAGTTCCTGGTGCGGAAGGAGCAGCTGCCCGGGGAGCTGCCCGAGGGGGACGAGATCGAGCAGGGATATCTGGCCGTGGACCCGACCGTCCGGGTCCGGCTGGTGACCGGCCCCGACGGCATCCGGCATGCCGAGCTGACGATCAAGGGCAAGGGCTTGTTGTCGCGGGACGAGTTCAACTATCCGATCCCGCACGAGGATGCCGAGACGCTGATGGCGATGTGCCGCCGCAAGCTGCGCAAGGTGCGCCGCAAGCTGGGCCGGTTCGAGCTGGATCATATCCGCGAACGCGACCTCTGGCTGGCGGAGATCGAGCTCTCGGACGAGCGGGAGCGCTTCGACCGGCCGGCGTGGCTGGGGGAGGAGGTCACCACCGATCCCGCCTACGCGAACTCCCGCCTTGCCACCGAGCGCCCTGCGGGGTAGCAGGGGCGTTCCCTGGAGGTGCAGATGCGTCGCATGCTGGCGATCTCCTCCCTGGCGCTCGCGTTCTCCGCGCGCGCCGCGGATCCCGAGATCAAGTTCGAGAAGTACAAGCTGCCCAACGGCCTGACGGTGATCCTCAGCGAGGACCACCGGCTGCCGCAGATCGCGGTCGACGTCTGGTACCACGTGGGCGCGGCCAATCAGACCCCGGGAAAGAGCGGCTTCGCCCACCTGTTCGAGCACATGATGTTCTCGGGCTCCAGGCACGTGCAGCCCTCGCCCATCCAGGTGCTGGAGGCGGTGGGCGCGTCCGGGCTGAACGGGACCACCAACTTCGAT
Source organism: Myxococcales bacterium (assembly GCA_035635635.1). GTDB lineage: Bacteria > Myxococcota > Myxococcia > Myxococcales > 40CM-4-68-19 > 40CM-4-68-19. Next base: position 18,197 of record DASQAS010000185.1, on the reverse strand, counting down.
CGGACCAACTACTTCGAGGTCGTTCCCTCGAACCAGCTGGCGGCGGCGCTCTGGGTCGAGTCGGACCGCATGGGATATCTGCTCGACACGCTGGACGAGCAGAAGCTGAAGGTCCAGCGCGACGTGGTCTCGAACGAGAAGCGGCAGAGCTACGACAACCGCCCCTACGGTCCGGCGGGCTTGCGCCTGTGCGATCTGCTCTTCCCCAAGCCGCATCCGTATTACGAGTGCGTGATCGGGGACATCTCCGACATCCAAGCCGCCTCGCTGGAGGACGTCCGGCAGTTCTTCCGCACCTGGTACGGGCCCCAGAACGCATCGCTCGCGATCGTCGGGGACTTCGATCCCAAGGTGGTCAAGGAGCTGGTGGAGAAGTACTTCGGCCCCATCCCGCGGGGGGCCGATGTGGCCCCGCTGGACGTGCCCCAGCCCGCCATCGGCCGCCTGGTGAAGGAGACGCTGGAAGACAATCTCGCCGAGGTGCCGCGGCTGATCCTCGCCTGGAAGGGCGTGCGGCAGTACACCGACGAGGAGCCGGCCGGGGACGTGCTCTCCGACGTGCTCGGGTCGGGAAAGACCTCGCGGCTCTACAAGCGGCTGGTGTTCGAGAAGCACCTGGCCTCGGGCGTGAGCGTGAGCAACGCCACGGCGGGCCTGGCCGGCTGGGTCCAGGTCACGGTCACCGCCGCGCGCGGTCATACGCTCGACGAGATCCGCCCGCTGGTCTCGGAGATCCTGGTGGACGTCCAGCAGAAGGGCGTCACGCCACAGGAAACGGAGCGGGCGAAGCGCAACATCATCGCCAACCGGTTGCGCACGGTGGAGCGCATCGGCGGCTTCGGCGGCAAGGCGGACCTGCTCAACAACTACGAGGTGTTCCTGGGAGACCCCGGCTACCTGCCGCGCGAAATCGCCCGCTACCGCGCGGTAACGCCGCAGGCGGTGCAGGCGTTCGCGGCGAAGTTCCTGATCCCGAACGAGCGCATCGAGCTCGACGTGATCCCCGCGCCGAGGAAGACCGCCAGCCTGGAAGGAGAGCACCGATGAAGCGCGCCTCGTTGGCCTTGCTGGCGCTGCTTGCCGCCTGTGCCGGGTCGCGGCAGGAAGCGAAGACGCCGGCGGAGAAGGGCGCGCCGCCCGCTGCGGCCGCCCTGCCGCCCGTCGCTCCCCCGGCACCCACGACCGCCCCCGCGGTCCCGCCTCCCGCCGCGCAGATGGCGCAGGCGGCCGGCGGCGTCGCGCTGATGCCGGACGCGTCTTTCCGGGCCCGGCAGCCCGAGCCGCTGCCGCAGAGCCCGCGCTTCGATCCGCCCGTGCCCGTGCAGCGGAAGCTGAAGAACGGCGCGCGGGTGTTGATCGTGGAGAACCACGCTCTGCCGCTGGTGGCGGTCGATCTGCGCTTCCTGCACGGGGTGGACGCGGACCCGCTGGGCAAGCCGGGCCTGGCCGAGTTCGTCGCCGACATGGTGGACGAGGGGACGCGGACGCGGCCGGCCGAGAGGCTCGCCGAGGAAGTGGAGGACCTGGCCGCGCACCTGGGCGCGGGAGCCGCGCAGGAGACCGCCAGCGTCCACCTCAACTGCCTGACGGAGACGCTGTCCAAGGCGCTGGAGCTGATGGCGGACGTGGTGCAGAACCCGGCGTTCAGGCGCGAGGACGTGGAGCGCGTGCGCGTGCTCAAGCTCACCGGGCTGGAGCAGAAGAAGGCGAGCACCGCGGCGCTGGCGGCGGACCGGGCTTCCCTCATCCTCTACGGCAAGGATCATCCCTGGGGACAGCCCGCAGGGGGCACGCCGGAGTCCGTCGCGTCGATCACGCCGGCCGACCTGACCGCCTACCATGCGAAGTACTGGGTGCCCAACGACGCGGTGATCTCGGTCTCGGGGGACGTGAAGGCCGCGGAGATCGTGCGGCTGCTGGACGAAAAGTTCGCGTCCTGGAAAGCGAAGCCGCTGCCCAAGGCGTCGCTGCCGCCGCTGCCCAAGCTCTCCCACCGCGAGATCGTCGCGCTGGAGAAGCCGGGGACCACGCAGGCGCAGGTGTGGGTGGTGGGGCATCTCTTCAAGGCGACGGACCCGGACGCGATCCCGATGCGGGTGGCGAACCTGATCCTCGGCGGGCTCTTCACCAGCCGGCTGAACATGAACCTGCGCGAGAAGCACGGGTACAGCTACGGCGTCCGCTCGTCGGCGTCGCTGATGCGGCGGACGGGGAGCTTCTCGGCGTCGGGCGGCATCATCGCGCAGAACACGGTGGAAGCGGTGGGAGAGTACGAGAAGGAGCTGCAGAAGTTCTCCGACGGAAAGGTGACGGAGGCCGAGCTGGCCGCCGCGAAGGAGGCGCTGGTGCGCGGGTTGCCGGCGGCGCTGGAGACCAACGACGCGGTCTCGAGCGCGATGGCCAACCTGGTCTCGCTGAAGTTGCCGCTGGACTACTACCGGACGTTCGCGTCCCGGGTGGCCAAGGTGTCGCAGGCGGACGTCCGGCGGGTGGCGACCCGCTGGATTGCTCCCGCGCGTTGGCCGGTGGTGATCGTCGGGCCGGTGGCGCAGAGCAAGGACGCGCTGGAGAAGCTGAACCTCGGGCCGGTGTCCGTCGCGCCGGCGGTGCCGGGGGGCAAGCCGTCGGCGGCGACGCCCTGATCGGTCGGCGGCGTGGAGCGGACGCCTTCGCGCGGCGTTCACGGCTGACCCGGCCCGGGTCGTGTCCGGAGTGCGGATCGACGCGGATCGACCCGCCGGCGTTCCGCATCGAGAGCGGCTGACGTAAGCTCGCTCCCCTGGGGCTGTAAGGTAACCGGCGGGGGGCCCAGGCATGGGACGGCCCGCGCTCGTCCTCTCCACAGCAACAGCCTGCGCGCTGCTCGCGGCCGGCGCGGTGCGCGCGCGGCCCGAGCCGGCAGCGGCGCCGGGGGCGGAAGCGGGAGGGCAGGACGCTGCGACCAGCCCGGATGCTGGTCCGCAGGCCCATCCGGATGCCGGACCGGCCGCGGCGGGGACCCGCGAAGCCTCGGAAGAGATCGTGGTGATCGGCCGCCTTCCCCAGCTGCCGCTTCCGCCTTCGAGGATTCCCGCCAGCGTGCACGTCCTCGACGCGGGAAAGCTCCAGCGGGCAGGCAATCCGACCCTGCCGGAGCTGCTCGCGTCCCAGGTGCCGGCGTTGTCGCTCTCGGACGAGCAGGGGAACTCGTACCAGCCGGACCTCCTGCTGCGCGGGTTCCAGGCGACGTCGGTCACCGGCGTCCCGCAGGGGGTGAGCGTCTTCCTCGACGGCGTGCGCGTGAACGAGCCCACCGCGGAGGAGATCAACTTCGACCTGTTGCCCACCGACGACCTGGAGCGCATCGAGGTGATCCCGGGTCCGTCGGTGCTGTTCGGAAGGAACACGCTGGGCGGCGCGATCAACCTGGTCACGCGGCGGGGCGGCGAGGAAGGGGCCGCGGCCGCCGAGGCGTCCGCGGGGAGCGCCGGGTTTCGCAGGATCCGCGGCAGCCTCTCCGGGCGGGCGGGTCCGGCCGACCTGTACCTGTCGGGGACCGGCACGCACGAGGACGGCTGGCGCGATGCGACCGGCGCGCGGCTGGGGAAGCTGTTCGTGAAGGCGGGCCTGCGCGGAGGGGAGAGCGACGCGGCGCTCTCCTACCAGCACGTCGACAACCGCATCGAGCAGGCGGGTCCGCTGCCGGCCTCGGAGCTGGCGCGGGATCGCAGCGCGAACTACACGCCGGGCGACTTCTTCGCCCCACGGCTCGATCAGCTCGCGCTGAACGCCCGGCACGATTTCGGGGAGCTCTTCACGCTCTCGGCCAACGGGTTCGGGCGGCTCCTCCACGTCGAGCAGTTCAACGTCAACCTGGCGGGCGACAACAGCCGGCTCTTCTCGAGGACGGGGTCGGCGGGCGGGACGATCCAGCTCGACCGCGCCGCGCCGCTCCTGGGGCGGTCGAACGTGCTCACCGCCGGGATCGAGTATGCGCACAGCGCCGTCGAGGTGAGCGTTTTCAACGAGAGCAGCGACGGGACCGCGCGAAACTTGGAGACGCACGTGCGCGACGGGCAGGACACGTTCGCGGCGTACGTGCAGGACACCTTCCAGATCACCCGCGGCCTGCTCGGCGAGCGCGACGAGCTGGTCCTCACCGCGGCCGCGCGCTGGGACCTCATCCGCCATGAGATCACCGACCACAGTCCGCCCGCGGCCGGCCGCGAGAACGCCAGCGGCGTCTACGTCTTTCGCCGGCTCGATCCGCTGGTCGGGCTCAACTACAACCCGTCGCGCGATCTCGGCTTCTATCTCTCGTGGTCGCAGGGGTTCCGGGCGCCTGCCCTGCTGGAGCTGACCTGCTCGGGCCCCGCGGCCATCTGCCCCGGCCTGCAGGCCGGGACCGCGCCGGATCCGTCCCTCAAGCCGGTGCGGGCCACGAACCTCGAGATCGGCCTGCGGGCCCGGCTGCTGCCCTGGCTCTCGGGTCAGCTCAGCGGCTACTGGACGGAGGTCTTCGACGACATCTTCGCCGTCTCTCCTGTGGGGACGACGGGGGTGTACTTCCAGAACATCGGCCGGACCCGCCGGCAGGGCCTGGAGGTGGCCCTCCGCGGCAAGCCCGATTTCTGGCTCGAGGCCAGCCTTGGCTACGCGCTCACCTTCGCGCGCTTCGAGGACGAGGTGTCGCTGGCGACCCCGAGGGCGGTCCCGGGATGCGACGGGGCGACCTGCACGGAGCGGGTCCCGGCGGGCAGCGAGTTCCCGCTCGTGCCGCGGCACCGCGCGTCGGCCGGCCTGGACTTCCGGCCGCTGCGCTGGTTGTCGCTCTCGCTCTCCGGCATCTTCGTTTCGTCCCAGTACCTCCGCGGTGACGAGGCGAACACCGGTCCCCGGCTCGATCCCTGGTTCACCCTGGAGGGAGCCTTGCGCGCGACCGCCGGGGGGTTTTCCGCCTTTGTCCGCGGCGTGAACATCATGGACGCGCAGTACAGCAGCTTCGGGACGTATGCGCGGAACCCGAAGCTGCCCGGCTCACCCGTGGAGCCGTTCCTCACGCCAGGGAGGCCCTTCCAGATCTTCGCGGGCGTCGGGTATGGCTTGGGGACGGCGACGTCCGGCGACCACTAGGACGCCCCCGGCCGCGCCTCCCGGTAGCGAAACGAGACCATCCCCTGCCGTGCCCCGGCGGCTTCCGCCCGCGCTGACAGGACCTTGTCATGCTCCGGCGACAGCGAGCACGCCGGGTCCGTGGCACCCGCATTCCCCGTCAGGTGGAAGGCCTGGCAGCGGCAACCGCCGTAGTCGACGCTCCGCCGTGCGCAGCTCCGGCACGGCTCGGGCATCCACGCCTCCCCGCGGAAGGCTTCCATCCCCGGCGACCCCGCCCACAGCTCTCCCACCGACCGCTCGCGCACGTTCCCGAACGACAACCCGGGCAGGGTGTGCGCGAGCAGGCATGGCAGGAGCAACCCATCCGGCGAGACCACCATGAATTGCCGCCCCCACCCGTCCATGCACGGCGGCGGGAACTCCGCGTAGTAGTCGGGCAGGACGAACACCACCTCCATCCGGCCCTCGAGCCGCGCCCGCGCGGCCGCGGCGACCGGGCGCGCCCGCTCGAGCTGCGCTGCCGTGGGAAGCAGCGCGGCCCGGTTCAGCAGCGCCCACCCCAGATACTGCGCATTCGCCAGCTCGAGCCGGTCGGCCTTCAGCTCCTCCGCGAGCGCGATCACCTCGCCGATCCGGTCGAGGTTCTCGCGGTGCAGGACCGTGTTGACGGTGAGCGGAAATCCCAGCTCCTTCACCCACCGCGCCACCCGGAGCTTGCGCTCGAATGCCTCGCTCCCCGCGATCCGATCCGATTCCTGGGGCCGCGCGTCCTGGATCGAGACCTGCACGTTGTCCAGCCCGAGCCGCCGGAACCGCTCCAGACGCTCCCGCTCCAGCGGAATCCCGGAGGTGATCAGGTTCGTGTACAGGTCGAGCGCCCGCGCCTCCTCGATCAGCGCCTCGAGATCCGGCCGCAGCAGCGGCTCGCCCCCCGTGAGGTTGACCTGCACCACCCCGATCTGCTCGGCCTCGCGCAGCACCCGGCGCCAGGCCTCCGCGTCGAGCGCATCGTGCCGCCGCGCGAAGTCCGCCGGATTGGAGCAATAGAGGCAGTGGAGCGGGCACGCGTACGTCAGCTCCGCCACCAGCGTGTACGGCCGCGGCGCGGCCGTCATCCGGCCGCTCCGGACATCCGCAGCAGCCCGCGCCGCGCCATCTCCTCCAGGAACCCGACCACCTCCTGCTGCAGCTCCGGCGTGGTCCGGCCGGTGTACTCCCGCTGCAGCTGCTCCACGATCCCATCCACGGTGAGCTCGCCGTTGCAGAGCTTGAGGATGCTCGTGGCCGTCGCGTTCAGGGCGAGCCCCCGCTCCGGATAGAGCAACAGATACCCGCCCGAAGCGCGGTCGTACCGGAGGCGCGCCTTCGCGGCCAGCGCCGGCCTGGCGGCGGGCTCGATCACGTGCCCACCTGCAGGCAGTCGAGGATGTGCCAGAGGATCTCGGTCTTGCGGATCAGCGCGGCCACGCACTTTTCTTGAAGGACGTAGGTGGTCGCGCTCCGGCAGACGAACGCGATGGCCTGGTCCGCGTCCCGCCGCGCGCGCGTCACCCGCGAGCGGAAGTACTCCAGCACGTCGCTGTGCACCCAGGGGTAATGCTTCTCCCACGCCTCGATCCGCCGCGACATGAGGTCGGGCGCGAAGCTCTCGGTCAGCGACGACGCGACCGCCTCCACCAGGGACGCCTGCTGGACCAGCTGCACGTAGGCGTCGCACGCGAGGCGGACGCCGGGCAGCACCTTGCGGAACGCCGCCACCTCCTCGGGATCGAGCCCGACGCCCTCCGCGAGACGCAGCCACAGCGCGAGCCCGCCCTCGCCCGCGGCATCGCCGTCCTGGTCCTGGATGCGCCGGATCCACATCCTGCGGAAATCCGGGTCCTCGGACTTGGAGAGGATGATCGCGTCCTTGATGGGCACGCGGCTCTGGTAGTAGTAGCGGTTCGCCACCCACTGCTGCAGCTGCGCCTTGGTCAGCTTCCCCTCGTGCATGCGCAGGTGGAAGGGGTGGCGATCGTGATAGCGCCGCTCCCCCTCGCGCCGCAAGGAGCCCGCGAATTCCTCGGCCGACAGCGGCTCGCGTGCCCGCTCCCGGATCACAGCGCGATCTCCATCCCGTCCCGCGCGATCCGCCAGCCCGCCCGCTGGGCCGCCGCGCGCTCCGGCGAATCCTCGCGCAGCACCGGGTTGGTGTTGTTCAGGTGGATGTAGACGCGGATGGGCGTACGCCCGGGCGCCGGCGTCAGCGAGGCGAGGCTCCCGCCCTCTCCGCCGATGGGCACGTGCGCCATGTCCGACGCCCGCCTCTCCGAAGCCCCGATCCGCACCAGCTCGTCCTCCGACCAGAACGTGCCGTCGAAGAACAGACAGTCCGCATCGCGGGCCAGGGAGCGCACCTCGGCCGTGACGCGGCCGACCGCGGGCAGGTACACGAGGACGCGGCCGCCGCGGCGCTCCACGATGCGCAACCCGACGTTGTCCTCGGCGCTGCGCGCGCCGGGCAGCCCTTCGAGGTGGATGGGAAGCTTCCCCGGGACCGCGAACGCCACCACCGACAATCCGCTCGCGCCGCCATCCGCGGTCAGCTCGACCTCGCCGCCGAGCGGGAGGGTGTTCCACGTCACCTGCCCCGGCGTCCGCTGCAGCGTCCGGTAGAGCACGTTGCCTTCCACGAACCCGCGCCGCACCGCCTCCGTCGCGTACACCACCAGCGGCTGCGACTCGCGCAGGCTGAGCAGCCCCAGCGTGTGGTCCAGGTCGCCGTTGGTGAGAAGGATTCCCTGGATGGGCGAATCGCGCAGCCTGCGCGGGTGCAGGGCCGGGAACGACTCGATCTGCGCCCGGATCTCCGGCGACGCGTTGAGCAGGAACCACGCCTCGCCGTCCGCGCTGACCGCCACGCTCTCCTGCCGTCGCGCCTCGATGCGGACGGACCCGTCCCTCGCGCCGCGGCAATTGGCGCAGGCGCAATTCCACTGCGGGCAGCCTCCGCCGGCTGCCGACCCGAGCACCCGGATGTCCATCTTCCCTCGCGCGCTATGACCGCCGGAGTCCCGGATGTCGCGCTAATGCTCCGCCGCCGGAGTGCTTTCTGCGGCCGCGGCGAGTCCCCCGGCAGCGTGCGGACCACCGCGGCGCTGCGGGACAGCCGTCGCGACCCCGGGCCGAGTCAGACCGTCGAAGTAGGACTTGGCCTCGGCGTCCATCTTGATCTCTTCGAAGGCGGGCGTCGTCCAGCTCATGGAGCCCCCCCTTTCGTCCTAGCTCCGCAAAGCGGAGCGCGGCAGGAACTGTCGCCGGCACCCCATACACCCCGCGCGCGGCACCGGCAAGACGCGCCGCGCTGCCGCGCGGCGTCTTGACTTCTGTCGCGCAAAAGCGCGTTGGAACGCGCGGGACGGTGCGACCCGCGAAGGAGGGTCGTCGAGCATGTCCGCCAGACTCTCATCGATCGAGCTCCGCACCGGCTGATTCGCAGCCCGCGAGCCGCACTCGTGCCCCGGCTTCCCGCAGAGGGGGATGAACCCATGACAGGCAGAACTCTCGCGTTGCGTTCGGGGCTCGCGGCCTGCGCCGCCGCCGCCCTCGCGCTCTGGCTCCTTCCGTCCGGCCTCCTGGCCAACTCGCAAGACAACGTCGACTGGCCGCACTACGGCAACGACCTGCACAACACGCGCTTCCAGAACGTCGACCTGATCAACCGCGGCAACGTGAAGAACCTCCGGCCCGCCTGGGTGTTCCACACCGGGGTGCTGGACCCGCTCGCCGAGCTGCAGGTCAACCCGATCGTCATCGATGGCCGGATGTTCGTCACCGACGGCCACGACCACGTCTTCGCGCTCGACGCCGCGACCGGGAAGCAGATCTGGGCCTACAAGCCGATCGAGAACGACGACATGCCGCCCATCGAGCAGATGATCGTCTGCTGCGGCCGCAACAACAAGGGCGTCGCCTACGCCAACGGCAAGGTGATCTACGGGCGGCTGGACAACGTGGTGGTCGCGCTGGACGCGGACAAGGGAAAGGTGCTCTGGAAGACGCGGCTCGCCCAGGTGGGCTCCGGCTACGCGATCAACAACGCGCCGCAGTTCGCGGGCGACCGGGTGATCATCAGCCTCTCCGGCGGCGAGTTCGAGGTGCGCGGCGTGGTCTTCGCGCTGCGGGTCAGCGACGGCGAGGTGATCTGGCGGTTCAACACCACCGATCCGGCCAGCTACGGCGCGCCGCGGAGCGACCAGTTCAAGCGGGGCGGCGCGGCCGTCTGGAACCCGGCCGCCATCGACCGCGACCTGAACCTCGTCTATGTGCCCACCGGAAACGCCGCGCCGGACATCCTCGGCGAGGACCGGCCCGGCGACAACCTGTTCGCCACCTCGATCCTCGCGCTCGACCTAGGGACCGGCGAGCCGCGCTGGCACTTCCAGGAGGTGCACCACGACATCTGGGACTACGACAGCGCGCAGCCCGCCTTGCTCTTCCCGCTGTCCCGCAACGGGAAGACCTTCAAGGCCCTGGGCCACTGCAGCAAGAACGGGCAGTACTACATCCTCGATCGCCGCAACGGGAACCCGATCTTCCCGGTCGTCGAGGTGCCGGTGCCGCAGGATCCGGCCTTCCAGCACGCGGCCAGGACGCAGCCGTTCTCGGTGGGGGTCGAGCCGCTGACTCCGCTCACGTTCGTCCGGCCCAACGACACCGGCTTCCCGGCCCGGCCACAGTACACGCCGCCCGGCGAGACCGAGTTCGTGATGGTTCCCGGAGACGACGGCGGCTGCGAGTTCAATCCCGCCGCCTTCAGCCCGCGCACGAAGTTCATCTACTACGGGACGCGCTACGAGCCGACCACCTTCAAGACCAAGTCGGGAAACCGCGATCTGATCCCCACCCCGACCGGCGACCTCCACCTCGGCTCCAGATTCACGAACAAGGTTCCGGGCTCGCATCCTTTCGGGCTGTTCGGCGCCACCGACAGCAGGACCGGGCGGATCGTCTGGAAGATCGAGGTTCCGCTGCCGGCGAAGTCTGGCCTGGCCGTGGCCGGAGACCTGGTCTACTTCGGCGAGAGCGCCGGGAAGTTCCACGCGGCCGACGCCGAGACGGGCAAGATCCTGTTCACGTTCGATCCGAAGAAGAGCAACATCCGGAACGTCGGCGGCGCCGCCGCTGCCCCCAGCGTCTACGTGGTGGACGGAAGGCAGTTCATCGTCTACGCCTTCGGCGGGAACGTGCCCGATCGGAACAACTTCAGCATCGTGGACCCCGACGCGGGCAAGGTCGGCGACGCGATCATCGCCTTCTCGCTGCCGGAAAAGGGGGATCGGGGCGACAAAGACGACTGAAGCTCTCATCGGTCGTGGACGTGGACGGCGACGTCGCCGTGGCCGGTTCGTCTATTCCTCGTAGCGTCGCAGCGCCGGCACCAGCGCCGCCACCGCCGCCGCCGTGATCGCGCAGAGGAGCCCGCCCGACGCGACCGAGACCCGCACGCCCGCGAGCCTCGCCAACACCCCCGCCTCCACTTCGCCGAGCTGCGGCCCGCCCATGAAGAAGATCATGTTCACCGAGCTCATCCGCCCGCGCAGCTCGTCGGGCGTGAGCGTCTGCCGCAGCGTCTGCCGGATCACCATGCTCACCGTGTCCGCCGCTCCCGAGAGCGCGAGCATGGCGAAGCTGAGCCAGAACCAGGGCGAGAGGCCGAACACCGTGATCGCGGCGCCGTAGATCGCCACCGCCCAGAGCACCGCCTGACCCCGGCGCCGCGGCGGATGGAAGGTGGAGAGCGCCGCCCCGGCGATCGCGGCGCCGACCGGCTGCGCCGAGTAGAGCAACCCCAGCCCCTGCGTGCCGACGCGCAACAGCTGGTCGGCGAAGATCGGCAACAGCAGCATCGATCCGGCGAAGAACGTCGCCGCGAAGTCGAGCAGCATGGTGGACCAGATCAGCGGGGTCCGGCGGATGAACCGGAGCCCGTCGAGCGCGGCGCGGGCGCTGATCTGCGAGGCGCCCAGGCCGACGTGGCGGTGCTCCATCGCCAGCAGCGCGGCGATCACCGCCCCGAACGAGACCACGTCGAGCACATAGATGGCGGTGGCGCCGGTCCAGGCGAGCAGGGCGCCTCCGAGCGCCGGGCCGGCGATGGTGGCCACCTGCCAGACGGTGGCGTAGAGGCTGAGCGCGTTGGGAAGCTGCGCCCGATCGACCAGCCGAGGCACCAGCGCCTGCCGCGCCGGATTGTCGAAGGCCGTCGCGGCCCCGGCCACGAACGCCAGCCCGTAGATGGCCGCCGGCGTGGTCTGCCCGGCGTGGGCCAGCACCGTGAGCGCTACCGAGACCAGCGCCAGCAACGTCTGCGTCACCAGCATCATCCGGCGCCGGTCGAGCGCGTCGGCCACCACCCCGCCGCCCAGGGCGAAGACGAGGATCGGCACGATCCGGAACAGGCCGAGCATCCCCAGCGAAAGCGGCGATCGGGTCAGCTGGTAGAGCTGCCAGACCACCGCCACCTGCTGCATCTGCGAGCCGGTGAGCGAGACCGCCTGCCCGGCGAGCAGCAGCCGGAAATCGCGCGACCTGAACGCGATGAACCGCCCCCGCGCGGGAGGCGAGGGGGGAACCGGCGCGACCGCGTCGGGAATGCTCATCCGGGGAAGACTACTTGCCGCTCTTCGCCAGTGCGAGCAGGTACTGCGTCGGGTTCAGGTAGTTCTTCAGGAACCCCTCGCCGCTGGACTTCTTGTACGAGATGTTCGCCTTGGTCCCCGCCGGATACGTCTCGAAGTGCAGCATCGAGTCCTGCACCATCCGTCCCACCTCCGCGATGGGCTGGCCGGGGACCACGATCATCCCCTTCTTGATCCCGTACTTCTTCAGCGAGGCGGGATCGACCTCGCCGTAGTTGATCACCGTCCCGCTGTTGCCCTGCACGAGCAGACACCAGACCAGCGGATGTTCTTTTGGATAGAACGGATAGAGATTGACCACCGTGCCCGCCTCGCAGGCGACGATGATGTCGTGGTAGTCGCCGAACACGTCGATGCCGGCGTGGTAGCGGTCCGGGTCCTTGGCGGTCGCGGGGCGTCCGGCGAGGAACTCCCGCTTGTGCGAGCCGCTCTTGGTCCCGTATCCCTTGCCGTCGGTGCCTTTGAAGCAGACGGCGCGCGCGTAGAAGCTCTTCGGATTGCGTACCGGCCAGTAGAAGCCGGTGGCCGGCGCGAACAGCGCCGCGCCCGTGGAGACCGGCTCCCCGGTCGTCTCCCAGGTCTTCGCGGCGGGCGGCACGTTCGCCCATTCGCCGCCGGTGACCACAGGCTCGGGCGGAACGTCCACCGGCACGTGATCGACCGGGTGCTCCTGGATCGCCGCCAGCGCGTCGTCCTCCGTGGCCGGGAACCAGCGCGGCAGCGCCCACCAGAACCACATCGGCACCATGTCGAAATGCTGCCCGACGGAATCGTGATAGCCGCCGGTCTCCTTCCACTCCTTGTGGTGCTGCGCCAGCCGGTCCTTCTTGATCCGGATGCTGATCCGCGTCTGCGCCGCGTTCTGCCAGACGGCGTCGTCGACGTCCGCCTCTACCTCTGCGGGCTCCGCCGCCTTCCCCTTCTCGGTGGCGCCCAGCGCCGCCGCGAAACTCTGGCTCCCGCTGTAGGAGTTCCCGCCGCCCGAGCCTTTGTGCAGCGAGTAAACGACGGTCTTCTTGTTGTCCTTGAGCCCGTCAGCGTAGACCTTGGCGTTGTTGGTGGTCACCACCGTGTCGGCGAGGCCGAAGATCCGGATCTCGTGCCCGTCGAACTTCCCGTTCTGCTCGGCGAGCTTGTTCAAGCCGCGGTGGTGCGCGCCGCCGCCGGCCCCGCTGTGCCCCATCACCGACACCTGGTCGCGATCGATCTCCACGCCGTCCGCCTTGACCGCCGCCTCGATGGCCGTCACGAACTTCGCCAGGTCGAAGTCGCCCCAGGGCGCGTCCGAGAACTCCGTGGGCGCCGCGATCAGCAGAGGGGTCGTCTTTCCGTCCGCGACGAACTGCGCCGCCAGCTTGCCGACGTGGACCTTCTTGTCGTCGAGGGGCGGATGCTTCTCCCGCGCCTTGGCGTTGATCCCGTGCAGCGCGACGATCAGCGGCCGGGGCCCGGCCTGGAGGCACCGAGGATGTGCCCAGACGCGCGCGGTATTGCCCCCGAACCCGAAATCCAGCCCGCTCTCGAACAGCGCGCCATGACCGTGTGTCGTCCCGCCGGTGGAGTGCGCCACCGGCCCGGCCGGCTTCTGCGTCGTCTGCGTCTTGGGCGGCGGAGGCGAAGTCCCGGAAGAAGTCTGCGACTCCGCGCCGGGCGCGGGCTCGCCGTCCTCGTCGGTCACCAACGCGATTGGCTCTTTCAGATCGCCCGCGTGCAGGAAGGTGTAGGTGACGCTCCCGCCGGACTTCTCGATCAGCGCTGCGAGGTGCGCCCAGGGCGAGCCCGGTGCGAAGCCGCCCCAGACCACCTGCGTGCCCTTGGTGGGCCGCACTACGCCATCGCCCGGCGCACCGCCCGAGAGCTGCACCTTGACGGTGCCGTAATCGCCCTCGACCTCGCCGGCGATGCTCTTCCCGTCACCCATGGCCTTGGTCCTTCCACTCCGCGCCGCCGGCGTTGTCGAACCAGCGCGCGAATCCCCAGCAGTTCCCGTTGGCCTTGTCCACGTGATCGGCGAACTTGCTCCAGGGGCGGGAGACGCCCAGTCCGAGGCGGTTGTTCTTCGTCCTCTCGTCGTCGCGGACCCACTCGTCCGTCCCCGGCGGACTCGTCTTGTGCTCGTACACCACGCCGTTGGCGGTCTTGAACGTCCGCGGTTGTTTCTCCCGGGTGGTGAAGGATACGCAGTTCGACGAGAAGACGCGGACCGCATGCGCCTCGATCTTCGTCACCTCGTAGTCCTTGCCGTCGAACTCCATCTGCTTGCCGTCAAGGAAGGCCTGCAGCCGCGCCTCGAAGAGCGCCTCGTTCTGCTCGACCCAGAGGCAGTCCTCCCGGGTCATCTTGTACCCGCTGCGCTCGCGGTCCTGCGCGTTGGGATCGGGATGATCGCCTCGCACGAGGTCGCTCTGGTCGACGTAGACAGGCGTCTTGCGCCCCTTGAGCGTGACCGCATACCGGATGTCGCCGACCAGCCAGTTGTGGCTGGACCAGCAGGCGTTGTCGCCCATCCGGACTTTCAGAAGCGCCGCCTCTTCTCCCCACTTGCCGACGGCGTCGCCCACGCCCAGCCACTTCATCGCCCAGGCGGGAGCGATGTACTCGTAGCCGCCGAAGAGCTTCTTGCCCTTCGAGTCGAGGTACTTGCTCTTCCCAGCCTGCACCCAGACCGATTCGAACACCGTGGAATAGCCGACCGGATTCTTGCCGTCCGGCGGCCGATCCTTGATGGCGGGTGCGTGGGGGGTCCCCTTGGTCACGTCGACCTCGAGCAACTCGCCGTCTTTCTGGATCCGCATGTTGCCGTCCTGCAGCGCGACGAAGATGGCCGCCATCTGCGCGTTGCAGCAGTTGGTGGACCCCGATGCGCCCCACTGCACTCCGAACGCCATCCAGAGCGAGACGCCGGCCGCGGTCTGCTTCGGCGGCTTGATCCGCACCAGGCCATCGAGCGCCGGCCACTCGGTCACCACTCCCTCGGGCGCCTTGTATTTCGGGCAGTCGCCGTTGTGCGAGTAGGTGACGCCGGCGAGCTGGCCTCCCTCCTCGTGCAGCTCCCACTCCAGCAGCGCGCGCATCATCCGCATGCCGAACTTCATCGACAGCTTCTTCGACTTGCCGTCGAACACGAACGGCTTGTCGGCGGGCGGGGCGGGCTTGTCGTCCTTTGGCGTCGGCTTGGGCTTCGCCGCCGGCGGCTTGTCCTTGCCTTCCTCCTGCGGCGGCTTCGCCGGCTGCAGGTCCTTCGCCGACGCTTCCTGCTCGTGATCGATCGGCCGCGGAGCCCCCATGCCTGCTCCGTCGAACCACCCCTTCACCTTGCCGTCCGGTTGCAGCGCCTTGCCTTCGGTCGAGTCGCCCTGCACCAGCTTGAACTTCCAGCTCCCTTCCCAGAGCTGCCAGGTCTCGGTCGGGTTCTCGTCGGTCCCGGGGTTGAGGGACGCGCGCAAATCGAGCACGCACTTGTGCCCGTCCTCGTCGAGGAAGGCGGCGAAGAGCGTGTCGTTCCATCCGCCCGGCCGGGGGCTGACCAGGCACCGGTCGTTGAGACTCTTCACCCCGACCAGGTTCAACTTGCCCTTCGCGTCTTCCCATTTGCCGCCGGTTCGCGCCACCACGGCCTTGAGCGCGTCGTACTGGGCGGCGGGCGTGGGCGGAAGCAGCGCCGAGGTGAGCTTCTCGCCGGGCAGCGGCTTGTCCCCGGGATGGTCGCCGTGCTTCGGCGGCTCGTCGCCGAAGTCGTCGATGTGCATCCAGCCCGCGAACTTCTCCGGCACCTTCTCCACCGCGATCACCTGGACCGCGCTGCTCGCCGCGCCGTCGGGGACCGGCCCCAGCACGCGCCCGCCGCCCAGATAGACCATCGGATGCTGCGTCGGGTCGTTGTCGTGATCGCCCTTGCCGAACCAGGCCAGGTCGCCCGGTACGATCTCTTCGGTGGGACTGGCCGGATCTGCGCCCGACACGTGCCAGAGCGCCGAGAGGTGCGTGGCGTCCTCCGGCATCTCGTCGTCGCTCTTGAACACCCCGACGCGCCGCAGGCCGAGGCCGATCAGGTGCGCGCCGTCGATCCCCTCGGCTGGCTTGCCGGAGCCCGCCTTGTACGGCGCGCCCAGGAGGTTCATGCAGGCGGCGATGAACTCGTCGCGCTTTCCGGGCGCCTTTGCCTCCGGCGCGCTCTTCACGTCCGGCGTGGTGGGCAGCGGATCCCCGGGCTGCTTCACCGAGAGGCAGAGGCGGCCGCCGTGCGATCCGATGTGGACGCGGAGCGTGTGGCTGTCCACCATCACCGGCGCGGGGAGCGTCTCCGCTCCGACGGCAGGCCTGGGTTTCGTGGGTGGCGTGTCCGACGACGGCTTGGAAGCCGCCGGCTTGGCATCACCGGACCCGCCTGCGCTCGACGAACTGCTCGACGCGCTGCCCGAGCCCGTCACGGGGCTGCCCCCCGTCGCGTTCCGCCAGGTATCCAGGACGCTGGCCGGCGGGTGATGGCAGTCCGCCTCCGTCAGCCCGCCGTAGTGGATCACCTTCGGCCAGTCGATGTACGGCCCGATGTCCGAGCGCCGCGCCGGGTCGATGTTGACGTGCGTGCAGATGCCGCGGAAGTCGCGCCGGATCTTCTCGTCCTTCTTGAAGTCGTCGTACCGGTGCTCTTCCGGCAGGATGATCCGCGGGATCTTGTGCTTGAAGCAGAGCGCCTTGAGCAGCTTGCCCAGGCCGACGTACTGCTTCTCGGTCAGCGTCGCCCAGTACTTGTAGCCGGCGAACTGCTTCTCGAGGAAGACCTCCTTCTCGTCGGCCTTGCAGTACGTGTCCTTCAGGCTGTACTCGGACACCATCCAGTCGCCCTGCTTGCGCAGGCCGCCGATGTTGTCGATCTCGATCCCGATCGAGCTCGGGTTCCACCAGGTCGCGTGCCAGGAGGTGAACTCGGTGGGCACCAGGAGGTACGTCGTCCCGCAGCGGCCGAGCAGGATGTGCGCGCTGCCGCCGTGGTCGCTCCCGCCCATCAGGCCGGTGAAGTTCCCGTAGCCACAAGTCAGGTGCAGCGTGATGCTGGTGCGCGGCGCCTCCTTGGCGCTCGCGAACTTCGTCACCGGCACGCCGTCGCGGGTGCAGACGCGGACCTCGAGCGGGGACTCGCCTGGCACGGGCCACTGCTCGACCTTCCAGGAGACGTCGCCCTCGCGGCTCTTGTCGAGGCGGCTGTTCCATCTCTGATCGACTTTTTCCCAGAGCATGCTCGCCTCAGCGGAACTCGGTCCCGGCCTTCTGCATCGCTTCCATCAGGGTCAGGCAGCGCCACTCGTACAGCTCGCCATAGGGCGTCTGCCCGCTCACGCGCTTTCCCGTCTCGACGAACTGGTTGTCGTTCACCTTCGCGAACGAGCTCTTGATGCCGCCGAAGAACGACTTCACCAGGTGCAGGTAGATGCGCGGGTCGTCGTGGACGATCTGCCCCAGCTCTTTCTCGCCCAGCGCGTCGATGCCCTTGTAGCCGTTCTGCGTGAGCGCCGGCTCGCAGTGCTTCTTGTAGTTGTCGCGGAAGGTGAGCTGGATCAGCCCGCGCCCGCGGAACTTCCAGAAGTCGCACTCGTGCACCTGGTCCTTGATGCCGGTGTCGTCCGGGTAGACCGAGCCGTTCCAGGCCGGCACCCGGTCGTCGCCGATCGCGCCCATCGCCTTCAGCTGATCGCCGGCGGGGCGGTTCATCTTGCTGGTGTTGTAGCTGGCCTTGCCCGCCGCGGACGGCTCGAACATGTACTTCTCGCTGCCCCGCTCGGAGATCGGCTCCAGCGACCCGCCGGTCTCGTTGTAGAAGATGGCGAAGAAGCCGAGGAACTCTTGAAGGCTGAGCTCCTTGGCCCAGAGGTGCTCGACGTTGTCGAACACCTTCTGGAAGTTCTGCTTGTTCACCTTGCCCGGGAACATCGGCGCCGGCTTCTTCCAGAGGAGCAGGGTGGGGTGGTTGCCGGGGTAGAGCGGCCGGAAGTCCTGGTTGAACCAGTCGGCGAAGTGTTTTCCTCCGACCACCACGTTCCCGCTCTTCACCTTGTCTCCGGGCACGCCCGGCACGACCTTGGGCGCGTCGCCCATCAACGTCTCGAACGTCTCGCTCTTCTTCAGCCGGATGACGATCTCCGGCGCGACCGGTCCGAGCGGCGTCGACGCGTCGACGAACGCCAGCAGCACCACCGCCTCGCCGCCGGTGCGCGGCAGGCCGAGCTTCCAGAACACCTCGTAGGACGCGCCCAGCCCCGTATCCTGGTCCTTGAGCTCGTCCTTCTTGACCGCCGCGTCCGGCGCCTCGGCGTTGCCGGTGCACTTCCAGCGCGGCCCGCGCGCCTCCTGCGAGCAGACCACCGCCGCGCCTCCCTGCGGGTTGATCAACAGGACGCGCAGGTTCTTCCCCGAGTCGCGCAGGTA
>DASQAS010000184.1:0-12079 GCA_035635635.1 Myxococcales bacterium | reverse complement strand
ACCACGAACAACGCGTCCAGCACAGCCGCGCACTCCATCGCAGACCCGCGAGCGATGGCGTAGGGCTGAGCATGGGGATTCATGTAGCAGCCGCATCTGACATGCCGAGCAGTCGTCCACGGCCACGTCGCCGTCGCCGTCGCCGTCCACGATCACGACAACGTAGGACGACAGCGTCAACGTCTGTCGCTTGACTGACTGGCATTGGGACTAGACTAGTCCTCGCGCACGATTGCTTCTCTAGGAATACGCGCCTTGAGGAAGTCCAGCGCGGCACGCACTTGGGCCTCGTCGCGGCCGTCGAAGGTCACCTTCACGCGGTGGTCCGCTCGATCGAAGCGGGGATAGCTGCCGATGCCCACGCTGGGAAAGCTGGCGACCGTCGCGTCCAGGTGCTCGGCCAGCGTGCTCTCGACCAGGTCGAAGTAGAGGGCTCGCGAGTAGATGGGGGCGACCCGGAAGCGGTCGCGGATGCGCAGAAAGCCCTCTCGGAGCAGCGACGGGACGCCCGGGAGGATCACGACGTTCTCCATCGAGATCACTGGGAACAGATAGCCCTCGTGGAACTCGACCCGGGCGCCTTCCGGCACTTCGGAGAGCCTGCGCAGCGCGGGCTTGAGGGGCTCGCCGAAGCGTGAGCGGAGCAGCTCCAGCGTCCGCTCGTCGTGGACCACCTTGCGGCCGAAGGACTCGGCCACGGCGGCGATGGTGACGTCGTCGTGCGTGGGCCCTATGCCGCCACTGGTGAAGACCCAGCGCGCGTGCGAGCGGCAACGGCCGAGGGCGTCGACGATCAGCGGGACCTCGTCGGGAACCGTCTCGATGCGCCGCACCTCGACGCCCAGGGCGCGCAGCTCGCGGGTGAGGAACGGCCCGTTCTCGTCCTGCACCTTGGCGGAGAGGATCTCGTTCCCGATCACCAGGATTGCCGCGCTGCTCATTCGGAGATGCCGTACTCGCGGATCTTCTTGATCAGCGTCGTGCGCGAGACGCCGAGCCGCTCCGCGAGCCTGCTCTTGTTGCCCTGCGTCTCGCGCAGGCCGGTCTCGATCAGCTCCTTCTCCAGCGCTCCGACCGCGGTGGCCAGATCGCTGCCGAGGCCCCGCTGGACCAGGGCTGCCAGGTGGGCCGCGCTCGCAGGCGCCTTGGCGGGCCGCTGTGCCCCCAGCTCGGGCGGAATCACCTCCGCGTCGCCGGCCAGGACGCAGAGGCGTTCGATCTCGTTCTCCAGCTCGCGGACGTTTCCCGGCCAGTGATGGTCGTAGAAGCCTGCCAGCAGCTCGGGGTGCAGCCGCTTGCGAGGTTTGCCCGTGCGTTCGGCGATCGCGTCGAGGAAGTGATCGACCAGCAGCGGCAGATCGTCCAGCCGCTCGCGCAGCGCCGGGACCTCCAGGGCGACCACGTGCAGCCGGTAGAAGAGGTCCTCGCGGAATTCGTGACGCACCACCGCCTCGCGCAGGTCCCTGTTGGAAGCGGCGATGATCCGCACGTCCACCTTGTCCGGCCGGGTGCCGCCCACCGGCACGAAGGTACCCTCCTGGAGCACCCGCAGCAGCTTCACCTGCATGGCGGGGCTCATGTCGGTCACTTCGTCGAGGAAGAAGGTGCCGCCGTCCGCCACCTTGAACAGGCCCGGCTTGTCGCGCGTCGCGCCGGTGAAGGAGCCCTTCAGGTGGCCGAACAGCTCCGACTCCAGCAGCTGATCGTTCAGCGCGGAGCAGTTCTGGGCCACGAACTGCTTGTCCTTGCGCGGGCCGTTGAAGTGCAGGGCCCTCGCGATCAGCTCCTTGCCGGTGCCGTTCTCGCCATGGACCAGCACCGTCACGTCGCTGGCCACCAGCTTGTCGAGCAGATCGTACAGTCGGCGCATCGGCTCGCTCTTGCCGATGATGTCGGCGAAACGGTAGCGGCCCTCGAGCTCGTCCTGCAGGTCCCGGATCCGACGCTCCCGCTGGGCCACGGCGGCGTGGTAGGCGTCGATCTCGTCCACCGTGGTGTCCATCAGGTCCGCCAGCCGCGGCACCTCCCGCGCCTCGATCCGCTGGACGCTCTCGAACGCGTCCTCCGGGTCGATCACCGGAAGCTTCAGCGCCCGCACCGTGCTGACCGCCCGCTCGCGCGCGTTGCGCGCCTTCTCCTCGACCAGAAAGCCGCAGGCGAACAGCGACCCCTGCCGCTCGCCGGCGAACGAGATCGGCGTCCCCACGATCTCCAGCCCCATGTGGCAGGGCCCGAGCAGCCCCGTGCCGGAGGAGATCTTCTTCACCGCCTTCTCGATGCTCTGGGTGCAGCGGCGGAGGCCTTCCTTGTCGCCCAGGCAGGCGGTGCAGATCCGGTTCTGGGGCGGGACGATGATTCCCTTGCCGTGATCGAGCACGAAACCGTGCGCGTCGGTGAAGGACAGCTCGATTCCCCACCAGCGGCGGACCGTCTCCCGGATGCGGCGGACGATCTGCAGCTCTTCCAGGCGCGTGGAGTCGATCGGCATACGCACCTACCCCAGCTGCTGCTGCAATGCTCCGTAGCACAGGTCGGCGATCTCGGCGATGGGCCGGGTGCCGTCGATCGAGACCACCGAGGCCAACGTTCCCACCAGCCGCGAGTATTCCCGTTCGATCAGCGAGAGCTGCTGCGCGGTCTCGTACCGCTCGAGCTTGGCGCCCCGGCTGCGCACCCGCTCGAGCGCCACGCTGGCCGGCACGTACAGGAACAGCGTGAGGTCGGGCCGCCGCGCGAACCGGTTCGCGTGGATGATGAAGTCGTGCGAGATGCTCGCGCCCTGGTACGCCAGCGAGGAGAGCGTGTACCGGTCGAGGATCACGTCCTCTCCCCGCGCCAGCCGCGGCTCGATCTGCGAGCCGAGGTGGTCGAGCCGGTCGGCCGCGAAGAGCAGCGCCATCACGCGCTCGTCCACCACCCCGAGCTTGCCGTCCGCCTGTGTCGTGGCGGAGCGGCCCGCGAGGATCTGCCGGATGAGCAGGCCCACCGGACCCTCGCTCGGCTGGTGGGCGAGGAACACGGTCCGCCCCTGCTTGTTCAGCCGCTCCGCCAGCAGCTTCGCCTGCGTGGTGGTGCCGGCGCCGTCCAGCCCCTCGAAGACGATGAATCGGCCGGGTGAGGTCACGCGTCGATCCCCAGCTCTGCCCGCAGCGCCCGCACGCGCGCCTCCAGGCGCAGCTCCCGGCGCAGGTTCGTGCGGCCCTCCCGGTAGCTGCGGAGCGCGTCCCAGAGCAGGAGCAGGTCGAGCAGCGCCAGGGGCCAGAAGAAGAGCGGCGGCACCGGCGAGTCCCAGAGCAGCTTTGCGCAGATGCCGGTGAGCACGGCCCAGCAGAAGCCTTCGACCGCGGCGCGGAGGAACAGGTCCACGGACCTGCGCTGCCGGGCCGCGGCCGCCAGGGTGGAGAGTTCCTCTTCCATCGCGGCCCGATCGTGCATCGCGCGCGCTGTACTCCCCGCCGCCACGAGAGTCAATCACAGCTCCTGCAACGGGAACGGCACACCGCAATCGCTGCAGCGGACTCCCTGGGGGACCCGCGCGAAGCAGGACGGGCAGGTCACGGTCTCGTCGCCGTCGACGGCGACGGCTTGCTCGCGCGCCGCCGGCTCCAGGTACCGCGACTTCCTTCTCCCGCAAGCGTCGCAGACCGCGCCGAGCGCGATCGCGCCGCAGAAGGGGCAGGTCGCGGTCTCGGGTGGCATCGGCGTCCGCTCGCCGCTGTCGGCCTCGCGGCCGAGGTCCAGCTCCATCTCCGCGGTCCAGACCGGAGTCGCGCCGGCCGCGGCCTCGTGCTGCGTGCGCTCCAGCGGCAGCGGTCCCGCCGTCCATTGCGGCGGCGTCCCCGCGTCCTCCAGCTGGGTTCCTTCGAGGCCCGGAAGCGCGGCCACCTGCACGGACAGGTCCGGAGCGGCGACCTGGGTCAGCTCCAAGCCGTCCAGCGGCCCGACCTCTCCCTCGGCGGCACCCTGCGAAGCCATGGGCTTCCCGCAGCTTCCGCACTCCAGAGCGTCATTCGGGTTCTCCACCTCGCAGACCGGGCATCGCATGCAGCGCGCAGCGTACCACCTGCGTCCCGCCAGATAGAAATGCAAATCGCCGTCCCACAACCTGCGCGATCCCGCACCAGGAGGCTGTGGTTCGGGTTGGTGCTGAAGATCAGCAAACCGCGGCAACCCGCGACGGCTCAGTGCAGCGAAACCGACCCGGTCAGCGGCACGAACCGGACGTGCATCAGCACCTTGCGGTCGAGCAGGCCGCTCCCGGGCAGCCTGCGCCAGAGCTGCAGCTCCTGGTGTTCGGAATCGGGACCGACCGGAAGCACCAGCCGCCCTCCGGGCGCGAGCTGCTCGAGCAGCGGCGCGGGAACCTCCTCGGGAGCGGCGGCCACCAGGATCGCGTCGTAAGGCGCGGCCTCGGGCCATCCCTGCGCGCCGTCGCCGACGCGGAACTGGACGTTGTTGTACCCGAGCTCGCGCAGCGTCCGCTCGGCGCGGCGGGACAGCTCGGGGACGATCTCCACCGTTCGCAGCGTGGAACCCAGCGGCAGCAGCTCGGCGAGGATCGCGGTCTGGTACCCGGAGCCCGTGCCGATCTCGAGGACGCGCTCCGGCCCGCGCAGGTCCAGGGCCTCGGTCATCGCGGCCACGATGTAGGGCTGCGAGATGGTCTGGCCATACCCGATCTCCAGCGGGTGGTCTCCCTGCGCGTAAGGCTGGGACTCCTCGGGGACGAAGAAGCGCCGCGGAACGCGCCCGAACGCCCCGAGCACCCGGGGATTCCGGATGCCCTGCTCGATCAGGCGCCGGACCAACGGCGCTTCCGACCCAGGCGGCAGCAGGCTCTCCATGCCCTTGAAGCCTACGCCTCGTAGGGGAAGTGGGAAAGGCCGATGCGATTCCCTTCCGGGTCACGGACATACAGCGTCCAGCGGGTGCGGTGAACGATTTCCACACCCAGGGCGCCGAGCTTTCTTTCCCATCCGGGGCGATCGGCCGCCTCGATGCGCAGCGCGAGCAGGTGAAGCCCGCCGTGGGGGTCGCGGAAGGGCGTGGGAGGACGATCGGCCACGCACGCCTCGAGCGCGAGGAACTCCTCTCCGGCGCCGACCGAGAGCCACACCGATCGTTCACCCGGCCGTCCGTCCTCCCGGGGCCAGCGCCTCAGGACGCGGAGCCCGAGGGCGTCTACGTAAAAGCGCTCCGCGGCGGCCAGATCCTTCACCTGGATGGCAAGATGGTGATGTCCGTGGACCTGCGGCATGGGGCCAGTATAAAGGGGACCCGCCATGCTTCCCCGCGAACAGATCCGGAACATCGCCATCATCGCCCACGTCGACCACGGAAAGACGACGCTGGTGGACTGGCTCTTCCGCCAGACTGGAACGTTCCGGGCCAACGAGCAGGTCCAGGAACGGGCGATGGACTCCAACGACCTGGAGCGGGAGAAGGGCATCACCATCCTGGCCAAGAACACGGCGGTCGACTACCGGGGCGTGAAGATCAACATCGTGGATACCCCGGGGCACGCCGACTTCGGCGGAGAGGTGGAGCGCGGGCTGCGCCTGGTGGACGGCGTGCTGCTCCTGGTCGACGCCGCGGAGGGTCCCCTCCCTCAGACCCGGTTCGTGCTGGCCAAGGCGTTGGGGCTGGGGCTTCCCGCGGTGGTGGTGGTCAACAAGATCGACCGCCAGGACGCCCGCGCGCCCGAGGTGCTGGACGCCATCTACTCGCTCTTCATCGACCTGGGCGCCAACGAGCACCAGATCGAGTTCCCGGTGATCTACGCCGTGGCCCGCGCGGGCCGCGCCTCGCTGCGGCTCTCGGACTTCGACGATCTCCCCGCGGGCAAGGCGGCCGCGCCCGGCGCCGCGCCGCACCCGGGCGAGGAGCCGGGACACCGCGCGCGGACGCTCGAGCCCCTGCTCGACGCGATCCTCGAGACCGTCCCGCCCCCCAAGGCCGCCGCGACCACGCACGACAAGCTGCAGATGCTGGTGGCGAATCTCGACTACGACGACTACGTGGGCCGGCTCGCCATCGGCCGCCTCAGCAGCGGCAGCATCGAGGTGGGCCAGCAAGTCGCCGTCTGCCGCGCGGACGGCAACACCTTGCGCGGCAAGGTGACGAAGATCTATGCGTTCGAAGGCCTCAAGAAGGTGGAGATCCCCGAGGCGGGCCCGGGCGAGATCATCTCGCTCGCGGGCCTCGAGGAGGTCTCGATCGGCGACACCATCGCGGACCCCGAGCACCCCATCCCGCTCGAGCGGATCCACGTCGATGAGCCCACCATGTCGATGGTCTTCAAGGTCAACGACGGGCCGTTCGCCGGCCGCGAGGGCAAGTACGTCACCTCCCGCAACCTGCGCGAGCGCCTGCAGCGCGAGTCGTACCGCAACGTCTCCATCCGCGTGTACGACACGGACTCTCCCGACGCCTTCAAGGTGGTGGGCCGCGGCGAGCTGCAGCTCGCGGTGATCGTGGAGACCATGCGCCGCGAGGGATACGAGCTGACGGTCTCGAATCCCGAGCCGATCACCAAGGTGGTGGACGGCCAGGTGCACGAGCCGATGGAGCTGATGGTCTGCGACGTGCCGCAGTCCGCGGTGGGCGTGGTCACCGAGCGCCTGGGCCCCCGCAAGGGCCGGATGACGGAGATGCAGAACATCGGATCCGACCGGGTGCGCCTCAGCTTCCGCGTACCGGCCCGCGGTCTGGTCGGATTCCGCAACGAGTTCCTCACCATCACGCGCGGCGAGGGCATCATGTCCTCGCAATTCGACGGCTACGAGCCGTGGCAGGGCAAGGTCCCCAAGCGGTCCAACGGCGCCATCGTCAGCGACCGCGAGGGCGAGACCGTGGCCTACGCGCTCTTCGACATCCAGGATCGGGGCGTGCTCTTCTACGCCCCGGGCGTCCCGGTCTACGAAGGCATGATCTGCGGAGAGCACGCCCACCCGAACGACCTGGACGTGAACGTGACCCGCGCCCGCAAGCTGACCAACGTCCGCGCCGCGGGCCGCGACGAGAACATCATCCTCAGCCCGCCGCGCGAGATGTCCCTGGAAAAGGCGCTCGAATGGATCAACGAGGACGAGCTGGTCGAAGTGACGCCGAAGAACGTGCGCCTGCGCAAGAAGGTGCTGCCGGCCGGAGACCGCTACCGGCTGGAGCGGGAGCGCAAGCGCGCGGACGGCCTGATCTGAGCTGGATCTCCGCCTCCGGCCAGAAGTGGAAGCTCTACGTCTACGTGGCGGCGATGATCCTCACCTTCGCCTGCCTGTTCGGCCTGTTCGCCGCCATCGGCAACGGGCCCGAGGAGCTGACCATCAGCCTCGCCATCGCGATGTTCGTCTGCGCCGCGCTGGCCCACCTCTGGGTGGTGGTGAGCATCCGGTGCCCGGCTTGCAAGCGGCGCCCCGCTTGGTTCGTGATGACCACCGCGGGCAAGCAGTGGCTCACGGAGCTCTGGCGCGGCAGCGAGTGCCCCGCCTGCGGCAATTCCGGGCGGGCCACGCAGCGCTGAGTGGAATGACGAACAGGCTGCGTCGACGTCGACGTGGTCGTGAGCGTGGACGGCGACGGCGACGGCGACGTGGCCGTGGGCGGGATCAGATCACCGACACAATCGCGTGAGCATCCCGACGATACGTTTGAGGAGTTCGTCGCCGCGTTGCTTTGTCGTGGCATCGACAACCTTCAGCACGAACAACGCGTCCAGCACAGCCGCGCACTCCATCGCAGACCCCCGAGCGATGGCGTAGGTACGTGCGGCATCTGCCTGCCCGGTACGACCAGCCGCTTCAGCGATGTTGAGGGATATCAAACTTGCTGCGCGGCGCAGCTGATCAAGCAACGCGGCGTTCCCTCTTGGAACCTCTTCGGCAGCGGCAGCGGTCAGTCCAAGGAACTCGATGGCACAGCGGTAGACGTCGAGCTTCTGAAAGCTGAGCATGGGGATTCATGTAGCAGCCGCACCTGACATGCCGAGCAATCGTCCACGGCCACGTCGCCGTCGCCGTCGCCGTCCACGATCACGACAACGTCGAACGACAACGTCGACGTCTGTCGCTTGACTGACCATTGCCGCTAGCGCGGCTCGATCGCCGGGGAGTCGAACGCGGCCGACGGCGGGGCGGTCTGCAGCAGCATCGCCAGCGTGGGAGCCACCTGCGTGGCGCGGAAGGGCCCCTCGCCGCGCAGCCGGAACGAGCTGGACTCGACCATCAACGGCACGAGCGAGTCGTCGTTCCAGTACGATCCGTGATCGGCGGCGACAGTCTTGGGCTTGAGCGTCCAGAGCGGCCGAACCACCAGCAGGATCTGCCCGCTGCGGCCGGGAAACCAGGCGCGGCGGATGAACGGCTCGGCGCTCTCCACGTCGGCCGCGGAGACCACGCGCAAGAAGCCCGGCTCGCGCCGGAGGATGTCGACCGCAGCCTCGACCGCATTCGGAGCCAGGGGCGGCCGCAGCGCAACCGTGTTCCCCTCGATTCCGGCCACCCAATCCTCCTGCCGCTGGCCGAGCGCCTCGTCGAGACCGGTCTCGAGCCGGGCGACCAGATCTTCGACGGCGATGCTGCCGCCCTGCGCGCGCAGGCGGCGCTCCTCCGGCTCGGTGGGGGTGAGGCCGTGATCGGAGGTGAGGACGATGGAGAGTCGCTTGCCCAGCCGCGCCCGCAGCTCGTCGAGGAACGCGGACAGCTCGTCGTGGACGCGCAGGAGCGCATCGACGCGCTCGCGCGAGAGCAGGCCGTACTGGTGTCCGACGGTGTCCACGGAGGCGAGGGCCACCGCCAGCAGATCCGTCCGGCCGCTGTCGCCGAGCTTGAACGCGGTGACCGCCGCGCGTGCCGTCCTCAGCGCGACGGTGGTGCTCGCCGGCGAGACCCGGATCGCGCGATGGAACCGCTGATCGAGGCTCCCCCGCCCCACCCGGTGCGGGAACTCCGGACCGAGATCGTAGGCCGGCGTCGCGCCCGCGGCCCGCGCTTCCGGAATGAGCCGGGCGATCGCCTCCGGCCGGGACATCGTCCAGATCCACTCCTTGAACGGCTCCGCGGGATGCCGCGGCAGCCACTCCGGCGGTCCGGGCGCGTAGCAGGTGGTGGAAGCCATCTCGCCGAGGTCATGCTCCCACCAGAGGACCAGGTCCGCGGAGGTCCCCGCGAGGAAGAGCGCGCTCCGGTCCTTCACTCCCACCGAGACGACGCGCGACGCCCCCCCGGTGGTCAGCTTGAGCGCGTCTCCGATGGTGGGCGCGCGCAGGGCGGCGGCGCTGCGGCCGACCTTGGAGCCCCACACCGGACAGGATGGGTCCTCGACCGCTTCCCGGATGCGGTTCCCCTCCCAGAACGAGTTGCCCACGATCCCGTTCACGTCGGGGTAGGTCCCGGTCGAGATCACCGAATGGCCGATGGCCGTCTCCGCGACCGCGGTCTCGTAGCGCATCGACGCCGGGTGGCCGAGCCCGGCGAATCCCTTGTGCCCGATCTCGTGCGAGAGCCAGAGGAGGTCGGCGTACCGGAGCTGATCGATCACCACCACCACGACCAGCTTTCCCTGCGGCGCGGCGGCCGCGGCGGCGAGGAGCAGCGCGGCGATCATCGGGCGTCCTCGCCGTGCGACTTGATCGATTCACTCGGGATCTGCATTGTGCGGCGCATGTTCCAGGCTGGATTGCTGAAAGACAAGAATTTGGTGATCACCGGCGGCGGCACGGGACTCGGGGCGGAGATGGCGCGCCGCTTCGCCGAGCTGGGAGCGCGCTGCGTGCTGCTGGGCCGGCGGCGGGAGAAGCTCGACGAGGTGGTCGCCCAGATCGAGCGCGCGGGAGGCGAGGCCAGCGCGTACTCCTGCGACGTTCGGGACTCCGCGGCCGTGCAGAAGGTGGCCGCCGAGGTCGGGGCGGTGGACGGGCTGGTGAACAACGCCGCCGGCAACTTCCTCACCGCCGCCGAGGACCTCTCCGCCAACGGGTTCAAGGCGGTGGTGGACATCGTCCTCAACGGGACGTTCCACTGCACCAGCGCGTTCGGGCGCCGCATGATCGAGGGCGGCAAGGGCGGATCGGTCCTCAACATCGTCACCACCTACGCCTGGACCGGATCCTCGTTCGTGCTTCCTTCGGCCTGCGCGAAGGCGGGGGTGCTCGTGCTCACGCGCTCGCTGGCGGTGGAGTGGGCAACCTACGGCATCCGCGTCAACGCGATCGCGCCGGGCCCCGTGCCCACCGAGGGGGCCTTCTCGCGGCTGATGCCCGATCACTCCCTCGAGGAGATGGCACGGAACCGCGTGCCGCTGAAGCGGTTCGGCACTCCGCGGGAGATCGCCGACGCGGCCGTCTTCCTCATGTCCGACGGCGCAGGCTACATCACCGGCGACTGCCTGACGGTCGACGGGGGCGAGTGGCTCAAGGGCGCCGGCGAGTTCAGCTACGCGACCGACTTCGACCGGGAGAACCTCAAGCAGATGCTCAAGGCGATGCGCGGGAAGGAGAAGTGAGCAGCTCGCGCACCTCCTTGAACCGCTCGTTGGGGATCGGGATCGAGAGGACGTACTGCGCGATCAGCCAGCGGGAACCTGCGCGTACCAGCACTCCGCTGCCACGCGCGGGCCCGAGGTTCTGCGTCTCCAGATCTTCCTCGAACCAGGCCACGCCGCCTTGGGCGGCGACCCGGCGCCGCAGGCCGCGGAAGGACCAGGCCTTGCCCTTTGCGAAGTGCGGGTGCGCGTAAGCGCGGAACGCGTCCACGTCCCAGCGCTCGGTCGCGTCGGTTCCGAGGAACACGCCACCGGGGGCGAAGTGCGCGAAGTATCGCGCCTCGTCGGCCCTGGCTGCGGCGTCGTGGAAGTCGTCCAGCTCCCGCGCGATCTCCTCGTCCGGCGAAGCGGCTGGGACTTGCGCGTGCGCGCAAGCGATCAGGAGAGCCGCTGCGCAACCTGCTCGTCGAACTCCCGGGGAAGCTCGCATTTCACCTCTCCGTCCTCACGCCTCACGGCGAGCGTCACGAACCGATCGCCGCGCTTCCAGAACACGTCCGGGCTCAGCGGCGAAGGGCCGCCCTCGTAGGCCTGCAGGGCTCCCGCGGCGATCGCGTGCAGCACCCGCAGGCTGCGCCCGTCGGCGATGGAGTGGCAGAGCACGATGTGCGCGCTCGGCATCGCTACCAGCGCGCCGTAGGCGGTATCCCCGCCCAGCAGATCCTCGGCCGCCAGCCCCAGGGTAGCGACGAAGACCGAGGCGCCTGAGACGGTGAAGAGACGGGCCGAGGCGACCTCCATCGGATTGATCTCCACCCGCTCCTTCGTCTTGACGTTCTCCAGCGCCAGCGCCACCAGGTCCTGCGCGGGCTGCTCCCAGGCGGTCAGATCGGCCACGCGCACCGGCGTGACGAAGCTCGGCAAGTCGAGCACGAGGACGGCGTGGAGGTCGCCGGCGATTGCCGCGGAGATCGTCCCGGGCCGCAGCGTCTCCGCGCGCTGCACGCGCAGCTTGAGCAGGGGCCGCGCCCGGGCGAAGTCGCCGCGCAGCGCGTCCAGCTCGCGCCCGAGCTTCTCCCGCGCGAATCGGACCTCCAGGTCCTCGCGCACCAGCGCGTTCCAGCCGGACCGCGCCGCGCCCGCGCAGCGCTGCGCCAGCGGCAACAGCGGCAGATCCCACTCGCCGACCCGGACGAAGTCGTCGTGCAGCTCGAAGGGCTGGCCGCGCGCGGTCATCTCCTCGCGAACCACGTCCTGGAAGGCGAGATAGCCCGCTTCGTCGAACAGGCGGCCCCATTCGGGGATCCGCCCGGCAAGCGCGCCGAACCCCATTCAGAACACGTAGCGGATCCGCGGCATCACCGCCAGCGAGGGAATCCGCAGCCCGTCGCGCGCGAACGTCTGCCGCACCAGCGCGTCCAGGCCGACCGCGAAATGGTCGAGCCGGGTGTCGTAGTCCAGGGCGAACCCCGCCCCGGCGTGGATCCCGGGGACGTGGTCCGGCACCGACCCGTTCTGCTGCACCGGTCCGGGCGAGAAGTCGGTCACCCCGCCGACCAGCTTCAGCGCGAACAGCGTGCGCGGCGCGATGGGCAGCCCGTAC
>DASQAS010000183.1:0-30006 GCA_035635635.1 Myxococcales bacterium | reverse complement strand
GACGTCTCCGGACGCTGCGCCTGAGCCGACCACGAACCCTTGCTGGGGCACGGCTAGTCGGCGTCTGGATCGGTCGAGGCGCCCGGCTCCTGGTCCGCATTCATCGTTGCGCGCTCCGCCCGCAGAAACGGGAACGCAAGGATGAGCGGGGGCACGAGTCCGAGGAGAAAGACGCCAAGAGGAAAGGAGTTCGCCCAAGCTGGGACAGGATCGCTGACGCGAGAAGGCATCAGCGCCCCGTTGGAAAAAAAGGAGACCATCAAGACGACCGCAATCGCAAGCAGCCGCAGGAGCCAGCGGATCTTCGCTCGCGCCGCGAGGATGAGGACGGTGACGAACGCGGCGAAGTTGCCGAGCGGCAACAGCAGGACGAGCTGCTCGCCATGAGCAAAGGCCGGCCCGGCCGCCAACAGCACTGCCGCAAGGACAAGAACGGACTCGATACGAACACCCGGGCGAGTCTCGCGCAGCATGACGAGTGGCATACCGTACCTTCCGGACCCAAGCTTCTTTCGAGCCTCCGGAGCCGTCGCGGCCCAGGCACACTTGCGCTACATTCCGCGGCCGTCGATCACCGGGCGCCCATAGCTCAGGTGGATAGAGCGGCGGTTTCCTAAACCGCAGGCCACAGGTTCGAGTCCTGTTGGGCGCACCATCAATCCCGTCGAGATCAGGGCTCATTTCGGGAGTGGAAAATGGCTGATTTGATCGCAGGCAGGCAGCAGGCGCGACTGAGCTATCGTCAGGCTTCCGAGATCGCGTGGTCCATCTCTTGGCCCGTCGGGCTCTTGTACTTCGGCGCGGAGTTGGTGCTTCGGCTCGTTGCGAATTCTGCGTCACCGCCAGTCGGCGCTGAGACGTTCGAGGCACTCAGCAACTTCCTGCGGCTTCTCCTGCTCGGATTCTTCCCGATGATTGTGCGACGGGCACTGGACGTTCGCTACAAGACCGGGTTCCGCATCGAGGTAGTCCGCGAAAAGGCTGATCCCGCCGCTCCTGTCACTCCTTTCGGTGCCGATTTGAGTTGAACCACAGATCCCGCATCAGCGATGGCCGTGGATCTATGAGCCGGTACCTCGGTCACGGGCTGGGCGACGGCGAACACCGTGCCTCGCTCGATGATGGCGTCGCCCGTAGTGGCAGCGCTCGATCACCTATTGCAGCACCGCAACGGCGCCTCCGGCGCGCGGAGGCGAGTGCACGCGCGGGTGCAGGGGTTGGGTTCCCGGGCAGCTGCGCGTGCGCCCGCGCCCAGCGGCGCGGCCGTAGCGGCCGGCTCGAAGCCCGCGCCGGGCATCGCCCGCGGTCCCCCATTCCTCCCCCACCTGATCGCGCCATTTCGCCGCTGCCCCCACGTCCTCTCAGACGGAAACCGCAGTGACGCCCCGGCGTCGGGCCGATTCCTAAACCGCAGGCCACAGGTTCGAGTCCTGTTGGGCGCACCACTCCGCTTCGCGAGCTCCGCCGTCGGGCGGGGATTGTGTCTTGTTCAAAATTGGAGCAATGCTGTTCCCGCCTTTGAGGGGGAAACATGCGCACGGTTTCGCGTTCACGGCGTTCATTCGAGCGCATCGCGATGGCCACGGCTGCGGCTCTGCTCTTCGGTTGCAGCGGGAGCTCCGATTCCGGCACGGCAGCCCAACTGCCGCGAGGCTCGTCCGGGCCGACTCCCTTCGCATCGGCTCCGGGCCTCCTCGCGGGCTACGGCTTCGGCGAGGGCGCGGGCAGCATCACCGCGGACGCATCCGGCAACGGCATCACCGGAACGCTGAACAGCGCCGTCTGGGCCGCCGGTAAGAATGGCGGTGGACTCTCCTTCAACGGGACGACCTCGTACGTGGATCTCGGGAACCCGGCTTTGCTGGCGCTGACCGGCAGCATGACCGTTTCCGCCTGGGTCAACGAAAACGCAAACGTCGCCGACGACGGCATCATCATTGCTCGTTCGAATGGCGGCGGCTTCGAGCTGAAATCGAGTCCCGACACGGGCGTCCGGACGTTCGCGTTCGCGGTCTACACGACGAGCGGGGCCTACGTCGCACGCTACAGCGTGACGGTCCGGGCGCTGAACACCTGGTACCACGTCGCCGGCGTGTACGACGCTGCGGCGAGAGGCCTGCACGTCTATGTGAACGGCGTCCTCGACGACGGGACGCTCCTGGGCACGGTGCCCTCGACCATCTCGGCGCCCGTGACGAACACCACCATCGGGCAGAGGGCGGCCGGCTTCAACATCAAGGGCGCGCTCGACGACGTGCGGGTCTACGGCCGGGCACTTTCGCAGGTCGAGATCCAATCGGACACGAGTGCGCCGGTCGCCGGCAGCGCCGACACGACCCCGCCGTCCATTCCGGGAGGACTGGCCGCGGCCGCCGTGTCCCCGTTCCGGATCGATCTGTCCTGGAGAACTTCCACCGACGACGTCGGGGTCGCGGGGTATCGCATCTTCCGTAGCGGCAGCGCGATCGGCACCTCGACGACGCTTTCCTGGAGCGACACCGCAGTCGCTCCGTCCACCACGTATTCGTATGCGGTGTCCGCCTTCGACGCTGCCGGCAACGAATCGCAGCCGTCTGCTCCAGCCTCTGCGACCACGCCCGCCGCTCCTCCCGACACGGTTCCGCCGGCGGTCTCGCTGACGGCTCCGGCCAACGGCGCGCTGGTGGCGGGCAATGCGGTTGCGGTCAACGCCAGCGCCTCTGACAACGCAGGCGTGGCCGGCGTCCTGTTCCTCCTCGATGGAGCGAATCTGGGCGCCGAGGACACCGCGGCGCCGTACTCCATCAGCTGGAATACGACCGCGGTGACGTCGGGTCCGCATCTGCTCTCCGCCAGGGCGAGAGACGCGGCAGGAAACGTCACGACGTCAGCGAGCGTGAACGTCACCGTGGACAACGACCCGCCCGCAGGCAGCGTCCTGATCAACAGCGGAGCCTCGGCGACGTCCTCCACCGCCGCCACCTTGAGCCTCTTTGCCACCGATGCGCTGAGCGCGGTGATCGCGATGCGGCTCTCCAGCAACGGGACCACGTTCTCCGCCGCCGAGCCGTACGCGACCACCAGAGCCTGGACGCTGTCCACAGGCGACGGCACCAAGACGGTCTACGTCCAGTTCCAGGATGCGGCGGGAAACTGGTCGTCTTCCTTCTCCGACGGCATCGTGCTCGACACCGTCGCGCCCGCCATCTCGGCCGTGGCTTCCAGCAACATCAGTGGCAGTGGGGCGACCATCACCTGGACCACCAACGAGCCCGCCACCTCGCAGGTCGAGTACGGCCTGACCAACAAGCTCGGAAGCCTGACGGCCCGGGACTCCAGTCTGGTGACCTCGCACCGTGTGCTGCTGTCCGGGCTCAGCCGGCGCACCAGGTATGACTACCGGGTCCGATCGAAGGACGCGGCCGCCAACGAGGGCCTCGGCAAGATCCTGACGGTGACGACCACCGACACGGTCGACACCACTCCACCGACCGTCCCCACCGGTCTTTCAGCGCATGCTGTCTCCAGCGGGCAGATCGATCTGCTCTGGAGCGCCTCGACCGACAATGTGGGCGTGACCGGCTACGCGGTCTTCCGCAACGGCGCGCAGGTCGGCAGTACCCCGGCGGGCAGCTATTCCGATACCGGGCTTCTCGCCAACACGACCTACGCGTATACGGTCGCCGCGTACGACGCCGCAGGCAACGGCTCCGCCCAATCCGCCCAGGTCACCGCTACCACTCTCGCGGCCGGAGCGCCGGGCGACATCGTTGCGCTTCCGATGCCGCTGATCGGCCGCTTCGCGGGCGTGAATGCGTTCGCGGACAACGATCTCGACGGCACGCTGATCGACTTCGGCGCGAACCGGGCGCGCGACGACGTCTACGACGGGTGGGGCCACTACTGGCGGAACCTCAACCTTCCGTATCCCGCCTGGGTCGCCTACGACCTCTCCGCGGTCCCGGTGCAGCAGCGGGGGCCGGTGCTGGTGGCCTTCTACAACGAGTCGGACGGGTACGATAACGGCCCGAGCTCGTTCACACCGCTTTCCTACAACGAGCCGCAGGACTATTTCATCGAGGGGAATGCCGCTCCGGGCAGCACCAGCGGGGCGCCGTCCAGCGGCTGGGTCACGCTGCTCGCCGTCTCCGGAAACACGCACCACTCCCGCTCACACTTGATGGACCTGACCGGCTACCAGTGGATTCGCTTCCGTGCCACCAGGGGCTCTTCCACGAACCAGTCCGGAAACACAGACTGCGAGCTGAAGCTGGAGATCTACGACGCGCACCAGGGCAACACCGACTCCTGGGCATTCCTCGGCGACTCGATCACCAACGGCGCCATGAATCACCTGGAGCATGGCGATCTGAACTTCGCCCAGCGCGTGAACGCCTCGGTTCCGTCCAACTTTCCCATGTACGAGAACGCGGGAATTCCCTTCGACGATGCGCAGCAGTACGGCGCGCTGCGGCTCTCCGCGCTGCTCGCGAACTCGGCCGCGCGGTACATCGCCATCTCCTACGGGATGAACGACGCCGGCGCAGGGCTGGCGACGGACTACTCCTTCTACAACGCGTACAAGGGGCTGGTGGACACGGTGCTGGCCGCGGGCCGGATCCCGGTGATCCCGACCATCTCCTGGACCGCGCAGCAGCCCTGGCAGTCGGCGATCGGCGATCCGGTGACCGGCCCCCAGTTCGGGCTCAACCGGCAGCTCGCGAAGTTGAAGGCGGACTACCGGGCGCAGGGCAAGGTGATCGTGGACGGCCCGGATCTCTGGCATTTCTTCCAGGCGAACCCGTCGCTGATCGGGCAGGGCGACATCCATCCGACAGCGGCGGGGTACGTGGCCATGCGGAGCCAGTGGGCGCAGGCGATGATCGCGGCGGTCTATCCGCACTGACGAGGCCGGCCGAGCTGGGCCGGAGCTAGACCGCCTTGCGGCGTGCCTTCAGCTCGCGAAGCTCGGCGACCTCTTCGTCGAGCAGCGCGAAGGGATTGCTCCTCGCCGCGGCAAACGCATCGTCCGCTGCCCGAACGGCTTCGTCGGGCGGACGAGTCGCGGCCCAGACGTGGGCCCGGGCAATCAGCGCCGCCGGCTCACCGGCGGATAAGCGAAGCGCGTCCTCCACCAGGCGCTCCGCGCGCGATGTGTCGCCTCTCGCGAGCAGGATGCGCGCCCGGATGGACAGCGCTGTCGACCCGATCTGACCCGGCTCGCGCTCCGCAAGGGACGCCTCGTGTTCGGCCTCATCCAGCCTCCCCCGCGCGCGCAGCGAGGAGGCCAGCATGACGCGTGCGACCGCGTCGCCTTTCAGCTTCAGCAGCCCGCGCCGAGACAGCTCCAGGGAGGTCTCCGGCTCCTGGTGCCGCAGGACCGCTGCGAGCAACAGAAGCGAGGCAGGCACGCGCACCGGGTCGCGGCACAGCTCGCGAAGCTCGGCGATGCCGCGCTCGCGGTCGCCCCCGAGCAGCGCGGCGTAGGCGGCGAGATGGCGCAACGAGGGGTGCTTTTCGCTCCCATGCTTGCCGCGGGCCAGCGCCCGCGCGCCGGCGAAGTCATTGCGACCGAGGGCGCCGAGCACGTCCTGGAATCTCTGCTTGA
Organism: Myxococcales bacterium; assembly: GCA_035635635.1. Lineage (GTDB taxonomy): Bacteria > Myxococcota > Myxococcia > Myxococcales > 40CM-4-68-19 > 40CM-4-68-19. The sequence goes on along the minus strand of DASQAS010000183.1, from coordinate 24,419 downwards.
AACCCATCGAGACGGCCAATCCGATCAGCGCCGCTGCCAATCCCGCGAGCGGAAGCACGGACAGGGCCGCGATCGCGCAGATCATCCACAGATGGCGGTCGGTCGAGAACGTGCGCGCCAGGACTGGAAGGGCGAGGAATCCAAGTGGAGACGCCAGCAGGAGCAGGACTCCGCCCCACACCAGACTTCGGCCGGGAGCGCGCAGCGGAAGCAGCCGGCGTGCCCTGCGCAACCGCCGCATCTGGACGAGCATCGCGAGGGCGATCTGGACGGCTCCCGGCAGCGCGAGCAGGACTTGCGCGTGGGATAGGCCGAGGTGAAGGGCGAACAGCCCCAGTCCGATGCAGCTGATCCAGAGCGCGCCTGCCGCGGTGGCAGCCGCGTCCTGGATGCGCGCCCTGGAAGGCTCCCCGGCATCGAGCAGCGCGCGTTCGGACTCCGGAGCGCGCCGGCGCAGCGCTTGGAGGCGCGCCGCGCGCGGCGGGTGGGTGGAGACGGCGTGCACGGCGAACGCGAGCCAGCCATCGTTTGGTAGAGGGAACGCGGTGTGGGCCTTGTCGAGCCCGCGAACGGCGTTGGCGAAGCCGACCGCCTGCGCGCCGCGCATGTCGCACCAGCGCTCGTTGGAGCGGTTGATGGCGGCGAAGAGAGGCAGCAAGAGCGAGAAGAACAAGGTGAAAACGGCTTCGCCCCCTCCGGCATCCCACCCAGGCGCGGCCAGCCCGGCGAGCAGCACGCTGAGCGCCGCCGAGCTGGTCCAGATGGCCGGCATGAGCCAGATCGAGCCGTTCAGCACGTGCGCGAGCTCGTGGCCGATGACCGCGTCAGCTTCTTCGGGCGTGAGGCGCTGCAGGATGCCGTCGCTCAAGAAAAGCGTGGGCCTCATGGCCGACCCGACCGCGGCGTAGGCCTGCAAGGCGCCGAAGGTCCCGAAGGTGCGGACCGGCGGAGGGGTGACGCCCATGCGCATCGCCACGTCGCGGACCCGGTCGACGATGGGACCCTCCTCGACCAGCTGGGGAACGTCGCCGCGTCCGCGCAGCCGCAGCTGGCGGAGCATCGTGGCGCAGGTCGCGGCGGCCAGGAGGGTGGCCCCCACGGACACTTCGATCGGTGGAGCGCGTCCGAAGGCCGCCAGCAGGATCGAGGCGCCTGCCGGAAGGGACGCGAGGAGCGCCAACCGCGCGCTCACCGTCATCCATCGGGAGATCGAAGCACCGGTCTGGACGCGCTGTCGATGCGCGGCGAAGAGCAGGATCGGGAAGATGATCAGCGGAGCGGCGCAGAGGAATCGGGTCGCTTCCACGGAAAAAAAGATAGCGCGGGTCGCCGCCGCGTCCGGCGGGAGGAGAGGTAGGTCCGGCACGTCCGGGGTGGTTCCTGCGCGTCCTGGAAGTGGCGCAACCCTCCCTGCGCCCCGATGCTGCTGCGCATGCTCCGGAACGGCCGTCTGGCGAGGGTGGCGCTGCTGCTCTGCGCCTCCGGGTTCTGCGCCCTGACGTACCAGGTCGCCTGGATGAAGGAGTTCCGGCTGGTGTTCGGCGCCTCGACGGGAGCGTCGGCGGCGGTGCTCGCCATCTTCATCGGCGGCATGGGGCTCGGCGGTCTCCGGCTGGGCCCCCGCGCCGACCGGACGTCGCGGCCGCTCCTGCTCTACGCAACGCTCGAGGCGGGCATCGCGCTCACCGCCGCGGTTTCGCCGCTGCTGCTCTGGCTGGTGCGCGCCGCCTACGTGGCGCTGGGAGCGTCGGCCACGCTGGGATCGTTCTTCGCCACCGCGCTGCGACTGGCGCTCGCCACGCTGGTGATCGGGGTGCCCACGTTCCTGATGGGCGGCACGCTCCCCGCGGCGGCGCGCGCCGTGGAGTCGTCGGAAGACGCGGGCCGGCGGCGGCTGGCCTGGCTGTACGGGATCAACACGCTCGGCGCGGTGGGCGGGACTCTGCTGGCGAATTTCTTCCTGCTGGAGGTCTACGGGACGCGGAGGACGCTCTGGATCGCGTGCCTCCTGAACCTCCTGCTCGCGATGGTGGCGCGCAAGCTCGGCAAGGAGCTTCCCGAGCAGCCCGCCGAAGAGGTGTCTTCCAGGCCCGCTGCGGCCGCGCCCAGCCCGGTGCGCCGGTTCGTCTTTGCCGCCGCTGCGCTGGTCGGGTTCGCGTTCTTCCTGCTCGAGCTGGTCTGGTATCGGATGCTGGGGCCGATCCTGGGCGGGACGGTGTTCACCTTCGGCCTCATCCTCGCCGTGGCGCTGCTGGGGATCGGAGTTGGCGGCGCGCTCTACGCTTCGTTCGGCGAAGAGCGGCCGGCCACGTTGGGGAGCTTCGCCGCCACCTGCCTGCTCGAGGCGGTCGCGGTGGCGATCCCGATCGCCCTGGGCGATCGGCTCGCGGTGCTTGCGCTCTTGCTGCGGCCGCTCGGCGATCTGGGTCTCTCCGGCCACGTGCTCGGGTGGTCAGCGATCTGTTCCATTGCCGTGTTTCCGGTCGCGGTGGTGGCGGGATACCAGTTCCCGCTGCTGATCGGACTGCTCGGGCGCGGGCGCGATGCGGTCGGACGCGACCTGGGAATGGCCTGCGCCTGGAACACGGGCGGTGCCATCGCCGGGGCGCTGGCGGGCGGCTTCGGCTTGTTGCCTCTGTTGTCCGCTCCCGGCTGCTGGAAGCTGGCTGCGCTCCTGCTCGCGTTTCTCGGGCTGGTTGCGGCCGGCTTCGCCTTGTGGCGGGAGCAGAGCGGGATCCGGCGGATCGCCGCCCCGGCTGTGCTCGCCGCGACCGTCGTGGCCATGCTCCTCGGAATCGGTCCGACCGCGGCCTGGAGGCACAGCGGCATCGGGGCGGGTCGCGCGGGGATGCTCGGGGCGGGTCCGAACGAACGGCGCAACTGGATGGAGGGCTGGCGCCGGTCCGTGCAGTGGGAGCGGGACGGCGTCGAGAGCGCGGTGGCGCTCGCGACGACCAGCGCCGGCGGCCTGGCGTTCGTCCTGAACGGAAAGGTGGACGGCAATGCCCGCCTCGATGCCGCCACCCAGCTGATGGGCGGACTCGTGGGGGCGATGCTCGTGCCGGCCCCGAAGCGTGCGCTGGTGATCGGGCTCGGCACGGGAACGACGGCTGGGTGGCTCGCCGCGGTTCCGGGGATGGAGCGCGTGGACGTGGTGGAGCTCGAACCCGCCATTGCAGAAGTGGCGCGCCGGTGCGCGGCGGTGAACGAGCGGGCGCTCGAAAATCCGAAGATCCACATCCGCTACGGCGACGCGCGCGAGGTCCTGCTCACGAGCCGCGATCGGTACGACGTCATCTTCTCCGAGCCGTCGAACCCGTACCGGGCCGGAATCTCGAGCCTGTTCACCCAGGAGTTCTACCGGGTCGTCCGCGAGCGCCTCGCGCCCGGCGGTCTTTTCCTACAATGGGTCCAGGCGTACGAGGTGGACGGACAGACCCTGCGCACCGTCTACGCCACCATCGGCTCGGTCTTCGACGAAGTGGAGACCTGGCGGCTCCATCCCGCGGACCTCCTGCTCGTCGCCTCCGCAGGATCGATTCCGCACGATCTCGCCGCGCTGCGCGTCCGCACGGCCGAAGAGCCCTACCGGAGCGCGCTCGCCTACGCCTGGCGGGTGACCGGCGTGGAGGGATTCTTCAGCCACTGGCTCGCCGGACCTGGGCTGACCCGCGCGGTCGTCGACTCGGGGGTGGATCTCGCCGCGACCGACGACCAGAACCCCATCGAGTTCGGTTTCGCCCGCGCGGTGGGTCACCCGCAGGGCGACAACATCCGCGACCTGATCGCCGCGGCGCGCGCCGTCGGCGAAGAGCAGCCCGATCTGGAAGCGGACGAGGACGACCTCGACTGGGACCGGCTCCTCGACGAGAGGCTGGCCATCGAGCCCATCCATCTCCTTGCACCCCGCCGCGAATACGATCCCGACCGGAGCCGGCCCCGGCGCCTCCGCGCGCTCGCGGCCTACGCCGCCGGAGACCTGGCTGGAGTCGAGGCTGCCTGGGCCGGCGAAACGCGGCCGGCAGCGACGCTCACGGAGATCGCGATGCTGGCCGAGGCCGGCGCCGAAATGGGAGCGGCGGGAACGGAGCAGCGGATCCAGCAACTGAGGGCGCTTTCCCCGCTGGAAGCGGACGTGGTCCTTGCCCGGCTCCGCTCCAGGCAGGGCCGCCTGGAGGAGGCCGCGAAGCTGCTCGCGGCCGCCCTGGTGCGCTACCGCGACGATCCCTGGCCGGAGACGGGACTGATGCAGCGAGCGATCCGTCTGGCCGTTCAGCTCGCCGAGGCCAGCCCGGCGCTTGCGCCCGTCCTCTCCGAAGCGCTCCGTGAGCCGTTCGCCGTCGCGCTGCTGGACGACCTGCGCCGCGGGGCCGCGCTCCAGGTCGCTCGTCGGATGGACCGCAAGTCCGTCGTCGCCGCCCTCTCGGACCTCGAGCCGCACATCCCCTGGAACCGGCCCTTCCTCACCACCCGGGCAGAAGCCTATCGAGCGATGTTCCACCCGCAGGCGCACCAGGCCGAGGCCGACCTGGCCGAGTTCGCCTCCCACGAAGCCCGGCCGTTCATCATCGAGTCCCCGACACCGCGCTCCGACGAGCTGGCTGGCCCCTCCGAGCCGCAGGAAATCCACTGACAGCAGCCTCAGGGCATCGCTGTGGCTGGCGTTGGCGCCGGACCGTCAACGCGCGCCTGGATTGAAGCCGTGGTAGCTCACGGCCATGCGTCCGGACCCCGCCGTCGTCCCCGCCGAGGTGACTGCCGTGCTGCGCACGCTGCGCGGCGCGAAGAAGCAGGCGTGGCTCGCCGGCGGCGCGGTCCGCGACGTGCTGCGCGGCGTCCCGGCGCAGGACTTCGACGTGGCCACCGACGCGCTCCCGGAGGAGGTCGCGAAGCTCTTTGCCAAGGTGATCCCCACCGGCATGCAGCACGGCACCGTCACGGTGGTCTCCGGCGACCACAACGTCGAGGTCACCACCTTCCGCGGGGAGGGACCCTACCTGGACGGCCGCCGCCCCAGCTCCGTCACGTTCCTGGGAGACATCGACGGCGACCTCGCCCGCCGGGACTTCACCGTCAACGCCATCGCCTGGGATCCACTGGCCGGCGCCCTGCGCGACCCCTTCGGTGGGGTCGAGGACCTCCGCGGCCGCCGCCTGCGCGCAGTGGGCGATCCGCTCGCGCGCTTCCGCGAGGACGGCCTGCGCCCGCTGCGCGCCGTCCGGTTCGCTGCCACGCTGCGCCTCGCCATCGATCCGCCCACGCTCCGCGCCATTCCCGAGACGCTGGACGTCTTCGCCAAGGTCGCCATGGAGCGCGTCCGCGAGGAGCTGATCAAGCTGCTGGTGCGCGGCGCGCCCCCGAGCCGTGGACTGCGCCTGCTGGTGCGCACCGGCCTCATGCAGCGCATCATCCCCGAGCTGCTCGAGTCGGTGGGCTTCGCGCAGAACCGGTACCACCAGTGGGACGTCTGGCGGCACACGCTCCGCGCCGTAGACGCCTCTCCGCCGGACTTGATCGTCCGCCTCGGCGCGCTGCTGCACGACGTGGCCAAGCCGCGCAGCGCCGCTCCCAAGGAGGCCGCTCCGGGCGAGAACACCTTCTACGATCACGAGAAGATCGGCGCGCGGATGACCACCGAGATCCTGCAGCGCCTGAAGTTCTCCCGCCGCGAAGTGGAGCGCGTCACGCTGCTCGTGGCCGAGCACAACTGGCACTACCTGCCGGAGTGGAACGACGCCACCGTGCGCCGGGTGCTGGCCCGCATCGGACCCGAAGAGCTCCCGGCGCTCTGGGCGCTGCGCCGGGCCGATCTGAAGGCCCGGGGCCGGCTCGTGGAAGAAGCCCTGGCAAACCAGGCCGAGGCCGAGGCTCGCTTCCAGCGCGAGATCGATCGGGCGTCGGCTCTGAAGGTCACCGACCTCGCCATCCGCGGTGAAGACGTCATGCGCGCGCTCGACCTGCCTCCCAGCCGGCTGGTCGGGCAAGTGCTCGCGCGGCTCCTCGATCGGGTGCTCGATGACCCGAATCTGAACAGCAGGGAATCCTTGTTGAGACTTCTGCCGGACGTGGTCCGAGAGTTATCCACAGGAAATCCACAGTGACGTCGCGCCCTTCTCCGAGATCCTCGGTACTCGGGACGATGCGACATGTGGGTCTGAATGCGTGGCCACGAGAATTCGTCGAAAGTCCAGGTCAGTAGAGAGCGGTATAGGTGCCGGACGCTCCGTGCATGCGGCTCTTGGGAGCGATGGAAAGATTGCGGCCGCGGGAGGATCGACCCTGTGGACAGCATGTGGACTCAGCACGACCGACGGGGCATCCGAACGCACGGCGTCAAGCGGGAACGAGCGCGCGCAGCGGCTTTCCGGGCAGCCGATCGAGTGGTACAGTCGCCACCGCGCGACGCACGGGCCCCAGTGCAACCGGGACGTTCCTCGATGGCCGAACAGGTACCGCCGCCTCAACCGCGCATCCTCTACATCGAGGACAACCCGGAAAGCCGGGCGCTGGTGCGGAACGTGCTTGAGGCCCGGGGATTCGACGTCCTGGAGGCCTCCGACGGCATCGCCGGCATCGACCTGGCCATCTCCGCCCATCCGGACCTGATCCTCTGCGACATCGAGATGCCCGGCATCGACGGCTACGAGACCGCCACCCGACTCCGGTCGTACCGGGGCCTGGACGGCTGTCCGATCGTGGTGCTGACCTCTCACGGCGACCGGGGGCTCTCGCTCAGCATCGGCTGCGACGGCTACATCGAGAAGCCCATCGACGTGGAGAAGTTCCCGGGCCAGCTCCGCGAGTTCCTCAAGGGCAAGCGCGAGAAGGTCAAGACCACCGACGAGCGCCGCTACCTGCGCGAGTACTCGCAATCGCTGGTCGAGCGGCTGGAAGCGACCGTCCGCGAGCTGACCGCCGCGAACTCGCGGCTGCGCGCGGGCGCGCGGAGCAAGACGGAGTTCATGCAGAACCTCTCGCACGAGCTCGCCACGCCGCTCACGCCCATCACCGGCTACCTCAAGATCCTCCGCTCGGAGAAGACCGGTTCGCTCAGCGACGCGCAGCGCAAGATCCTCGAGTCGATGCAGACCGCGTCGGAGCGCCTCTCGCGCACCATCGACAACCTGGTCGACTTCGCCACGCTGGAGAGCGGCGGCTACGCGATCCACCGCGACAACTTCGATCCGGTCGCCGCCACCAAGGCGGTGGTCGACGAGGAGAAGCCAAAGGCCAAGGCGCGCCGCATCACCATCGAGCTGATGGCCGACGCGCTCCCCGCCACCGGCTGGGGCGACGAGCGGAAGCTGAAGCAGGCCCTGTCGAACATCACCGACAACGCCATCAAGTTCAGCCCGCACGGCAGCTTCGTGCTGCTGCGCGTGAGCGCTGACGCGCAGCGGCTCATGTTCGAGGTCTACGACCAGGGCGAGGGCATGCTGGCGGACGAGGCGGAGAGGGTCTTCGACCCGTTCTTCCACGCCGACCGGGTGGGCGACGAGCGCGCTCCGGGAGCGGGTCTCGGCCTGCCGGTGGCGAAGCAGATCGTCGAGGCTCACGGCGGCCACATCTCGGCGGAGAGCCCGCCCAAGAACCAGCCCGACTCCAAGCACCACTTCTCGGGAACCAAGGTGGCGTTCTGGATTCCGCTCCGTCCCATCGCGCCAAAAGAAACGCAGCCGGCCGCTTTCCTTGAGGCTGCGCCCGAGGGCGGAACTTCGTAGAATCGCGGCCGTGCTTTCCATGGTGGCCATGTCCGGAGGGGTGGATTCCTCCGTCGCCGCGGCGCTGACCGCGGACCGGGTCGGGCGCGACCGGTGTGTCGGCGTCGCCATGCGCCTCTATTCCATGCCGGAGGACGCGGTCCGCACCGGCCGGACCTGCTGCGCGCCCGACGACCTTTACGACGCCCGGCGCGCCTCGGCCGCTCTGGGCATCCGCTTCTTCGTTTATGACGCGCAGGAGCGCTTCCGCGACCAGGTGATCGCGCCGTTCGTCGCCTCCTACGCGCAGGGCGAGACCCCGAACCCCTGCGTCCGCTGCAACGATCACGTCAAGTTCGACTGGCTCCTGGACCGCGCGCGCAAGCTCGGCGCGGGCGAGCTGGTCACCGGCCACTACGCGCGCGTCGAAATCCGCGGCGGCCGCTACCGGCTCTTGCGCGCCGCCGACGCCGCCAAGGACCAGAGCTACTTCCTGCACGGCCTCTCGCAGGAGGAGCTGGAGATGGTCCGCTTTCCGCTGGGGGAGCTCACCAAGCCATACGTACGCGCCATCGGGCGTGCCCGGGGCCTCCCCAACGCCGACAAGCCGGAGAGCATGGAGATCTGCTTCGTGGGCGACACGCCGCTGCCGCAGTTCCTCGAGGCGCACGGCGTGGCAAGAGCGCAGGGCGAGATCGTGGACATGGAGGGCGCCGTGGTCGGCACGCACGAGGGAGTGCACCGGTTCACGGTCGGCCAGCGCCGCGGCCTCGGCGCGGGCTTCAAGTTGCCGCTCTACGTGGCGGCCCTCGACGCCGCGCGCCAGCGCGTGGTGGTGGGCACGCGCGACGAGGTCCAGCGCAGCACCTTCCGCGCCTTCGATGCTTCCTGGGTCGACTCCGCCCCGGCTGCCGGCACCCGCTGCGAAGTCCAGATCCGCCACCGCGGCAAGCCGCTGCCCGCCGTGCTCGATCCTTCAGGAGCCAAGGTGGAAGTAAGGCTGCTCGAGCCCGCAGTCGGCGTCGCCCCCGGCCAGAGCGCGGTCTTCTATCGCGGCGACGAAGTCCTGGGCGGCGCGACGATCACCTGAACCTGAACGTGGCCGTCCGGCCCGGAGCTCACGCCACCGCCGGCGCGGTATGCGCCGCCGACCCGAACTGCAGCGTCTTCGCCGCCTGTCCGAGCGCGTCGACCAGCGTGACCCGCACCTTCCGCGCCAGCCGCCGCGGCTGGCGCAGCACGCCCAGGCAGTCGAGCGTCGCCGGCCGGTGCGTAAGCTTCGCGAGCACCAGCGAGCAGAGCACCGCGTGCGCCCGCGGGTCCACGGGCCACTCCCCCCGTTCCCAATACCCGATGAACTCCTCCGGCACATCCAGGATGTGCGCCAGCCCGCCCGCCTCCAGCGAGATCGCCTTGCGCAAGAACTCGAACACGTCCTTCTCGCGGATGCCGGCCTTTGCCAGCTCCACCGCCACGCGCAGCTCGAACAATTTGAGATCTTGCCCCTGGATGACGATCTGCCCGCAGACCTCGCACTTCTCGGCCGGGAGCTGCGCCATGAAGGTGTGTCCGCCGGCATCGATGGTGTCATCGAGGGTGATCGCGACGATCTTCGCCCTCTCGCACCGACCGCACGTCTTCATCGCCCGCCTCCCGTGTTGGGGACATGATGAGCGGCGGAGCCGCGATTCGTGTCCCCTGGAGTCGAAAAACTCTGGGAACGAGGCGGCCAAGCGGCAAGGCCGGTTGGCACGGCCGCTTGCAGAGCGCGATACCGTCAACTGCGCAACGCGACGGGTTGCGTCGAATGGCATCCGTCGCCGTCGATCCAGGGGTCCGGCCCGCGCTCGTCGCGCAGCAGCCGGCGGTCGAGCAGGTGCTCGGGCATCACGTTGCTCATCGCGCCCAGGATGGACGCGCGGATCGCCGGGTGCTCGCGCTCCAGCTCGGCCAGGAGCTTCTTGACCCGCTTGCGCTGGAGATTTTCCTGCGAGCCGCACAGGTCGCAGGGGACGATCGGGAACTTCATCTCGGCCGCGAACACGGCGATGTCCCGCTCGGCCGTGTAGCAGAGTGGACGGATCACCACGTTCCGGCCGTCGTCGCTGCGCAGGCGGGGAGGCATGGTGCGCAGCTTTCCAGTGAACAGCATGGACATCAGCAGCGACTCGATCAGGTCGTCCCGGTGGTGGCCGAGCGCAATCTTGGTGCACCCGAGCTGCCGCGCGCCGCTGTAGAGGATTCCCCGCCGCAACCGGGAGCAGACGGAGCAGGTGGTCTCGCCCTCCGGTACCAGGCGCTTCACCACGCTGTACGTGTCCTCCCGCAACATCAGGACTTCGGCGCCCGTTCCCCGCAGGTACCGTTCCAGATCGGCCGCCGGGAACCCCGGATGGCCCTGGTCCAGGTTGCAGGCGACCAGCGAGAACTCGATGGGCGCGCTGCGCTGCAAATGCTGCAGCAGGTGGAGCAGGGTGAACGAGTCCTTGCCGCCGGAGATCCCGACCAGGATCCGGTCGCCGGGCTCGATCAGCCCGAAGTCCGCGATGGCGCGACCGGCGTCGCGCAGGAGCCGCTTCTGCAGCATCGACATGCGGCGCGCTTACCGCGAAACCGCGCGCCGCTGCAACAGTCGCGCCGGCCGAAGGCCGGTTAGCGGCTGCGCTCGAGCCGTAACAATGCCGCTTCCTGATTTCCAGATTAGAACCACGCCATGGCGCGGCGCGAGCTGGCGGTGGCCGAGAACGTTCCGGGCGAGCTGTTCGTGGACGAGACGTGCATCGAGTGCGACACCTGCCGCGAGCTCGCGCCCGACGTCTTCGGCAGCCTGGAGTCCGGGCAGTCGTTCGTGCAGCGGCAGCCGGAAGACGACGCGACCTGGCGCCGCGCGCTCCACGCCGTGGTGAGCTGCCCGACCGCGTCGATCGGCGCGGAGCGCAGCGCCCGCGACGCCGCGCGCGATCTGCCGGTCCAGCTCGACGGACCCGTCCACCGCTGCGGCTATTCGAGCGAGTCCTCGTACGGGGCGCAGAGCTATTTCCTCTTGCGGCAAGGCGGGAACCTCCTGATCGATTCTCCCCGCTTCGCCGCTCCTCTCGCGCGCCGCCTGGAGGATCTGGGCGGCGTCTCCCGCATGTTCCTCACCCACCGCGACGACGTAGCCGACCACGCCCGGTTCCGGGAGCGCTTCGGGTGCGACCGGATCATCCACCGCGACGACGCGGTGATCGATGCGGAGATCCTGCTCGACGGCGACCAGGAGCTGGGCCCCGGGCTGCGCGTGATCCACCTGCCGGGGCACACGCGCGGGAGCTGCGCCCTCCTGGTGGACGACACCTGGCTGTTTACCGGCGATCATCTCTGGGCCTGGGACGGGCGGCTGGAGATGGGCCGCAGCGTCTCCTGGTACTCGTGGACCGAGCAGAAGAAGTCGCTGCGCAAGCTCCTCGACTACCGCTTCGAGTGGGTGCTGCCGGGCCACGGCCGCAGCCTGCATCTGACGGCGCCGCGGATGCGCGAGGCGGTCGAAGATCTGGCCGCCCGCGCGCGCTGACCAGCCCAGCGCGGGGTCGCGCTGGCTGTCCTGCAGCGCCGCGGTGGTCCGCGCGCTGCCGTGGGACTAGCACGGCGCGTGGTCGCGCCGGCTGTCCCGCAGCGCCGCGGTGGTCCGCGCGCTGCCGTGGGACTAGCCCCCCAATGCTGCTCAGTTGAGCGACAGACGTTGACGCTGTCGTCCTACGTTGTCGTGATCGTGATCGTGGACGGCGACGGCGACGGCGACGTGGCCGTGGACGACTGCTCGGCAGGTCAGATGCAGCTGCTACCTGAATCCCCATGCTCAGCTTTGAGAAGCTCGACGTGTACCGCTGTGCGATCGAGTTCCTTGGATTGGCCGCTGCTGCTGCCGAAGAGGTTCCAAGAGGGAAGGCCGCGTTGCTTGATCAGCTGCGCCGCGCAGCAAGTTCGATCCCCCTCAACATTGCTGAAGCGGCTGGCCGTACCGGGCAGGCAGATGCCGCACCTACCTACGCCATCGCTCGCGGGTCTGCGATGGAGTGCGTGCGCGGCTGTGCTGGACGCGTTGTTCGTGCTGAAGGCTGTCGATGCCACGACAAAGCAGCGCGGCGACGACCTCCTCGAACGTATCGTCGGATGCTCACGCGATTGTGTCGGTGATCTGATCCGCCCACGGCCACGTCGCCGTCGCCGTCGCCGTCCACGCTCACGACCACGTCGACGTCGACGCAGGCCTGTTCGTCTCGGTGCGCTTAACTGAGCAGCATTGCGGCGCTTTTCTGCGCCTACGCTTTTTCTGCGGCTACGCCTTCGACGTGACCTTCAGCATGCTCAGAGCCGCTTGGCGCGCTCGAGCTCGAGGTGCGCGATCGACGCCCTCAGCATTCCGGCCTGGTCCCGCAGGCGCTCGCGCTCCTCGCTGCTGATCAGCCACTTCTCCAGCCTGCGCTCGGTCCGCACCAGGGTGTCCCTTGCTGCCTCGAGCGCGCGCTCGATGTCCTCCAGCTCCGCGTACTCTCTCTGGCCGGGCGGCAAGGATTGCACGTAGGCGTGGCGCCGCGCCGCCTTCCAGAGCCAGAACCAGAGGATGGCGAGGAACGCGACGGGAAAGGCGGCCAACAGCAAGACCTGATTGCCAATCCCCGAGGAGGGCCTGGCGAAGGCATGCCGCACGAAAGCCGCCGTCGCCGCCGCATTCGCCACGGCGGAAACCAGCAGGACGGTTTGCGCGACCCAGCGGATCGAAGGGGCACCCTTGAACGCCACGATGGTCGCGAGAACCGGGGCGCTGACGAAGAGCAGGAAGTACCACTTGATCAGATCGGAGGGATTCATCGGGTTTCGCGCGACGCGACATCCGAATCATCGGGCTGGTGCCACGCAGCGTCCAAGTCGCGAGCCTTCGCCATGTAAAGCGGGGTGACGACGCTGCCCACGCGGCTCCACCGCGGTGTACCTCCTGCGCGGATGTGTTCCCTCAGCGGGATTTGGACGCGACGGGCGAGCCCCTTTACCGTGGAGTGACCCGCTCCCGCTCACGCAAAGGGAACCCTCATGATGGGAATGATCGTGCTCGCCATCCTGATCCTCGCCGCCGTCCTGGCGGTGAGCGCCTACAACCGGCTGATCGAGCTCCGCAACCGGTACAAGAACGCGTTCTCCCAGATCGACGTGCAGCTCAAGCGCCGCTACGATCTGATCCCCAACCTGGTCGAGACCGCGAAGGGTTACCTGCGGCACGAGCGGCAGACGCTGGAAGCGGTGATCGCCGCGCGCAACCAGGCCCATTCGGCGGCGCAGCGCGCGGCCGCCTCTCCCGGAGAAGCGTCCGCGATGAAGGATCTGTCGGGCGCGGAGACCGCGCTGGGCGGCGCGCTCGGGCGCATGCTCGCGCTGGCCGAGGCGTACCCGGACCTCAAGTCGAACACGACCATGAACCAGCTCTCGGAGGAGCTGGCCTCCACCGAGAACAAGGTGGCCTTCGCCCGGCAGGCCTACAACGACGCGGTGATGGCGTACAACACCGGCCGCGAGGTCTTCCCCACCTCGATCATCGCCAACATGGCCGGGTTCGCCGAGGCGCGGGGCTGGGAGATCGAGCGCGCCGTCGAGCGGGAGGCCGTAAAGGTCTCGTTCGCCTGATGGACTTCTTCGAGGCGCAGGAGCGAGCCAGACACCGCACAGGGTGGCTGATCGCGCTCTTCAGCCTCGCCGTCGCAGGGACGGTGCTGGCCGTCTATGCGGCCGTGTGGCTCACCCTCGTCTACTTCCTGAACCACCGCTTCGAGGGAATCCCGGCCTTCTGGAACTTCGACTTGTTCTGGAGGATCGCGGTCTCCACCATCGCGCTGATCGCGGGGGTCAGCATCCACAAGACCCGCGCGGTGAGCGCCTCTGCCGACTCCGTGGCGCTGGGCCTCGGCGGCCGGCTGCTGGATCCCAACACGCGCGATCCCTACGAGCGGCGCCTGCTCAACGTCGTGGAGGAGATGGCGATCGCGTCCGGCGTTCCGGTCCCCGCCGTCCACGTCCTTCCCGCCGAGCCGGGCATCAACGCCTTCGCCGTCGGCCTCGACGCTTCCCGGTCGGCGGTCGCGGTCACCGACGGGTGCCTGCGGCTGCTCTCGCGGGACGAGCTGCAGGGCGTGATCGCGCACGAGTTCAGCCACCTGCTCAACGGCGACGCTCGCATCAACCTGCGCCTCTTGGGCCTGGTCCACGGCATCCTGGTGATCGGCCTGCTCGGCTCGATGCTGCTGCGCTCGCTCGGGCGGTCCAGCAGCTCCAGCAGCCGGCGCAAGCCCGGTCCGGCCGGATTGAGCGCCGTCCTCTTCATCGGAGTGGCGCTCTACCTGATCGGCTCGATCGGCGTCTTCTTCACCCGGCTGATCAAGGCCGCCGTGAACCGCCAGCGCGAGCTGCTCGCCGACGCCTCCGGCGTCCAGTTCACCCGCAACCCGGCCGGCCTGGCCGGCGCGCTGAAGAAGATCGGCGGCCTCGACCAGGGCTCGCGCTTGCTCGCTCCCCGCGCCGAGGAGGCCAGCCACTTCTACTTCAGCGAAGGAGTCCGCCCCTTCGCTGCCCTGATGTCGACCCACCCGCCGCTGGCGGAACGGATCCGCCTGCTCGATCCGCAGTTCGCGGGTGAGCTCGGGGGCGGCCAGCTCGAGCCCGTGGCGCTGGAACAGGAGGTCCCGGGCGTCGCCGCCGTGGCCGCTCCGGGCGGCGCGCGCGCCATTCCCTTGCGCCCGAATGCGGTCCGGGCCAGCGTCGGGGCGCTCGGGGACCAGCACATCGCCTACGCGCAGTCGCTGGTGGCGCGGATCCCGCAGCGCCTCAGGGACGCCATCCGCGAGCCGTGGGTGGCGCGGGCCGTCGTGCTCGCGCTGCTCCTCGACTCCAAGCCCGAGACGAGGACGGCGCAGCTCAACGCGCTGGTCGCGCACGACGATCCCCATCTCGCCGACAACGTGGCGCGCGCCTGGAGCGCGCTGCACGCCGCGCCGGCCGAAGCGCGGTTGCCGATCCTCGACCTCGCGCTGCCGGCGCTGCGGCGGCTGTCCCCCGCGCAGTACGGCGAGCTGCGCACGGCCGTCGACCGGCTGATCCGCGCCGACTCGCGCATCGGCCTCTTCGAGTACACGGTGCAGCGGGTCCTGCTCCGCCATCTCGCTGCGCACTTCGAGCCGGGCCGTGTAGATCCGGCGACTGGCCCGCGCGTCGAGGTCGCCGACGCCCTCTCGGTGCTGCTCTCGATGCTCGCCCATGCGGGCGCCGCGGATCCGGCGAAGGCCGCGCGCGCCTTCCGCGTGGCCGCGGCGGAGCTCTCGCCGGGGCGCTTCCACGTATCGCTCCTGCCGCGGGAGATCTGCGACCTGCGCGCCCTCGATCGGGCGCTCTCCCGGCTCCGTGACACCGCGCCGCGGCTGCGGGGAGAGATCCTCGGCGCGTGCGTGGCCGCGGTCGCGACCGACGGCGAGGTGACCATCGCCGAGGGAGAGCTGCTCCGCGCCATCTCCGACTCGCTCGGCTGCCCGATGCCCCCGCTCCTGCCCGGGCAGCACCTGGCCGCGCCGGCCGAGCCGATCAGGGCACGCGCAGGATGAGGCACTTGAGGTAGCGCGTCTCCGGCACGCCGAGCAGCGAGGGATGATCCTTCGCCGCTCCGCGCCGCTCGATCACCTGCACGGTCCGCTTCGCGTCCGCGGCCGCCTGCAGGACGGTCCGCTCGAAAGTCGCGTCGTCCACCTGGAACGAGCAGCTGCAGGTCACCAGCACGCCGCCGGGCGAAAGCAGATGGAAGGCGCGCAGGTTGATCTCCTTGTAGCCGCGCAGCGCCGCGTCGAGGGTGTCCTTCGACTTGGCGAAGGCGGGGGGATCGAGCACCACCGTGTCGTACCGCTCGCCCGCCTCGCTCTCGGCCCGCAGCAGGTCGAAGGCGTTGGCGACCTTGAACTCGACGTTCCGGATGCCGTTGCGCCCCGCCGCCTCCCGGCCCTGCGCGGCCGCGCTCTCGCTGATGTCCACCGCGATCACGCGCTCCGCCTCGCGCGCGAGTTGGAGCGCGAAGGCGCCGCCGTACGTGAAGCAGTCCAGCGCGCGCCCCCGGGCGTAGCGCCCCGCCTCGATCCGGTTCTCCGCCTGATCGAGGAACGCTCCGGTCTTCTGTCCCCCGAGCAGATCGGCCACCAGCTTGACGTCGCCTTCCAGGAACTCGACGGGACCAGGATCCTGCCCGCGCAGCATCCCCTTCCGCTGGGGCAGCTCCTCGTGGGCGCGGGAACGCACGTCGTTGCGCTCGACGATGGCCCGCGGCTTCGCGAGGCGCTGCAGAAGGTCCGCGAACATCTCGCGCCGGGCGTCGGTCGCTTCGATCAGCGTCTGCACGCTCAGGCAATCCGCGTAGCGGTCGACGACGAGCCCCGGCAATAGATCCGCCTCGCCGTGCACCAGGCGCGCCGCGCGGCGGCGCTCGGGATCCGGCCGGACGGCGTCTCGCAGCGCGATCGCCTCCGAGATGCGCCGGGCGAAGAAGTCCTCGTCGATGGGCTCGTCCTCGCGGGTGAGCAGCCGCACCGCGATCTGGCTCTGCGAGCCGTAGAAGGCCTTGCCTGCGAACCAGCCGCGCTCGTCCGAAAGCCGGACCACCTGGCCGCCGGTGACAGAATGCGGGACCGCGACGTCCGACCGATAGATCCAGACGTGGCCCTGGTCGAGCCGCGCCACCGCGCGTCTGGAGAGCACCACGGTTGGCTCGTCCGATGTGGCAGCGGCGATTTTTTCCAGCGACGGCGGCAGAGGTGGAGCCCGGCGCCGCGGCGAGGAAGCGCTGCGCGGACGCACGTCTCGCGTCGCGCGGGAGCCGTGCTTGAGGCGCTCCAGGCGGCGCGCTTCCTTCGGCGAGCGGGGCGTCTCGCTCACGGCGTGCCCTCCACGATCCGGTCCGGCATCGAGCCGCGCAATCTACACGTCCAGAGCGATCGCCGCACTGCGACATCGAGCGCTTCGACCGGAGGCCAGCTTTCGAGCCATCGAGCCCAACCTTGCTCGATGGCATTGCAATAAAGTAAACGAATACAGATGACGGTGTTCGAGACCATCGCGGAGAGTGGACCGCTGCTGCGCGACGCGGTGCGAAGCGGAAACCTCCGCGTGCTCGCATCGATGCTGGGCCCGGCATTTCGCGGCCTGATCCGCCATCGCGGCCGCAACGAGGACAGCACGCCCGTCCAATTGGGTTATCGCGCGCATTTCGATTGGCGTTATGCCCGATCCGAGCCGGCCATGGCGCGCCTGTACGAGGCCGCGAAGACCTCGCAGTGGAACGCGCGCACCGATCTCCACTGGTCGATCGACGTCGATCCGCTGAGCGTCGAGCATCCGATCATCCCCGACGAGATCATGCCGATCGCGCGGCATCCGCTCTTCCTCAAGCTCACCGCGGCGGAGAAGGGAAGGCAGCGCAGCGCCTTGCTGGCCTGGATGCTCAGCCAGTTCCTGCACGGCGAGCAGGGCGCGCTGTTCGCGGCTGCCCAGGTGACCGAGGCGGTGCCCTGGCTGGACGCCAAGCTGTACGGGAGCACGCAGGTGGTGGACGAGGGAAGACACGTCGAGGTCTTCCACACCTACCTGACGCAGAAGCTCGAGAAGCTCTACGAGATCAACGACAACCTTTACGTGGTGATCGACGCGCTCATGACCGACGGCCGCTGGGACCTGAAGTTCCTCGGCATGCAGATCATGATCGAGGGCCTGGCGCTGGGCGCGTTCGGCTTTCTGCGCGGCGCGACCGGCGAGCCGCTGCTCCGCCAGATCCTCACCAACGTGATCGCCGACGAGGCCCGCCACGTCCATTACGGAGTGCTGGCCCTGAGCAAGTTCTACGCGTCCGAGATCAGCGAGCGGGAGCGGCGCGAGCGCGAGGATTGGGCCTTCGAGGTCGCCGTGCTCCTGCGGAACCGGTTCCTCGCCGGCGAGTTCTACGACGAGCACTGGGCCCACGCGATGCCCCGCGCGGAGTGGAACCAGCTGGTGCTCGACAGCGGCATGATGTCGATCTTCCGCCACACGATGTTCAAGCGGATCGTGCCGAATCTGAAGCGCATCGGCCTTCTCTCGGACCGCGTGCGCGGGCGATATGCGAGCCTCGGCCTGCTCGAGTACGAGAACGGCCCGGCCGCGACCGAGCTCACCGCGCAGGATCTGCTCGAAGACCGCTGAGGTTGGGAGTTCCAAGGCCAGGTGACAGTTACGGGAACAGCCTCACGATCCTGACCCGGCCGCCGCCTCCTCTGCGCCCATCGCCTGCTCCCGTCGCAGGGACAGGATCTCACGCAGCAGGATCTGCGCGCTGGCGGCAGCCGGGACCGCGATGATCGCCCCCGGCAATCCCATGAACTCCGCCATGAACAGGATGGCGAGCGTGGTGACGAGGGGATTGATGTGCACGGTGCGGCGGAAAACAAGCGGGCTGAGCACGCTGCCTTCAAGCTGACCGTAGACGATGAAGTAGATGCCGGTGATCAGCGCCTTGAGCGGACCCGCCGTGATCAGGGCGAGCAGGGTGATCGAGGTTCCCGCGACCAGCGGCCCGGCGTACGGGATCGAGCTGGAAGCTCCGCTGAGGATCCCCAGGGGCAGGAAGAACGGCATGCCCGTGGCGGCGAGGAAGATGGTCGTGAGCGTGGCGTTGATCGAGCAGATGCCGATGAGCCCGCCGACGTAGCCTCCGACGGACCGGTAGATCTTCTGCACGATGCGATCGTACCGGGCGCGGCTCGAAGCCGAGGTCTCGGCGAGCATGCTGGCGACCAGATCGCCTCCGAACACCAGCATGAAGATGGCCAGCAGGAAGAGCGTCACCAACCCGCCCACGGCGCTGAGCGCGCTGCCGATCGCAGTCAGCACCGGGGCTACGGCGCCAGCGGCGGCCGGCACGGACTGCCGGAGCTGCTCGCTCAGGTCGAAGTGGGCGTCAAGGAACAGGAAGAGGCGGGTCTGCTGGAGTTTCCGCAAGATCGCCGGCGCCGCGGCGATCAGGGCCTTGGCTTGGCTCAGCACGGGAGGAATGAGCATGACGCTCACGCCGGCGCCCAGGATGAGGAGGGCGAGGACCACCAGGGGCACCGCCCACTTGCGGCGAAGGCCGCGGCCTGTAAGGACCTCGACCGCGTGGTTCATGGCTACCGCGATCATCGCTGCCCCGAGCGCGAGCGTCAGCGCGACCTGCGTACGGAGCAGGAAGAAGACCAGGGCGGTGACGGCGAAGACGCCAAAGCAGACCGTGAAGACGGTCTTCAGCGTGACTTGCGAGGCGGAGCGCGCGGGTCCGGAGGTGGTCATTGCGCCCTTGTACCGGAGTTTCGGGGACACCCTACGCAACTCGTGCCAACCCTGACGCGCCAAGCCAGACTTGGCACGGGGAGTTGCGTAGGGTGTCCCCGAAACCAGGGTCCTCTGTCAGCGCGGGTCGAGCTCCGGAGGCTCCGGCGGAACCTCGGCTTGCTTTACCGGCGGAGCAATCCGGTAGGCCAGGCTCAGCACCGGGCCGTAGAGGACCGTAAAGGCGTTTCCGGGAGGGTTGAGCGACACCTGCCCCAGCAGGCCGGCAGTGACGAACAGCCCCCGCTTCGTCGTCCAGGTGTATCCGACCACCATCCGGAAGAAGTCGAACAGGCGCGTCGTGTACGAGGAGTCGGCGAAGCGGAGCGCGGCCTCCTGGTAGAGGACGGCCGAGTGGATCCGGGCTGCGTCCAGGTTGAAGCCCACGCCGATCCGCAGCCGGGGGCGAACGACGAACTGGTGGTTGCCGGCCGGGTCGTCGAAGCTGCGCAGGTCGATCTGGAGCATCTGGTACAGCGCCGAAGTGCCGCGCGGCTGCTGCAGCCGGGCCCTGACGATGAACCGCTCTTCATGGCCCGACGGGATGCCCAACTCGGAGATGCTGAGCGTCCAGGTCTCCTGGAAGCCGCCGGAGAGGCGCAGGTTGGGGATGCCGTCGTAGTGGAGCCACCCCCACGGCCCGACCAGGGCGAGATGCGCGAAGGGGTTGCCGTCGTCGAAGGTCCCCTGGCTGACAAGGACCAGGCCGGCCTGTCCTCGGAAGTCGCCGGCGACGGGAAACTCCAGGTCTGCCAGGCCGCCGGCGACCGGAATCGAGCCGACCGCGTAGTTCTCGAGCCCGGCCTGCGCCGGCCGCGGCGCCAACCCGACCAGCGGGAGCGTCAGCGCGAGGAGATATCGCCAGCCTCCCATCGGACGAGCGGCGCCGCCGGCCGCGCGCTACTTCGGCTTGTCCACCACCGGCGGCGTGTAGTCGGCGGCGGTCAAGGCGATCTCGATGCGGCGGTTCTGGCTCCGGTTCGCGGGCGAATCGTTCGGAACGAGCGGCCGGTACTCCGAGAAGCCCGCGGCGCCCAGCACCGCCGGCGCCACGCCCTTGGTCTGCAAATACCGGACGACGTTCACCGCGCGGGCGGTGGAGAGCGCCCAGTTGTCCTCGAAGTGCGCCTTGTCGCCGATCGGGACGTCGTCGGTGTAGCCGGCCACGACCACGTTCTTGCCCTTGAGACCCTTGAAGGCGCTCGCGATGGCGTCGAGGGCCGACTTCCCCTTCTTGTTCAAGGACGCCGAGGCCGACGAGAACAGGATCTTGTCCTTGAGCTTCACCGTCATCTTGCCCTTCAGCTCCGAGATCTCCACCTCGCCGCTCTTGATCTGCTCCTGCAGCGAGCTCGCGAGCTGCTCGTACTGGGCGCTCTTCGCCTCCAGCGCGCCCTTCTCCTCCTTGAGCTTCGTGGCCGAGGCCGTGGCGTCGTTGAGCTGCTGCTGCAGGGTCGTGTTCTGCTGCTGCACCTCGGCGAGCTTCTTCTCCAGGGCGGCGGTCTTCTCGCTCTCGTCCTGGTACTTCTTGAGGTTCTGCTGGGAATCGCGCTGCGCGGAAGCGAACTCGTCCTTCGAAGGCCCGCACCCGACGGCGGCGGCGATGCAGAGCAGGGAGAGCAATTTCTTCGACATGGGATCCTCCGAATCTCAGCCTCGAGGAACGCCAGCTTGTACAGCAGGACGGCACCCGCCTCGCATTGAGCTTTGGTCCTACCCCTTCACCGGGTCACCAGTAGTACTGGAGCCCGAGTTGCGCGAACGTCATCGTCGAATCGAGCGGCGGCCGGATGGTGAAGGAGCGCCATCCGACCTCGAGCCCGAGGCTGATCTCCCTCTGCGCCGTGTAGAAGATCCCGCCGGTGATGTCGTCGATCTTCTCCAGGTCGCTGTCGCCGATCGGCGCGCTGATCCGGTAGGCGGCGAGGAGGCCGATGGGTACGGACGAGATCTTTGCGAAGTCGAAGTCCGCGGCCATGCCGAACT
This sequence comes from Myxococcales bacterium, assembly GCA_035635635.1. GTDB lineage: Bacteria > Myxococcota > Myxococcia > Myxococcales > 40CM-4-68-19 > 40CM-4-68-19. Next base: position 3,336 of record DASQAS010000183.1, on the reverse strand, counting down.
GGAGCCCGTTCTGATGGTCGACCGCCCCGACGCCGGACAGCCGCAGCTCCTTGTAGAGGTAGCCGAAGTTCGCGGTCAGGCCGAGCGCGGGAAATGGGGCCCAGGAAGCCGCGGCGAACGGGTTCACGGTGCGCACGTGGTTGGCCTGCAGCGCGGTTCCCGGGTCGATCACGCCCTGTTGCACCGCCTTGATCAGCGTGGCGGCGATCAGGAAGCCGTACTGCGGCGAATTGGAGACGTCGAGACCGATGGCGGTCTGGACCGGTCCGAAACGGTAGCCCGCCTTGACGTTCAAGCCCGCGCCCACGCCCACCTGGGCGCCGATCGAGACCACCGAAGGTCCGTCGATCCCGCTGTAGAGGCTGGTGATGATGGTCGCCCCGGCCGAAAGCCACTCCAAGAACTGATAGTCGAAGCGGAAGGTCTGCGCGAAGCTCGCGAAGGTGTAGTCGGCGGTTCCGATCGGGTTTCCGTGGATGTCGTAACGAGGGCCGGTGGCGCTGCCGAAGCCGTACAGGAGCCCGAGCCTGAACGTGGTCTCCCGGAACGGCGTGTCCACGATGAACGTCGGCATGAACGTGTGACCGTTCAGCACGGGGGCGGTTCGGGCCGCGGCGGGCTGATCCGCCGGGTTGGCACGGGTTTCCTGCTGCGCGATCGCGGATGCAGGCAACACCGCGACGAGGACCATTCCGAGGCGCAAGTTCATCGCTTTCCCCTCCGGTTTGCGCCGGGAGAAGGCCTGGCGAGACCTACCGAGCGAGGCGCACGCGCCAGCATAGGGCCATGGCCGCATGAGGCTGCATTGGACGATGGGCCAACGGCGATCGATTCCGGGGCGTGCTAGCGCTCTCGCATGTCCCGAACCGCCCGCGCGCCGGGGGCCGCGGTCCTTCTGCTCGCGGTCCTCGCTCCGCCGCCGGCGCGTGCGGAAGAGGGGGGCAGTGGTCACTACTTCCCCGGAGCGAACGCTTCGTTCATCGACGCGCTTCCGGGGCACACCGGCCTCGTCGTGGCCGACTTCCTCGCCTATTACAACGCCAGCTCGGACTTCCAGCTCCCGATCGCCGGATCGGTCTCCGCGAACCTGGACGTCAGCGCCTTCACCAACTTGTTCGTGGCGTTCTACCGGACGCCGCTCGGGCTGCTGGGCGGGAGCTACGCGTTCGGAGGCGTCGTGCCGGTCCTCTGGATGGACATCACCGGCAACCTCGTGGCCGGAAGCACCACGCGCGCTGCCGGCGAGAACAACAGCGGAATCGGAGACGTCCTCCTCTACCCGCTCATGATCGCCTGGACCGCGCTGGGCGGTGACCTGAAATACGACTTCCGATTGGGCATCTATGCGCCGACCGGGAAGTATGAAGTGGGCTCGGTCGCCAACGTGGGGAAGAACTACTGGACCTTCGAGCCCACGGTCACCGTGTCGTTCCTGAGCAGCAAGATCGGGCTCGAGACGAGCGCCTACGCCGCGTTCGACTTCAACACCAAAAATGACGCCACCGACTACAAGACCGGCACGCAATTCCACCTGGACGCGACCGTCGCCGAGCACGTCCCGGTGCTGGGCGGCTTCATGGGCGTGGGCGCGAACGCCTTCTACTACCAGCAGATCACCGGGGACAGCGGCTCGGGAGCGACGCTGGGCGAGTTCAAGGGACGCACGGTGGGCGTCGGTCCCGTCGCCTCCTACGCGATGAAGTTCACGGGCGCGGAGGGGGCCGTGGAGATCAAGTGGCTGCCGGAGCTGGAGACGAAGAACCGGATCAAGGGCGATTACTTCTGGCTGAAGATCGGTGCGGCGTTTTGAGACGAGGGACAAGCATGCGCGAGCTCATGGAACGATTCCGCCGGTGGCTGTTCCTGCTGGTCTTCTTCGCCGCCGTGCCGGGCGCGATGGCCCAGTACACCTACGACGGGTACGGCGACTCGGTGGGGCCGCGGAGGTTCGACGTGAGCGTCTTCGCCGGGTACCAGACCAACGGCGACGCCAGCACGAACGGCGGCAACCTGAACATCGGCGACGCGCCGGCGTACGGCGCCGCCCTGGACTGGCGGCTCCACTCCCTCGGCGCGGTCGAGCTGATGTGGGAGTACACGAGCCCGAGCGCCACGTTCAGATCCCTCAATCCGCTCTATCCCAGCACCAGCAAGCCGTTCAACGTTCCGTCCAACTATTTCCAGCTCGGTGGAATGACCATGAAGCAGATTGGCCGGGTGGAGCCCTTCCTCGGCCTCACCCTCGGCGCCGTCCTGCTTTCGCCCGAAACCATCTCCCTGACCACCGGCGGGACCCGGACCGTGGGCGACACCTGGCGCTTCGCGAGCACGCTCATGGTCGGCACGAAGGTCTGGATGACGCCCAACATCGGCCTGCGCCTCGAGGTGCGCATGCTGATCCCCATCATCTTCAACAGCGGCGGGTACTACTTCGGGACCGGCGGGTCGGGCCTGGCCGTGAGCGCGGGCGTTCCCTCGCTCCAGTTCGCCTTCACCGGTGGACTGTGCTTCGGAAAGTGAGTGGCCTTTCGCGTCCCGCGGGAGTCATGGTCCCCGATGTCTCGCACAGGTGGGTTGCTCAGCGCCGCGGTGCTGGCCGCGGCGCTTGCCGTTTCACGGCCCTGTGCGGCCGCAGACGCCGATCCACCGTCCTCGCCCGCGCGGCTTCGGACCAGTCTGCAGATCGGCGCCTTTCTCGGCCTGGACTTCGCGCTCCTGTACCTGTCGTCACCCCCCGAGGGCGACCCACCCGGGAACGTTCGCCTGGTCGACAAGCTGACGCTCAAGGCCTGGAGCTTCGACGCCAGCGCGTTCGAGACGAACTTCCTGGCGCACCCCTTCGCCGGGACCTTCTATTACACGACCGCTCGCTCGAACCGATCGGGTCCGCTCGAGTCCCTGGGCTGGGCTTCGCTTGCCTCGCTGACCTGGGAGCTGGCCGAGTTTCCGGAGAACGTCTCGTTCAACGATCTGATCGTCACCCCGGTCGCGGGCGCGTCGCTCGGCGAGTCGCTGGTGCAGCTCTCGCAGTGGCTCGACCGAAAGCCGGGGTCCACCGCGCGCAGCGTGCTCTCCGCCTTGTTGTTTCCCATGAAGCTGCTCAACGGCGGACCGCCGCCGCTGGACGACGGCGAGAGCGGCGCGCTGGGGGCTGATCTGGGCCTGATCTTTGGCGCCCGGATCGGCTCTGGACCCGAATTTGGCGTGCGGATGGCCACGAGGCTCGTCCACTTCCCGGGCTTCGGCGAGCCGGGCGAAGGTGCGCGGCTCGGGTTCGACGGCAACGTCAGCGGCCTCTCGCTGAACGTGCGGGGCGGCCGTTCCGGGCTCGCCGAC
>DASQAS010000182.1:0-5734 GCA_035635635.1 Myxococcales bacterium | reverse complement strand
GCTGGCGAAGAAGCGCGGGGAGGCCGAGCACGAGGCAGGCACTTCTGCCCCGGAGTCCGAGCCCGGGCTCACCCTCTACGGGGCAGCCCTGGGGACGCCGGCGTACATGAGCCCGGAGCAGGCGCGCGGGGCGCTCGGCGACATCGACGAGCGGACCGACGTCTTCAGCCTCGGGGTCATCCTCTACGAGCTGCTCACCGGTCATGCCCCCTTCGAGGGTACCACCTCGCGCGAGGTGATGGACAAGGTCCTCTCCGGTCGGTTCGAGCCGGTCGAGGCCGTCTGTCCGGAGGCTCCGGTAGAGCTGGCCGCAGTCTGCGAGCGCGCCCTCTCCGGCGCCCCGCGAGACCGTTACCCGAATGCGGACTTCCTCTCCAAGGAGCTGACGGCCTATCGCGCCGGGGGCCGGGTCGCCGCCTACCACTACGGCGCCTGGGAGCTGGTGCGGAGATTCGTCGCCGGTCACCGCGCGCTCGCGGCCGGGGTCGGCGCCGCCTTGGTGGTGTTGGCCGCCTCGTCCGTCGCGATCGGCTATCAGCTCCACGTCGCCCGGCTGAACCTCGCGGCCTCGTTCCTGGAGCATGCACGCGCCGCTGAGCGCAGCTCCGACTGGGGTCGCGCCGCCGGCTACTATGCCGCGTCGCGGATCGAGAACGATTCGCTCGAGGCCCGCTGGGGCACCGCCCTGGCCCGGCAGCGCATTCCGCACCGGCTGTTCGCGCGCCGCGGAGCCGATCAGTCGGCGGTCGACGTCGGGTTCCTCCAGGATGGACGCGCATTCCAGCTGGCGATCGAGCCGCCCTTCCTGATCGCGCGAGATCTGGAGGGCGGCCGCGAGCTCTGGCGCTATCAGCTGCTCGCCGCCGCGCAAGGCGCTACCGTGCAGCCGACCGGCCAGATCCGCGTCCTGGGAGGCGAGCAGTGGATCTATCTGGACGGCGCGACCGGACGGGTGCTCGCGTCGTTCGTCCGGGCCCGGGGATCCCCGTGCCGGGGCGGGTCCGTGCCTGCGCCGGTCGTCTTCACCAGCGAAGGGCTGGTGTCCGCGGGCCCGGGCGAGCCCATCGTGATCTCGCCGAAGCTGGATCCGTACGCTCCTTGCGTCTTCTCGCGCGACGGACTTCGGGTCGCGTTCCAGGACAGCAACGCCGTCGTGCATCTCTGGGACCTCGTCCGGTCCGCGGAGGTCGCCAGCTGGCACGTGCCGGACGGCAGCGACTTGCTGTTCACCGCGCAGGGGCTGGCGGTGGTCCGCGCGCGCTCCATCCAGCTCCTCGGGGGCCCGGAGGGCGACTTCGGGGTGGCCATCCCTGGAGGAGGCACCAGCGGCACCATGCGGTACCGATTGGGGAGGGGAAACGCCGTCTCGCCGGACGGGAACCTCGTCATCACGGCGCGGCTGTCCTCCAACCAGGCGGACCTCGTGGACCTGCGGACGCGAAGCGTGGTCGCATCGTTCAGCTATCCCCCGGGAGCGCCGAGCTTCGCCTTTTCGCCTTCGAGCGATCGGCTGATCGTTGCCGGCTTGCTCAACGGCTCGAGCGTCGAGGTCTGGGACGTGAAGCCTCCCGCGCCGGTGCATTCCGGACGAGGGAGCCGGGTGATGGACATCAGGTCCTCGCGCGACGGCAGCCGCTTCGCGCTGCTGCACTATTCCTTCCACTCCTCGCGCTTTGAGGTGTGGGACGAGCGCGGCTCGCTGCTGCGCTCCGGGGATCTCCCCGGCAAGCATGCGAACATCACCATCTCGCCGGATGGCCGCCGCGTCGCGACCGCCGACTCGACCGGCATCGGCGTGATCGACGTCGCCAGCGGTGAGCGCCTCTTCCATCGCGACTGCGAGACCTGCTACCGGGTGGTGCTCTCGGCGGACGGAGGCCGGCTTCTGACCGCCGACGACCAGCGTCTCCAGCTCTGGGACGTCGCGCAGAAGGCCCTGATCTGGAGCGACTCCTCCCGCCTGGGGAAGCCGGGCGCCAGCCTGCACGTCTCCGGCGACGGCACGCAAGTGCTGTGGACAAAGGGCTCCTCCGCATTCGTCCACCGGCTCGACGGAGGCGGCGACGCGGAGCTCAACCTGGACGCTCGGGCCCAGGACGCCAGCTTCAACTTCGACGGCTCGCGCGTCGCCACCGTCAGCTGGTCGAGCATCGCCGTCTGGGACGTGGCTTCGGCGCGCCCGCTCTGGCAGGTGCGCAACCCGTCGGTGGACTACCCCGAAGCGAGCTGGTCGTCGGACGACTCCACGCTGATCATCCTGTACGACGCGCTCGGCACGACCTTGCTGGACAGCGCCACGGGCGCCCGACTCGCGGAGATCCCGGTGACCAAGCCGGCGGCCTTCGCAGCCCAGGAGTATGTACTGCGCGGCCTCCGCTATCGGATCTCCCGCGGCGACGCGGCCTGGGAGATGTGGCCGCTGCCGGCGCCGGACGAGGGACCTCCCCGCGAGAGCCTGGCGCGGGTGCTCTCGGAAGCTGGGCTGGAGATGCGGGGCGTCGAGCTGCTCGATGCCCCTCCAGCCCTGGCGAGATGATCGGACCCGCACTCATCATGGGATAGGTGACTCACGCGTTTGGATGGGTATCGGGCTCGACTGCCGGAAGGGCGAACTGGAAGACGGCTCCCCGGGGCTCGTTCTCCATCGCCCAGAGGCGGCCACCATGGGCGACCACGATCGAGCGGCTGATGGAGAGTCCCATCCCCATCCCGTCGGGCTTGGTGGTGAAGAAAGGATCGAAGATCCGTTCCATCGTCTCGGGCGAAAGGCCGTGCCCCGAATCGCGGACTTCGACGAGGATCTCGTTCGCCCCCTCGCTCCGGGAAGAGATCGACAACTCCCGCGGCGCGCCGCCCGGCTCGCTCATCGCATCGACCGCGTTGAGAATGAGGTTCAGCACCAGCTGCTGAAGCTGGATCCTGTCGCCGCGGACCCGCGGCTTGCCGGTCGCCAGCTGCGTCCGGATCGAGATTCCATTCCGCTGCAACTCGTTCCGGCTCAGATCGAGCACTTCGAGGATCACCTCGTCGATGTCGACCGCTTCCGTGCGAGGAGGCGCCTTCTTCAGCAGAGCACGGACGCGCGAGACGATCTCCCCGGCGTGCTCGCCTTCGTGGATGGTGCGTCGCAACGCGTCTCGCGCTCTCTCGAGGTTCGGCGGATCGTGCCGGAGCCAGAGCAGCGCGGCGCCCGCATACGTGGCGACGGCGGCGAGCGGCTGGTTGATCTCGTGGGCGATCGAGGCGGTCATTTCGCCCACCGTCGAAACGCGCGTGACGCGCGCGAGCTCCTCTCGCGCGCGAAGCAGCGCTGCCTCCGCCGCCTTTCGCTCCCGGAGATCGACCACGAACACGACGCTCCGGGGCGGGGTGCCCGCGAGGGCTGCGCCGGCAACCAGGGCCGGCACCCGGCTGCCGTCCTTCCGGAAGTACTCCTTCTCGAAGAGATCCGCGGTTCCGGTGTCGCGCATCTGGTCCACCGCGCGTTGACTCACGGCCATCCACTCGGGAGGTGTCAGGTCCGTCCACTTGACTCGTCCCGAGACGAGATCGTCGCGCGTGCACCCCACCAGATCGAGGAAGGCATTGTTCGCCTCGACGATCTGGCCGTCCAGGTTCGAGATCAACACGCCGACGACGTTGGCGTCGACCAGGCGGCGGATCTTCGCTTCGCGCTCCTGGAGCTCGCGGTACAGCCGGCTGTTCTCGAGCGCCATGGCCGCCTGCGAGGCGAGCACCTTCAGGACTGTCGTCCGGGCTGATGTGAAGACATTGGGAGCCAGACTGTTCTCGAGGTAGAGCAGCGCCACCAGCCTGCCCTGCTTGACGAGTGGCAGGCAGAGCACCGATCGGGCGCGCCGCTCACGGAGGTATGCGTCGTCGGAGAACTGGCCCGGGGCGGACGCGTCTTCCAGGATGACGCTCTCTTGGGTGCGCGCCGCGTAATGGACGATCGACTCCGGGAGCTCGAAGCCGGCGACCGGCGCCTCGCGCAGGTGGACCGTCACCGTGTGACCGTCCGTGTTGGCTTCCGCCTCGATCGAGAGATCGCCACCGCGGGGCAGGATGAGCAGCCCCCGCTCCGCGCCGGCATGCTCGATGGCGGTGCGCAGCAGCGTGTCGATCAGCTTCTCGAGTGCGATCTCGCCCGACACTGCCTCCGCGACCTTGAGGACTGTTGCGAGATCGAGGTGCTCGACCGGCGCGCCGATGATTCCTCGCGCGTCGGGCGACAGCTCTTCCTTACGGAAGTGCGGATAGAGCTGATCGAGCTGCTGCACCTTGCCTTCGGCACCCCAGAGCGCATAGCACGCCCGCGCGCGGCGCAGGTGCGCAGAACCGGCCGTCTCGAACCCGCGCTGCAGATGAAATCGGCCGGCCAGCTCGTGGGCCAGTGCCTCATGGTGGACGAAGCCGTTGGCGCGGGCGGATTGGATGGCCCGTTCGTACAGGCGGATGGCATCGAGCTCGCGGCTTTCCAGGCGTGCGATCTCCGCGCCCACCAGCGCGGCGCGGTCTCCAAAGGTCTCCGGGCCATTCTCCGCCCAGACCGCGAGCTGTCTGTGGTGGGCGGCCAGCGCCTCGAGATGCTGGTGTCGGTCGCCGGCTGCAGCGGAGTCGCATGATGCGGCGTGGGACAGCGCGCCGCAAAAGTGAAAATCCGCCGCTTCCACTGGCGATGGCGATGTGTAAACCAGCCGGTGCACCTGCGATGAGGCCGCGAGGGCCGCTGCATGGTCGCCGGCCAGGTAGCGCGCCTGCAGCTTGCGGGTCCAATACCACCACTCGCCCAGCGCCAAATCCGGATTGTCGGCAAAATGGCGCTCGATCCGCAGCTCGTCAAACTGCTCATCATCCAGGGTGCCGAACTTCCGCGTCAGCCCCCGCAGCGTCCGGATGAGCCCGAGCTGGGTGGAGATGATGTCAACGGCAAACCCGAATCGCATCTTCTGCGCAAACGCAAGGCCGTTCTCGGCTTCGCGCTGCGTCTCGGCAAGGGGGTCGCCTGCCACGAGCATGTTGAGGATCAAGAGAATGCAGCTGTAGCACGCAAAGGTGAGGTCGCCGGTCTGGTACGCGGCCTCGAATGCGCGGCGCACCAGCTCGCGGCTACCCCTGATATGTCGCGTCAAGGGCAGAATGACACTTCCAAAAGTCAAATAGATCCGGGACCGGAACCGCGTCAGTCCACGTCGTTCGACCAGGTCGTAGCCAAGTTGACCGAAGCGTGTGGCGGCCTGATAGTCGCCGAAGCGCAGCGCGATTTGCTGGCCCAGCATGACATAGGCGAAGCACGACCCGTCGGTGTGGCCGCGCTCGAGGCTGACATCGATCGCCCGACAAATGACCAGGGCCAACAGGTTCGCATCCGTGAACATTGCAGAAGGAATGAGCTTGCTCAGCACGTCGAGCGTCGCGAGGGCTGCCGGGTCGCTCATCAACGGCAGCTCGATCAGCTCGTCGCTGGTGCGGCTGCCAAGCTGGGCCAGGATGCGGTCGTATTCGCGGCGCGCATCCTCGTCGGTCGGATGCGGCGACCAGTCGATGCCTGCCTGGCGCAGGTAGTCGAGACCGACGGCGATCGCGCGGCCGCTCTGACCAAGAGTCGTGTGCACATCCATGCGTAAGCACGACACGGTCGCTTGCTCGACCGCGGCGGCGGCGCGAGTTGACAGCGCGGTCAAGCGCTCCTCCGCCGCTGCCAGCGCGCCGATCAGGAACTCGCATTCGGCGC
>DASQAS010000181.1:0-23546 GCA_035635635.1 Myxococcales bacterium | reverse complement strand
CGGGGGCCGGCTGGATCGTCATGGAGGCAGGCCGGTATTTGTTGCCGGGGGTCGACCTCGGCTTCCTCTTCGTCACGTCCTTCGGCGAGTTGGTCCTGCTGGTGTGGCTGATCGGATGGGGTACGCGGCTGCGCGAGCCGGCCGCGGATCGCGCTACGTCTCTGGCCGCGTAGTCCCACGCCGCGTTCGGATCGAGAGCGCCGCGTTCCAATGGGTGTCAAGCGAGCCCGTCAATGCGGTACGCTCGCGCCGCGCCTGGAACGCACACGGAGATGGGACCATGGGCAAGCTCGAGGGAAAGATCGCCGTCGTCACCGGCGGCAACAGCGGGATCGGGTTCGCCACGGCAAAGCGCTTCGTCGCCGACGGCGCGTACGTCTTCATCACCGGCCGCCGCAAGGAGGAGCTGGAGGTCGCGGCCAGGCAGATCGGCCGCAACGTGATGGCGGTCCAGGGCGACGTGTCGAAGCTGGCTGAGCTGGACCGGCTGTTCGCCACCGTGAAGGAAGTCAAAGGGCGGGTCGACGTCCTGTTCGCGAACGCGGGGGTGGCCGAGCCTAGGACGGCGGATCTCCAGAGCCGCAGGATCCGGGTGAACGTGGTCAGCCCGGGCGCCATCGACACGCCCGGGCTGCAGGAGCTCAGCCAGAGGAACAGCGAGGGCCTGGGCGAGCTGTTCCGGGGCCGGATCCCGCTGGGCCGCGTGGGCCGGCCCGAAGACGTGGCCACGGCCGTTTCGTTCCTCGCTTCGGACGAGGCGAGCTACATCGCGGGCAGCGAGCTCTTCGTCGACGGCGGGCTGGCGCAGGTTTGAGCTCCGATGATCCTTCTCGCATTCGCGATCCTCGCGGCGCCGCCGCCCTCCGCGCCGCGCGGCAGGGTCGCGCTTACCCTCAGCGGCGGCGTGAGCCTGGGCAGCTACGAGGCCGGCCTCACCTGGGCAGCGGTCCGCTATCTGCGCGCCGTCGATCGCACCACGGATCTGGTCGCCGTCACCGGGGCATCGGCGGGAGGCATCAATGCGCTGATGGCGGCCGCGATGTGGTGCGAGGATCCGTCGGAGACGCGCGACGAGAATCCCGACACCAACCTCTTCCACGATCTCTGGTCGTCGACCGGTCTCGAGGATCTGCTCCCCGACGATCCTGCCGCATTCACCACCGCTGACGCGGTCTTCACCGCGGCCCCGCTGGAGCGCGCCTTCAGACGGCTGCGCGCCGAGGTCCTCGAATCGCAGGCGGTCCGGTTCACTCCCGGCTGCGCGGTCCCGGTCGGACTGACCGTCACCCGCGATCGACCCGAGGAGCGCACGGTGGCGGGCCTGCGCGCGCGCAGGCAGCGCTTCGTGATCCCCTGGCGCTTCGAGATCGACGAGGCCGGGCGGCCGCGGATCGTCTCCGCGCCCTTGAGCTCCGACCGCGAGGCCGGAGACGCGCAGCTCATCCTCGGGGAGCCCCGGGGGGCGTCTGGAATCGGCATGGTCCAGGCGGGGCAAGCCGCGCTCGCCTCCGGCGCCTTTCCGTTCGCCTTCCGCCCGCGCCAGCTCTGCGACTGCTCGCTGCGGTGCGCCGAGGAGGAAGTCGCGCAGGACGGCGTCTGCGAAGGCCCGGACCTGGGCCAGAGCATCACCTCCCTCTCCTGCGAAGCAGTCCAGTCCACCGGCACGCGCCAGCTCTGCAGGCGCGGCTACATCGACGGCGGCATCTTCGACAACGCGCCCATCGGCCTCGCCGTCGATCTCGCCGAATCCGCGGACGCGGTGGGGCAGCCGTTCGCTCCCACGAACTACTTCTTCGTCGATCCGGACCACCGGCGGCTCTCGCCGATGGCGGAGCGGCCGGCGAAGTCGGGCCTCGCCGCTCCCGCGCAGCTGATCGCGAGCCTGATCGGGACGGCCCGCGAGACGGAGCTGGCCCGGGCCATCCGGGACGAGCGCTGGCAGCGGACCACGCAGAGCACTCTTTCGGATCTCGCCGACATCCAGGGCGAGGCGGCCGCCATCCAGGAGGAGATGGCCCGCGTCGCCGACGCTTCGGGAGCCGAGCCGGCACCCTCTGATCGGCAGTTGCTTCGCTCGCCCCGGCGCGAGGCGCTGGCGTCGTTTCTCTTGCGTTGCCTGGATCAGTTCGGCCGCGCTGCGGTGCAGCCCGCCGAACCCAGGGCGGAGCAGTTCGCCGATTGCGCCGAACCGCTGCGGGACGGGACGGCGGGCGCCGGAGAGCGGCGTCCTCGGCCGTCGCCCGCGGAGGTGGCGAAGGTGGCCGCCACGCTTGCAGCCGTGTTCGCCGCGAGCAGCAAGCGCGCCGACCAGATCTTCGCCGAGGTCGGCTCGTCGAGCACGCCGTTCGACCGCCAGCTCCAGCTGCTCGAGGTCATCCACGACGTCTCGACCATCTCCATCACCTCCTACCGGTTCCTGATCGGGGAGATCCCGGGAATCGCGGCCTCCGGACTGGGTGAAGCAGAGCTGATGAAGCTGCGCCGCGATCTGCTCGCCGTGGCCGGCTCCGGAAGCCGGCTCCTGCGCGCGAGCGGCGCGATGCTGCGGGTGCTCCTGATGGCCTCGCTCCTCGAGGAGGAGGCGCAAGGGACGCTCCCCACCAAAGCTGCCGAAGCCAGGACCACCATCGCCGCGGGTCTCGATCCCAGTCTGGAAGGCGCTGCCTTGCGCGAGATGGCCGGCGCTTCCGATCGCATCGCCCGCCTGATCGCGCTGGCTCCCCGCCTGCGGACCCTCTCGGCGCGGGCAGCGAAAGTGGCCGCGGACGCGGCGCAGCTCTCGGCCACCAACGCCCCGGAAAGGAACCTCCTCCTCTCGCGGCGCTTCTCGCCCCTCGGCGGCGGCGCCCTGCTGAACTTCTCGGGCTTCCTCGATCGCCCGCTTCGCGACCTCGATTTCTATTCGGGCGTCTACGACGCAGTGGTGCAGATCGCCACCTACGAGTGCCAGGTCCAAGGCCCCTATCCGGCCGGCAGCCGCCCGCCCGCCGTGTTCCGCGCCGATGCGCCGCTGGTTCTCGATCCTTCCGCGGAGGACTCGCAGCGCTGCCTGGGGCGGGCGCTCCAGGCGGTCGTCGAGGGGCTGCGCCTGCAGCGCTCGCCGCGCGCGTGGTTCGTGATCGGAAAGCTCTCGCGGCTCGAAGTGACCGCGCAGGTGGGCAGCCGTGCTGCCGCGGCCCGGCTCCTGGCCGAGGCTGCCTGGAGCTGGCTGGGCGATCCCCAGCTCGAGCCCGGCGATCAGGTCGCAGCCGCATTCGCGGCCGTCACCTCGCGAACCGGGCCGTGCCGGGTGGGAGCCAGCGAGTCGCTCTGCCTGGCGGACCCGACCATCGACGAGCTCCTCGACGCCTTGCAGGCGGCCGGCTACGTCGCGTCCAGCGCCCCGATGCGCGAGGCGCTGTCGGATCGCGATCGATGGGGCGCCCGGCTCGCGCGGAAGCTGGTGGATCGCGCGGCCGCCGTGGAGCTCTCCTCCGCCGACCGCGAGGATCGCTCACCCCCGGACATCGTCGTGACCGGAGTGGGATTGGGCCAGCTCTGGGCGCGCCGGACCGAGCAGCTGTCCACGGCCCCCGCGTTCAATCTCGATCCCTCGACGATTCCAGGGAGGTCCCCGATGGGCGCCAATCGAGGGCTGCTCGTCGCCGCGCATGCGATTCCCTATCGAATCTCGCTGGACGTCGTCCAAGGGGGAGCCGCCTTCTCCTGGATCGAGCCCGCGCTCCGGATCTCCCCCTGGTTCTCCGTGGAATCGATCGCCGATCTCCTCACCATCGAAGGCTCGGGCCGCCTGGCGACCACGTTGGGACTCCTTCCCACCTTCCGTCTGCGGGGCACGTCGTTCGGGGCGGGCAGTCAGGCCGTCCTGCCCTGGAACGGCGATTCCGTCCTGGCTCCCGGCCTCCTCGGCCGGATCGCCCTCCTCCAGGAAAGGTTGGCGATCACCTTCGGCGTCCGCTCGCTCTCCTCCGGCCACCGGGAGGCGATGGTTTCGCTCTCGCTGAGCGACCTCAACGGGCTCGCCTACTGGCTGGCCCTGTGGAGCACCGCGCGAAAGTAAGCTCAGCGCCCACCGGAGACGTCGACGAACGTGCCGGTCGTGTACGAGGCCTCGTCCGACAGTAGCCAGAGGATGGCGCGGGCCACCTCGATGGCCTGGCCGCCTCGTTTCATCGGCAGCTGCGGGCCGAGCCGGGCCACGCGCCCCGGCTCGCCGCCGCTTGCGTGGATCCCGGTCTCGATGATCCCCGCGCGCACCGCGTTGACGCGGATTCCCTCTCCGGCCACTTCCCGGGCGAGCCCGAGGGTCAGGGCGTCCAGTGCCGCTTTCGATGCCGCGTAGTCGACATACTCGCCGGGCGCGCCCAGGACGGCCGCGCGCGACGAGACGTTGACGATCGATCCGCCGCGCCCGCCGTGCTGCGTCGACATCCGGCGGACGGCCTCGCGCGCGCACACGAACGCGCCGGTCACGTTGGTGGCGAAGACGCGGCCCAGGCGCGCCGCGTCCATGTGCTCCACCCGCATCTGCTGCTCCAGGATGCCGGCGTTGTTCACCAGAGCCGAGATGGCTCCGAGCGCTTTTTCTGTGCTCTCGAACAGCCGCACGACGTCGGCCTCGCGGGCCACGTCGGCCTGGACGGCGGCCGCCTTATGGCCCAGGGCCCGGATCTCGGCGACCACCGTCTGGGCCGCGGCCTCGTTCGATCGGAAGTTGACGCAGACATCGTAGCCGCGCTGCGCCGCCAGGCGCGCGGTCGCCGCGCCGATCCCGCGGCTCGCGCCGGTGATGAGCAGGACGGACATGGCTCGGGGTTGTAGCGCAGCGAGTGAAGCGGATCACCCGAAGAGCTGCCCGAGGGTGTCGGACTCTTGAACCACGCGATCTTCCGGCTTGCGCAACATCCCGACAGGTCGCGCGAACCCTCCGTCGGACGCGCCCTCGGCACGGAACGTGAAGAGCCTGACGCGCCATGCCCAGGATCGGCTTGCAGCGCAGACTCGCCTTCTTGATCCCGCTTTCCCTTTGCGCAGCGCCCGCGCTGGCGTTGCAACCGTTCGAGGAATTCCTGGCGGGTGCTCGCAGGCGGAACCCGGACGAGCTGGAAGCGCGCGCCAACCTCGCCGAGCGGCAGGGCGAAGCGACCTCGGCGCTCGGCCGGGTGCTTCCCGGGGTGGGCGCCCGCGGGTCGTACACGCGCAACCAATACTCGACCGGGATCGATCTCGCTCTCCCCGGTCAGCCGCCAAAGCCGGTTACGCTGGTGCCGAGCAATCAGTGGGATGGCAGCGCGACCCTGAGGGTGACGCTGATCGATCTGGCGGGCTTTCTCCGGGTGGGAGCGGCGAGCTCGACCGCGGAGTCCGCAGGGCACCAACTCCGGGCGACGCGCCTGCTGGTCGAAGGAACCGTCATGCAGGACTACTACCAGGTGGTCGCGAACCAGGCGCTGGTCGCCGCTTCGCGAACCGCGCTGGACGTCTCCCGCGAAGGGCTGCGGCTCGCCCAGGCGCGGTACCAGGCCGGCACCGCCGCCGCTCTCGAGGTGGATCGGGCGCGGGCCGACGTCGAGCAGCAGTTCCAGCAGCTCGCGGAGGCCGAGCTCCAGGTCTCCCTGACGGCGCGCGCGCTCGAATCCGCGTCCGGCGTGCAGCCAGATCTCTCCGGCGCCGTGGCCCTCTCGGACGATCTCCATCCCGAGCCGGAGCTGGACTCGTTCCAGGTCGGGCTCTCCGCTCTCCCCTCGGTGGCCGCAGCCGCCTCGGCCACCAGCGCGGCCTCCAAGGAAGCCGACGCGCAGCGGCTGGCGCTCGCTCCCACCATCGCCGGGACTTTCACGGAGGACGGCACGAACGCGCCAGGCTTCGTCGGGCGCGACTGGTCGTACCAGGCCGCCCTGACCGCGACCTGGTCCTTCGATCTGACCAACATCGGCGACATCCGCGCGCGCAATGCCTCCCTGGACGCCGCGCGGGCAAGGCAGCTGCGCGCGGTGCTCGAGGCGCGCGACGCCATCCACCGGCAGTGGAACACGGTGTTGGCTGGCATCGCGCGCAGCCGCTCCGCGCGGGCGGGACGGGAAGCCGCCGCCCGCGCCTCGACCCAGGCGCACGACCGGTACCGCGCCGGCACCATCACGCAGCTCGATCTGCTCCAGGCCCAGCGGGACGCCTTCAACGCCGAGGTCAGCCGCATCCAGGCGGACGCCGACCTCGTGAACGCGCGCGCACAGCTGCGCCTCGCCTCGGGACGCAGTCTCCTCTCCGACAACGCAAGGAAGGACACGCCATGACGCAGTCGATCAAGTGGCTCGCGCCCGCCGTCGCCGTACTCGCCTGGGGTTGCCATCGCGTGGAGGGCGCCGAGGCCTCGCGGGCGGCTCCGCAGCGGCCGCCGGCGCCGGTGGCCATCGCGACCGCGGTCCATCGGGACGTGCCCATCTACCTCGACGAGATCGGCAAGAACGTCGCGCCGGAGGTGGTGAACGTCCAGCCGCAGGTCGGCGGACGGATCACCGCCCTCCATTTCAAGGACGGCGCGACGGTGAAGCGCGGGGACCTCCTGTTCACCATCGACCCCCGGCCTTACCGGGCACAGCTCGATTCCGCCGAGGCAAGCCTGGCGCGGAACGTGGCGGAGTTGGACCTGGCGCGACTCGAGTTCGGTCGCGTCCAGGAGCTGCTCCGGACCGACGCCATCTCGCAGCAGGACCACGACGCGCGGCGCAGCGCGGTGGCGGTCTCCGAGGCGCAGGTCCGGCTCAGCAAGGCCGCCGTGGACACCGCCCGGCTGAACCTCGAGTACTGCTTCATCCGGTCGCCGATCGACGGCCGCGCCGGTCAGCGCCTCGTCGACCTCGGCAACGTGGTCGCGCCGGGTCCGGCCAGCGTGCTGCTGGTGATCCAGCGTCTCGATCCGATGTACGCCGACTTCACCATCCCGGAGAACGACCTCACGGCCGTGCAGCGCGCCGTGGACGCCGGAACGGTCCGCGTCGAGGTCAGGCTGCCCGATGGGCCCGATTCGCCGCGAAACGGGAAGCTCACCTTCCTCGACAACGTGGTGCGCGACGGAACCGGGACCGTGAAGCTGCGGGCCACCACGCCGAATCCGGACTGGCGCTTCTGGCCGGGGAGATTCGTCAAGGTGCGCCTGGTGCTGGGCGATCAGAAGAACGCGGTGCTGGTCCCGGCCACGGCGCCGCAGACGTCCGCGAAGGGGCCATTCGTCTACGTGGTGAAGGAGGATTCGACCGCCGAGCTCCGGCCGGTCACGGTGGGACAGCGCCAGGGCGACCTGGTGGCGGTGGCGGAAGGCCTGAAGGGCGGTGAGCGCGTGGTGACCGCCGGTCACCTCGGCGTCACGCCCGGCGGCAAGGTGAGGAGCCAGCAGCCATGAACCTCTCCGAGCCGTTCGTCCGCCGTCCGGTGATGACCGTGGTGCTAACGGTCTCGGCAGTCCTCTTCGGCGTCCTCTGCTACTTCCAGCTGCCCGTCAACGACCTGCCGACGGTGGACTATCCGGTCATCCAGGTCGACGTCGACTATCCGGGCGCGAGCCCGGAGACGATGGCGGCCAACGTCGCCACGCCGCT
Source organism: Myxococcales bacterium (assembly GCA_035635635.1). Lineage (GTDB taxonomy): Bacteria > Myxococcota > Myxococcia > Myxococcales > 40CM-4-68-19 > 40CM-4-68-19. Next base: position 15,951 of record DASQAS010000181.1, on the reverse strand, counting down.
CGAGCGCCAGTTCATGCAGATCAACGGCCTCGAGTTGGTGACCAGCAAGAGCACGCAGGGACACGCACAGCTCACGCTGCAGTTCAACCTCAACAAGTCCCTCGACGCCGCCGCCACCGACGTGCAGACCGCCATCACCCAGGCGACCGGCGCCCTCCCCGTCGACCTGCCCTCGCCGCCCACGTTCTCGAAGACGAACCCCAACGACCAACCGATCATGTACATCGCGCTGACCAGCGACTCGGTCACGCGGGGGCGGCTGTACGACTACGCGAGCACGCAGGTGGGCCAGCGGATCAGCATCCTGCCGGGCGTGAGCCGCGTCTCGGTCTTCGGCAGCAAGTCCGCGGTGCGCATCAAGGCCGATCCTTCGGCGATGGCGTCGCGCGGAATCTCGGTCGACGACCTGGCGTCCGCGATCAAGGCCGGCACCAGCTACACGGGTGCGGGTCAGCTCGACGGGCCCAGCGGCACCACCTTGCTCTCTCCCCGCGGCCAGCTCGAGGGCGCGGAGAGCTACGATTCGCTGATCGTCGGGTTCGGCAACGGCGCGCCCGTCTACCTGCGCGACGTGGCCAACGCGACCGAGACCGTCCAGGACGAGCGGGTCAAGCTGCTCTTCTGGGCGCGCGGGTACGAGATTCCGTCGGCGACGGCGGTGGTGGCGGTTACGCGGCAGGCGGGCGCCAACGCGGTGGAAGTCGCCAAGAGCGTGCGCGACCTCTTGCCAAGTATCAACGCCGAGCTTCCCGGGTCGATCCGCGCGACGCTCATCTACGACCGGTCCGAGACGATCGTGAACAGCGTAAAGGACGTGCGCGAGACGCTCTTGATCGCGTTCGTGCTGGTGGTGGTGGTGATCTTCCTCTTCCTCGGACGCGCGACCGACACGCTGATCCCGGCCGTCGCCTTGCCGCTCTCGCTCCTGCTCACCTTCGTGGCGATGAAGCTGCTCGGCTACAGCCTGGACAACCTCTCCCTGATGGCGCTGACCCTGGCCATCGGCTTCCTGGTCGACGACGCCATCGTCTTCCTCGAGAACACCGTGCGTCGCATGGAGCGCGGGGAGAAAGCGCTCGAGGCGACGCTCAACGGCGCCAAGGAGATCAGCTTCACGATCCTGTCGATGACCATCTCGCTCGCGGCGGTGTTCATTCCCCTGGTGTTCATGCCCGGGCTGGTGGGCCGCATCTTCCGCGAGTTCGCGGTCACCATCGTCATCTCCATCTTCGCCTCGGGCCTCGTGTCGCTCACGCTCACCCCGCTGATGACCTCGCGGATGCTCGCCGACCGCGGTCACGGCGCGAAGCAGACCTGGATGGAGCGCACCGTGGGCCGGATCGAGAAGAGGGTGCTCGCCTTCTACGGGCGCTCCTTGGACTGGTTCCTGCGCCGGCGCTGGATCTCGGCCGGCATCTGGGTGGTCTGCCTCGCCGGCACGGTCGTGCTCTTCATCGTGGTGCCGAAGACGTTCCTGCCGCCCGGGGACAGCGGGGTGGTCAACGGAGTGTTCATCGCCCAGGAGGGATCTTCTCCGCAGCAGATGTTCGCGCTGCAGGAGGCCGTGAGCAAGGCCATCCGCGAGGACCCCGCCGTGGACCGGTCGATCTCCGTCACTGGTCTCAGCGCCTTCCTCTCCTCGAACCAGGGCCTCACCTACGTCTTTCTCAAGCCCGACAAGCGGCCGCCCAACTCCGAGGTCGCGGGCCGGCTGATGGGGCGCATCGCCGGCATCCCCGGAGTCTTCCCCTTCCTGCGGCCCTACCCGGTGCTGCAGATCAGCACGGGCGCCACCAGCCAGAACCAGGGGCAGTACGCGTTCTCGATCTCCGGGGTCAATCCCGATCAGGTCTACGAGGCCTCCGACAAGCTGATGGCGAAGCTCCGAACGTATCCAGGATTCGCCAGCCTCTCCTCCGACCGGTTCAACCACACCCCGAATCTCGAGATCGACATCCTGCGCGAGCAGGCCAAGGTGCTGGGAGTCTCCGAGGCGCGCATCCTCGCGCTCTTGCGCAACGCCTACTCGCAGAACTACCAGTACCTGATCAAGAAGCCCGACGATCAGTACCAGGTGATCCTCGAGGTCCAGGACAAGGAGCGCGCCACCGCCGAGGATCTCTCGCTGCTCTACATCAAGTCCGACGACGGCAAGAACCTGTTGCCGCTCAACGCGCTGGTGAAGTGGCGCACGACCCTGGGACCACAGGCCGTGAACCACCTGAACCAGTTCACCAGCGTCACCATCTTCTTCAACCTCAAGCCGGGCGTTGCGGTAGGCGAGGCCACCGACTTCGTCGAGAAGGCCGCGCGCGAGGTCGTGCCCGCCACGGTGCGCGCCAGCCTGCAGGGCGAGGCGCTGACCTTCCGGGACACGGTGCGGAACCTGACCATCCTCATGCTGCTGGCGGTGTTCGTGATGTACGTGGTGCTGGCGGTCCTCTACGAAAGCTACGTGCACCCGCTCACCGTGCTCTCCAGCCTGCCGGTGGCGCTGGTGGGAGGCCTGCTCACGCTCTTCGTCTTCCGCGAGCAGGCGTCGCTCTACGCCTACGTCGGCATGTTCATGCTGATGGGCATCGTGAAGAAGAACGGAATCATGATCGTCGACTTCGCCCTGCAGCGGATCGCCGAGGGTGCGACGGCGGAGCGCGCCATCCACGAGGCCAGCATCGACCGGTTCCGGCCCATCATCATGACCACGGTGGCGGCGGTGATCGGCGCGCTGCCCATCGCCCTCGGTTACGGAGCGGACGGAGCTTCGCGGCGGCCGCTCGGGCTCGCCATCGTGGGCGGCCTGGTGGTGTCGCAGTTCATCACGCTGTACGTGACGCCGGTGATCTACCTCTACCTGGAGGATTTCCAGGAGAAGGTCCTCGACCGGGTGGCGTTCTTCCGCTCGCGCAAGCGGATCCTCGAGCCGGTGGCGAGCCCGGGATCCGCTGCGTGAGGGTCGCGCTCGGGACCGGAGTTGGGGGCTACTTCCCCTTCAGCTGCTGCACGGCCTCCAGCGCCTTGGCGACGTTGTCCGCGGGGCTCACGCCGCCGACGGTGCTCGCCACCTTCCCGTTCTGCGTCACCACGAAGGTGGTGCGCTCGGCGAAGCCGTGGTCGATCTCGTCGCCGCGGGTATTCTTGGCGCCCGGCTTGGCGTCCTTGACCTGCAGGTCGTAGCTCTTGGCGATCTTGCCGTCGGGATCGGAGGCCACCGGGACCTTGCCGGCGCAGTACTGCGGGTCGGCCGAGAACTGGTTCAGCGTGGAGATCTTGTCGAGCGAGACGCCGATGACGCTGGCGCCGGCCGCGGCGAACTTGTCGCTGTTCTCGGAGAACGTGTGTGCCTGGAGGTTGCAGCCCCCCGTGAACGCCGCGGGATAGAAGTAGACCACCACCGGGCCCTTCTTCAGCGCATCCTTCAGCGTGAAGGTGAATTCCTTGCCGGCGAGCGAGGCTGGCGCGGTGAATTCGGGCGCCTTGTCGCCCTCCTTCAGCGCGGCGAAGGCCGGCTGGGCGAGCGCACCGGAAAGGACCAAGGCTGCGAGGACGAATTTCATTGGCTGTGCTCCCTTGTTTTGTCCGACGGGGCACCTCCATAGCAGGGGAGGCGTGGGGCCGCCACAGCGACGTGGGATGGGGCGGGGTCGCGGTGACTTCGCGCGTGCGGTGATGTCTGCCCCTTTCGATCGCGACGCGCCAAGACCCGGCCAGGTGTGCAACCGGCGACATCGCTGACACCTGGCTCGTCGAGTGACGGGCGGTACACCTCGAACGGGTCCGAAGCTACGTGCCGGTCCTCCCTGTCGTCGGGGCGGCAAGGAGGCGGGCGAAGTCTGCTCAATTCTTTCCGTCACTCTCAGCCGGGCGCCGCGCTCTGCCAGCCCGAGTTTCAGACCCCTCATGCAGACTGAGGCGCATGAAGAAGGTCGTCCAGCTTTCGTTTCCTCCCACCGGCCGCGGCGGCGCCCGACCCGGAGCGGGACGTCCGCGCGGAGATCGCGTCACCCACCACGGCCGTGCTCCCGTCGACGTCCGCCATCCGCTCCACCTGGTCTTGCGCATTCGCGACGGCATCTGGAACTTGCGGAGCAAGGCGCTCTTCAAGGAGATCCGCTACGCGTTGGAGAAGGTTTGCGAGCGCGAGGGTTTCCGGATCGTCCACTTCAACGTGCAGGGCAACCACATCCACGCAATCGTCGAGGCGGACAGCACCGTGCACCTGTCCCGGGCGATGCAGTCGATGTGCACGCGCATCGCCAAGCGCATCAACGCGCGGATGGAACGCCGCGGGCCGGTGTTTGCGGACCGGTTCTACGCGCGCTCGCTGCGCACGCCGACGCAGGTGGCGAACGCGATCGCGTACGTGCTGGAGAATACGCGGCGGCACGAGGCCAGGAAGGACTTCCACCCGCCGCGCTCGATGCGGCCGGAGCCGTTCACCTCGGCAGAGCTCGCGGGCTGCGATCCGCCTCTCGTGTCGGAACCGAAGACATGGCTGTTGCGGGTCGGGTGGATGCGCGGGCGACGGCGGACGGGAGCGGCGGCGTAGTTCGGGACAAGATCAGACGACGCGTTCGCCCCACAACCCCGCTGGCGGCTGGGGGCACGAAGACCGCCCGATTCATCGAGCCGAGCGGACCGACGTCCCGAAGCCGGACGCCAGCGGGCTGGCGGGCCACGGTGGATTCGATGGGCGACGTCTCCCGCGAAGCCCTTCGGGAAAGAATTGGGTGGACATGGAATCCCGTGCCTCCCCGGAAGCGACGAGACGGCGAGAGCGATGTCACCCCGGCGGGCGGCTGGGGGGCGAAGTCCGCCCGATTCATCGCGCCGGGCGGACGACCTCCGAGATGAGACGACTCGGAACAAAATGGGCGGACATTGCTCGATCCCGTGATGCGAGTCGTTCAACTCTCGTTCCCTCCCACCGGCCGAGGCGGATCCCGACCCGGCGCCGGCAGGCCGCGCGGCGATCGGGTCGCCCATCATGGGCGCGAGCTTCAACGCGGTCATGGAGCGGCACGGCCCGGTGTTCGAGGACCGGTTCTTCGCACGCTCACTCCCGACGCCACGAGGCAAGGAAGGGCTTCACGCCGCCGCCGTCCGGAAGGCCCGAGCCGTTCAGGTCCGCCGAGTTCGCCAGATGCGGCCCGCCGCTCGGCTCTTGCGCATGAGTAAACCCACGCCCGCTGGTGCGCGCCCTGGCGCAGGTCTACGCTGCCCGGCCATGAACCATCCTCGATCTTCTCCCTGGCCGCTGTTCGCGGCGTTCCTCTCGGCGTGTGCGGCAAGTTTGCCCGCCGTCCAGAAGGGCACGGTCGCGCAGCGGCCCGACAACTTCGCATCGCTCGCGGACGTCGACTCGTCCATCCCCGTCGAGCTGAGATACTTCGGGTCGCACAACTTCATGGGCCGGCCGGTGAAGGGCTACAAGGCCGAGAAGTGCCTGCTCACGAAGCCCGCGGCGCAGGCGCTGAAGAGGGTGCAGGACGATCTGCGTCCGTTCGGGCTTTCGCTGAAGGCCTACGATTGCTATCGCCCGCAGCGGGCCGTCGACACCTTCGTGGCCTGGGCGAAGGACTTCTCCGACGACAAGATGCGCGACGAGTTCTACCCGCGCGTTCCCAAGGACCGCATCTTCCGGGAAGGGTACCTGCTCGAGCGGTCGGGCCACAGCCGCGGTAGCACCATCGATCTCACGGTCATCGCGCTGCCACCCCAGCCGCAGGAGACGTACAAGGACGGAGACAAGCTGCGCGACTGCGGCCTGCCCGCCGGCCAGCGGTTCGGCGACAACACGCTGGACTTCGGCACCGGGTACGACTGCTTCGACGCGCTGGCCAACGTGGACAATCCATCCATGAACGTCGATCAGAAGACCAAGCGGATCATGCTGCGGGCGCTGATGGAAAAGCACGGCTTCAAGCCGTACCCGCCCGAATGGTGGCATTTCACGCTGCGGGATGAGCCATATCCGGAGTCGTTCTTCGATTTCGAGATCGAGTAGGCGCCGTGTTCGCTGCCGGCGCGCTGGCCCGAAGGATCGAAAGCGCGGCGGCGCTGAGCGTCAGGCGGCTGCCGGAACCACCTGTTGCCGCTCCCCGAATCCGCGGGCGATCAGCCAGATCGACAGCAGCAACTGGCAGATGCCCAACGGCGCGAGCAGCGGAAACACGATGGGATAGCCGAAGACGGGCATGCCGACCGCGGTGATCTGCAGGAGGACGGCAACCACGCCAAAAGCGGCCAGCGCGCGCGGAACCAGCGCGAACCGCAGCAGCAAGCCGTAGAGCACGAAGCCCGTGCCGCCGGCGATCAGCAGGCTCGCGTAGTGTGCCCAGTAACGCATCCATCGCGCGACCAGCGCCGCGGTCTGCAGGATCTCCCTGCCGCTCCCCTTCGCGTATTCCTGGCTCAATGAAAGCATGGTCAGGATCGAGACGCCCTCCACGGCATGCAGCGCAAAGCCGATCGCGCTGAGCGCCAGGAACCACAGCGCCATGCGGTCGCTGTAGCGGCGGAACAGCGGCCATGCGGTGATCGCGATTCCGACGGTCAGCGCGCCCTTCGCCAGCCCGAGAAGCACGGCGATCCTGACTTGGAGCGCGCTTCCCGCCGCATTGGCGAGAAAGCCGCTGCCCGTGAGGACGGGCGCCAGCAGCACGAAGTTCTCAACGTAAGCGGTGGCGGCCTGAGCTGGAAAGAGGATCCCCATCGTCCGGCCGATGCTCTTCGCGGATGTCATGCTGGTCGCCTCCTCAGCGGCGCTTTTCCACCGGGCAGATCGCGCTCGCCGAGCGCGTCAGATCGTTCGCGATCGCGCCGAGCAGCGTCCGGGTCAGCGCGGAATCGCTCTCGCCCTCGAGCAGGTGCGCGACCCTTCCCAGGCTGCCCGGCGTCACCACCACGAGGCGCGTGACCACCTCGACCTGGTACGCCGCGGGCTCCTCCGCCTCAGCCAACGGGAGTGGAATGCGCTCCAGCGAGATGTGCTCCGGATCGGCCAGCGCCCGCCCGTCCAGCTCGAACGCGCCGCGCTCCTCGGACCAGCGGAGCGGAAGCTCGCGCGTCGCCGTAGTCACGATGCGTCCGAACCAGAGCTGGCGGCGCCGCGACACCGAGGCTTCTACCGTAAGCTTGCCGGGAACCCCGAGCTTGACGATGCGCAACAGCTCCCGGTCGAGGAGCCCGTGGATGGTGGCGTCCACCAGCGCGCGGGTCCCGGCCAGGAAGGCCTTGCACGCGACCTCCTGCGCCTTGGCCGCTCCGGCCAGCAGCAGCAGCGCCACCGCTAGATTTCGCCGATCGGAGAAGATGCTCCAAAGCCAGCTCACAGCGGCACCGAGAAGAGGATTCGGAAGTCGGGAGCGAGCTTCGCGCGGTCGTCGAGCCGCCAGGCCGCTTCGGCGCAGGTGCTCCGGTTGGCGAAGCAGAGCAGGGCTCCCGCTGATGTCTTCGGATGGATCCAGCCGGTGCCGGACTGGCGGACGGAGCCCACGTCGAGGAACGCCCCGAAGTGCCGCCCTTCGAGCTGCAGGGTCCCGAGCACGGAGGCGGTCCCGCGGAACTCCTTGAAGTCGTATCCGCGCAGCGCCGTCCAGCCGCCCAACCCCTCCTGCTTCTGCAGCGGCAGGTTGTGCCCGCCGGCGCCGCGCAGCCGGAGCGTGAGCGTCGAGGAGCGGCCGGTCTCCAGCGTCAGGAGATTGTCGCTGACGATCCGGGTGAAGTCGAAGATCCCACCGAGCGAACGGTCCGCTACCTCGAAGGTGTTGACGCTGCGCAGCCCCACGGTCCACGGGCCGCCGGCGACCAGCGAGGTCTCGGAGTTGCGCCACATCGATCCCACGCGGTGCAGCGGCACCTTCTCGCTGCGGTACTCGAGGCGGAACACCGCCGATCCCATCTCGCCTTCGTCGACCGGCGCCGAGCCGTAGCGCACGTCGCCGTTGTTGAAGACGCTCCAGACTCCGGCGGGGACGTTCAGCGCCGCATAGCGGTCGTACCGGTACTCGGCCCCGACCGTGAGCTCGTCGAAGAGATGGGCGGTGATGAAGGCCGCGAATCCGCTCCGGCGGTAGTACTCGCGGTCCGCCCGGTTGACGAGCGCCGAGTACAGGTAGGAATCGATCGCCGAGATGCGCCAGCGATCCGCGGTGTCGGTCAGCGAGTGGATCTGCCCGCCCAGCTCGGCGATGCCCAGCCCGGGAACGCGGATGCGCGGGCCGAGCAGCCAGTCGATGTGCTGATTCGCATTCAGCCGCTCGAGGTACGTGCCGCCGGTGGCATCCAGGTTCGGCCGGCGCGTGTTGAAGTTGATCGCGCCGTCCAGCATGAGGTGCGCGCGGTCGCCGGGATCGTAGAGAGTCAGGGTCGCGGCGAGGCCGGGAGCGAATCCCGTCACCGGCGTGTGGCGGATGACCTCCACCCACTGCGCCGCCGCCTGGCTTCTCTTGCTCCGGAAGTGGACGACCACGGTATCGCCTTCGAAGGCGTACCAGGCATCCCGCGAGACGCGCTTGCGCGGCTTCCAGCCGTGACGCTTCGCGAAGGCATCGAAAGGCTCGTCCTCGTCGAAGGAATCGTCGCGGTCCGGAGACGGCTTCTGCGCGCGCGGCTCGTCGTCGTCCTCATCCCTGTCGCCGTCGGACGGCGGCGGCCTGGCCTCGACCGGCCGCTCGGATCGGAAATCCACCCTGCCATCCGTGCGCTCCTCGAGCCGGAGGACCGGAGCGGGAGGCGATCGGCGGTTGCGGCGGTCCGGAAGCAGAAACGGCCACCGCCGTTGGACGCGCTCGAGGCCGCTGTACAGCTCGCCGCTGGAGAAGATGTCGCCGCGCCGGATGCCCAGCTCCTTCTCCACTTCGCGGGCGATGTGCGCATCGACTCCGCGGATCTCGACGCCTCCCACGCGCCCTTCGTCCACGTCGATCAGGAGGTCTCCGGCCGGCGTCAGCTCGCCTTCGAGGCGCGCCAGCGGATAGCCGCGGCTGCGCAGGTAGCGCAGCACGCGTCCGAGCGATGCCCGCAGCCCTTGCCAGAGGACGCCGGGCCGCACCTCGCCGTCTTCGACGCGCGCGAGCCATTCCCGGGGGGGCAGGGGAGCAGGGCACTCGCGAGCCCGCACCTGGCGCAGCTCCTTGCGGCGGGCCTCTACCTCTCGGCTCGAAGGCGCTTCGAGCAGCCGGTCGAGGATGTCCTCCGTCCGGAACTCGAGCAGCCCGCGCACCTGGACGGAGCGGACGCGCGGGTTCTCGACCACCGCGATGTCCAACTCAGGCAACTCCTCGCCCGCCGGCGTGCGGAGCCGGGGCGCCACCGCCGAGAACAGTCCCGTCTGCGCAAGCCGGGCGATCAGCGCGATTGCGTCCTCCCTGGAGAGCGGAAAGGATGGCGGCCCGCCGACCAGATCCCAGAGATCGTCCTCCGCGAACGAGCGCGCTCCCGAGATGCGAGCGAAGCCGATCTCCTTGCGCGTGGGACCGAGCGACCCGGAAAGAAGCGCCCCGGCGACGATCTCGCCCCGCGAGGCGAGACGGAGGCACTCGCCGGGATCGTCCGGCCGCTGGGCGGCGACCTTTCGCGCATTCCGGCCGGCGGCAGCCGGACTGGCCAGCGTGAGCGCCGAGAAGAGAGGGATGAGGATCATGCGCAGCGCGTGAGTCATCGCCGCTCTTCTCGAGCACGCGCCGCGCCACCTCCTCGGGGCACGCAAGGACTTGAAATCGCGAAGACCCGCGCCGTCGGTGGGATGTGGCCGCGACATCGCCGATGTCATCCGGACATCACTCGGAAACGTCGACGCCGAGCGCCTTGATCCGGCGGTAGAGGTTTCCCCGGTCGACCTTCAGCAGGCGCGCCGCGGCTGCCACGTTGCCGCCGCAGCGAGCGAGCGTCTCTCGCAGGATGCCGCGCTCGGCCTCTTCGCAGAGCTCCCGGTAGGAGAGCGTCCCGAGCCCGTCGACGCTGCCTTTGGCGGCAGTGGGCGCGGGGCCGAGCAGCCTGACCGCGTCCTCGTCCACGACCAGCGGCCCCGGATCGCGCAGGAGGTGGAGGCGCTCGACGAAGTTGCGCAGCTCGCGCACGTTGCCGGGCCAGGCGTGTCCGCGCAGCGCCTTCTCAGCCTGCGGCGTGAGCCGCAGATCGCCCTGCGCTCCGCGCAGCTCGGCTGCGAACGCGCGCGCCAGCGGGACGACGTCGTCGGCCCGCTCGCGCAGCGGCGGGACCTGGATGGGGAAGACCGCCAGCCGGTAGTAGAGGTCCTCGCGGAACTTCCCGTCCGAGACCGCCTTGCGCAGGTCGCGATGCGTGGCGGCCACTACGCGCACGTCCACGCGGACCGGCGCGGTGCCGCCCAGCCGCTCGACCTCGCGCTGCTCCAGGACGCGCAGGAGCTTGGCTTGCAGCTCCAGGGGCAGCTCGCCGATCTCGTCGAGCAGCAGCGTGCCGCACTGGGCCTGCTCGAAGCGGCCGATGCGGCGCGCGGTCGCTCCGGTGAACGCGCCTCTCTCCGCGCCGAACAGCTCGCTCTCCAGGAGCTGGGCGGGGATTGCGGCGCAGTTCACCGCGACGAACCGGCCCTTGCGGCCGGACCCGAGGTGGAGAGCGCGCGCGACGCGCTCCTTGCCGGTGCCGGTCTCGCCCTGGACCAGCACCACCGAGTCGCTGGGGCCGGCGCGCGCGACCAGCTTGCGCAATCCGGACATCGCAGCGCTCTCGCCGATCAGGTTTCCCGGCTGGGCAAGCTCCTCGCGCAGGCGCTGGCGCTCGTCCTCGAGGTCGCGCAGGGCAAGGGCGTTCTGGAGCGCGGTGAGGATCCGCTCGGCGGTGGGCGGCTTCTCGACGAAGTCGGTGGCTCCGAGCTTGAGCGCCTGCGCGGCCTCGCCCGGCGTGGCCCCGCCGGAGAGCACGACCACGGGCGCCGGCAGCGGCCGGGGAAGGCGGGCGAGGAGCGCGAGTCCGCTCTCGTCCGGGAGCCCGAGGTCGAGAATCATCGCGGCGGGCGGTTCGCGCTTCGACATGGCCTCGTGCGCTTCCGCGGCGGTCGCGGCCGTCTCGGTTCCATATCCCTCGTCGCGCAAGAGCCCGGAGAGCCCGCGCAGGATGGCAGGATCGTCGTCGACGAGGAGGATGCGCCGGCTCACGGCGGCGTTCCCGGCGGCGCGGAGAGCGGCAGCTCGACGACCGCCTGCGCTCCCCGGCCTTCGCGAGGCTCGAGCACCAGCGTGCCGCCGTGGTCGTGCACGATCTTCTGCGCGATCGGCAATCCCAGGCCCGAGCCCTGCGGCTTGGTGGTGCCGAGCGAACGGAGGAGCTGCGCCCCGTCCAGGCGCGCGCGGATGCCGGCGCCCCGGTCTCGGACCAGCACGCGGGCCTTGCCGCCGTGCTCGCGCGCCTCGATCTCCACGGGGCCGTCGCCGGGCCGCGAGGCCTCCAGCGCGTTCTTGATCAGGTTGCCGAAGGCGCGCCGCAGCTGGTCGGGGTCGCCGTCGAGCCGGAGCGGGTCGGTGGCGCATTCGACGGGCACCGGGGCGCCGCCGGAATAGAGCGTGCTCGTCTCCCGCAGGAGCTCCGCCAGATCGACGGGAACCTTCCGCGGCGCGGGAAGCTTCGCGAACTGCGAGAAGCTCTCGGTCATGCGCAAGAGCACGTCGATCTGCTCGCCCAGGAGCTGGGCTGACTCGCTGGCGGGAGCCGACCCCAGCCTGGCCACGCGCGCGACGGCCATGCGCATGGCAGTGAGCGGGTTCTTCAGCTCGTGGGCAAGGCCGCGGGCGACGGTCTGCCAGGCGGCGAGCTCCTCGGTGAGCTGCAGCCGCGCGCGCTGCGCGTCGAGCTCGGCGGTCATGCGGTTGAACTGGCGGACCAGCAGGCGAAGCTCGTCCTCGCCGCCTTCCTCCGGAACGCGGACGGAGAGGTCGCCTCCGGCGACCTGCAGCATGCCCTGGGCGAGCTGCTCGACCGGCCGCGAGAGGGCGCGTCCGAGGGCGATGGCGGCGGCGACGAGGATGGCTGCCGATGCGGCGACGGCGGCGAGCAGCGCCCAGGGAGCGAGCCGCGCGAGGGTGCGCCGGGCGAGATCGGCCTGGAGGAGATCGACGCGCGCCTGCGAGAGATCGCGCGACAGCGCCGGATCGCGCGCCGCGGTGGCCTCCTGCGCGCGCTCGAGCAGCGGATCGAGGCGGCCGAGCGAGAGCGAGAGCATCCGCGAGAGACCGAAGCCGACCACCAGGCCGCCGCCGGCGAGCGGGAGCAGGCCCGCGGCGAGCATCACCGCGAGGAGCCTCTGCCGGAACCGGCGCCCGGGGCGGTGCGGGTTCATCGGGTGCGAGCGTACACGAAAGGGTTGCTACGGCGGATGTGGGGGCAAATTTCGCCGGCTCAGGCCGCGTCGTGGAGGATGACTCCAAGGGCCAGCCGCTGCCCCGACCGGAGCCGGCTGACGCCATGGCGTAGGGTGACCCGGTAAGCGCCACGCTTTCCCTGCGCCGGCCGGTGGCGGCCCGCGAAGAAGACGGCCTCTCCCCGGACCAGCGGGACCACCTCTGCCCGCGACTGCATCCTTGGCCGCTGCTCGGCGAGGAGGAACTCGCCGCCCGTGAAGTCGCTGCCTGGCGCCGACAAGAGGAACGTGGCCTGAAGCGGGAAGAAGACCTCGCCGTAGACGTCCTGGTGGAGGCAGTTGTAGTCGTCCTTTCCGTACCGCAACAGCAGCGGAGTGGGCCGGCTCTGTCCGGCCCTGCGGCAACGATCCAGAAAGGCGGAATGGCGCGCAGGGTAGCGGTCGGAACCCCCCAGAAGTTGCTCCCATCGATTCGCGATCGGGGCGAGACGCTCATAGAGGGCCGGGCGCAGCAGCGCGATCAGCTCGGGGAGCGGATAGCTGAAGTACTTGTACTCGCCGCTGCCGAATCCGTGCTTCGCCATCACCACCCGGCTGCGGAACCGGCCGTCGGAGTCATAGGTCGCGACGAGGTCGGAGCATTCCGCCCCGGTCAGCAATGGACCGGTCGTGGCATGGCCACGCTCCCCGAGATCGGATTCGATCCGGCTCCAGTCGAGCGCGGCGATCCGCGCGCCGATCGACATCGACGGCCCCATGGGATGATCTTGCGGCAGACGTGCGCTGAAGCAAGGCTTCGGGAATTGCACGTCCGCTGGCGGCGAGGAGATGCGCTCCAGGAAAAAAGTTGTCACCGCCAGGCCCTCTCGATCGTCCTTGAATCGTGAAAGGAGCCTCACCATGACCGAGAGAATCAACTACTCCCAGAAGTCCCCCCAACTCGCCCGGAAGCTTTTCGAGATGGGCCAGCTCATCTCCAAGGAGAGCGGCCTCGAACAGGGCCTGATCGATCTGGTCGACATCCGCGCCTCGCAGCTCAACGGCTGCGCCTTCTGCGTCGACATGCACGTGAAGGAGGCCAAGATCCACGGCGAGCGGGAGCTTCGCGTCTACCACGTGCCCATCTGGCGGGAGTCCACGCTCTTCTCCCCGCGCGAGCGGGTGGCGCTCGAATGGACCGAAGCCGTCACCCGCCTGCCTGACCAGGGCATCAGCGACGAGCTCTACGGGCGAGCGCGCGAGCAGTTCTCCGAGAAGGAGCTCTCCGACCTGACCTTCGCCGTCGCGACCGTGAATCTCTGGAACCGCCTCAACGTGAGCTTCCGGACGACGCCGGGGTCGAAAGATGCGCTTCTCGGGCTGACCAAGTCGGGTCTGACCTGATCCGCGCAAGCTTCTCCAAGCCGGCGTCGCCTCCGGGTCCGAGAGTGACGGGCAAGGAGGCGATGCCATGGCCACCATTCGCAGGGAAGTCCGGATCGAGGCGCCGCCCGAGACCGTCTGGGATGCCGTACGGGACCTCGGCGCGCTCCACACGCGTCTCGTCCCCGGCTTCGTCACCGACGTCCGGATGGAGGAGGGCGCGCGGATCGTGACCTTCGGCAACGGAACGGTCGCCCGCGAGGTGATCGTCAGCGTCGACGACGAAGCCCGCCGTCTGGTGTGGGCCATCGTGGGCGGCCGCATGACACATCACAACGGTGCGGCGCAGGTCTTTGCGGAAGGGCCGGATCGGAGCCGCTTCGTCTGGACGACGGATCTCTTGCCCGACGATCTGGCGCCCGCGATCGCCGCGATGATGGAGCAGGCGATGCCCATCCTCAAGGCGACAGTCGAACGGGCCGAGAAGAAGCGCGATCCGGCCGGCCCGCCACCGGACCACCTGCGGGAGTTCGATTTCTAGAGACATCCCCCGACAGCGCCGGCCAGAGGATCCGCTGGTGGTCTCAACCGGACGGGAGCGTGCTTCAGATCTAGGAGTGACGTGGCGGCCTCGACGATCGACGACCCGAGCCGATTCAAGAATGCGATGAGTTGCGTAAGGTGTCTCCGCACCGCCGACCACCCCGATCACGGAGCGCGTTTTCTTTGCCGGATCGACCATCGTGATATCGGATTCGCATGGGGGTCTCCGCGGAAAAACCGCTCGTCCGTCCGCGCCGTTCGCTGACCCTCGCCACCAGGATGATGCTGCTTTCGATGGGCGTGTCCGGCGCGCTGGCATTCGGTTTGACGTGGCTGGGATATCGCAAGGCCGCGACCGGGTTGCGCGCGAAAGCGCGGCTGGCACTCGACAGCGAAGGGTTGCTCACCACCACGGTGGTGGACAACTGGATCTCGGAGAGGCTCACCACCTTGCGCGGAGTTGCGAGCTTGCGCAGCGTGCGCACCGTCCTCGACACCGCGGCGTCACTGGCCCGGGAGGACGTGAACGCTACCAACGGCGCGCTGGCCGACATTTCCGCGGTGGCCACGGAGATCGAAACGATCGACGTCATCGACCTGCGCGGCGGCCTGGTGGCGAGCACGACGCACGAGCAGGATTCCGGGGAGGTTGCGCAGCAGGCCGTGCTGCAGGCCGCCCTCGGCGGCAAGGAGTTCGTCAGCGGGTTGTCGGTCTCGCCCTCGAGCGGAGGCCCGTGTATCTACACGGCGGTTCCGGCGCACGGATCCAACGGTAAGGTGGTGGGAGCGGTCCGGGCGCGGGAGTCCGTCAATCGCATGCAGACCCTGGTGACCGCGGTGCATACCCGCATGGGGGAGAGCGCGCAGGGCGTGCTCCTCGACGCGAACGGGCTGGTGATCGCGCACAGCGGCGGACCCGAACTGCGGCTGCGGCCGGGCCCGCCGGAGCTCGGTTCACAGAAAGAGCACCCGCCCGGAGCTCGGGAGATCGACGAGCGGCGCGTCTTCAACTGGGAGGTCTCGGGACAAACGCACGTGACGGTCGCCGCGCCGCTGCAGCAGATGGGGTGGACCTATTACGCCGCGCTCCCGCTTGCGGAGGTGGAGAGCGACGCGCGCGATTTCCTGCGGCAGGCCGTGGTCGCCGCGCTGATCGGCCTCGCGGCCGCCTTCTGCCTGTCGCTCCTGGTCGCGCGCCGCGTCGTCCACGCGGTGAAGAAGCTGATCGAGGTGAGCCGGCAGATCGTCGACCGCAACGACCTCAGCCAGCGGCTGGAAGTCACCTCGGACGACGAGGTGGGGCAATTGGCGGAGAGCTTCGCCCGCATGGTGGACGCGCTGCGCGATGCCCTGACGACCCTGCAGTCGGCCTCGGGCGCGATGCTCGAAGCCGCCGATCAGATGCGCGTGACTACGGAGTCGGAGCGCGACTTCCTCGCCCGCCAGGCGACCGCGCTGCAGCAGACGCAGGTCACCGCGCAGGAGATCAAGCAGACTTCCGCGCTGGCTTCGGAGAAGGCGAACAAGGTGCTGCGCGCCGCCGAAGACGCCAGCCAGATGGGAAGGTCGGGAGAGGCTGTGGTGGAGCAGAGCATCGGGGGGCTGGCAGCCATCCAGTCGCAGACCGGAGAGATCGGCGAGCGCATCCGCTCGCTGGAGGAGAGCGCCAAGCAGATCGGGGGGATCACGTCGACGGTGAAGGACCTGGC
>DASQAS010000180.1:0-2665 GCA_035635635.1 Myxococcales bacterium | reverse complement strand
TCTGCGCCTGGGCGACGTCGAAGTCGGAGGCGGTGCCGTATTCGTGCTTGACCTTGGTCAGCTCCAGCGTCTTCCGGAAAGCGACGACGGTTTCGTCGAGCAGCTGCCTCTGCGCGTCCTGCCCTCGCAGCTGGAAGTAGTTGACGGCCAGCTGGCCGTGCAGCGACAGGCGCGTATTTTCCAGATCAGCACCGGTCGCCTGCGCCTCGTCGCTGCTGGCGGCCACCTGGTTGCGGACACTGCCCCACAAGTCCACTTCCCAGGCGGCGTCGACCGGCAGCTGGAACTGGTTGGTCGCGTGCAGCCCCGTGCCCGAGCGCGTCGCGCTGGGCGTGGTCGTCACCGTGGGGTACAGCTGCGAGCGCGAAAGCGCGACGGCGGCGCGCGCCGCGCGGTAGTTGGCCCAGGCCTGCGCCAGCGTCTGGTTCGCGGCGTCCACCTGTTGCTGCAAGTCGTTGAGCAGCGGATCGTGGAACATCTCCCACCAGTTCCCGCGCAGGACGGCGTCCTGCGGCTGCGCCTGCTTCCAGCCGTCGGTGCTGGCAAAGTCGCCGGGCGTGAGCTCCTTCCAGGCCGTGGGAGGATCCGGCTGGGTGGGGGTCACGGTGGGCCGGGTGTACGCGGGCGCGAAGTTGCAGCTGGCCGCGAGCACCGCCGCGATGGGGAGGATGGTTTTCCGCCTGGCGCTCATTGGGCACTCGCCGCCGGTGCCGCGTGCGCGCGCCCCTCCCGCCAGCGCGCGAGACGCAGGCGCAGCCGGTCGAGCGAGAGATAGACGACGGGCGTGGTGTAGAGGGTGAGCAGCTGGCTGACGATCAGGCCTCCGATGATGGTGACGCCCAGCGGCCGCCGCAGCTCCGAGCCGGTCCCGGTCCCCAGCGCCAGCGGCACGGCGCCGAGGAGGGCGGCCGCCGTGGTCATGAGGATCGGGCGAAAGCGCAGACGGCAGGCTTCTTCGATCGACGCGGCCGGGCTCTTGCCCTCGGTCCGTTCCGCGGCGAGCGCGAAGTCGATCATCATGATCGCGTTCTTCTTCACAATCCCGATCAGGAGGATCACGCCGACCAGCGCGATGATGCTGAGATCCATCCCGCAGAGCAGGAGCGCGAGCACGGCGCCCAGGCTGGCGGAGGGCAAGGTGGAGAGGATGGTGATTGGATGGATGTAGCTCTCGTAGAGGATGCCCAGCACGATGTAGACGGCAGCGAGCGCCATGACGATGAGCAGGGGTTCGCTCGCGAGAGACGCCTGGAAGGCACCGAGCGTCCCAGCGACGCTGCCCTGGATGGTCGACGGCATTCCGATCTTCTGCTGCACCGCCGCGATCGCCGCCGTCGCCTGGCTGAGCGCCACGTTCGGCGCGAGATTGAAGGACACCATCACCGAGGGGAGCAGGCCCATGTGGTTGACCGCGATCGGCGCGGTGCTCGGCTCGTAATGGGCCACGGCGCTCAGCGGGACCTGGCCCCCGCTCGAAGACTTCAGATAGATGGCGTCGAGACCCGCCGGGCTCTGCCAGAAGCTCGGGTCCACCTCCAGGACCACGTGGTACTGGTTCAGCGCGGTGAACATGGTGGACACCTGGCGCTGGCCGAAGGCGTCGTAGAGGACGTTGTCGATCAGCTGGGGCGTGAGCCCGAGCCTGCCGGCCGTCTCACGGTCGTAGACGATGTTCGCCTGCAGCCCGCCATTCTGCTGGTCCGAGCTGACGTCGGTGAACTCCGGCCGCTTGCGCATCTCGGCCAGGAGGATGGGCCCCCACTTGTTGAGGTCGGCCAGGTTGTCGGTCCGGATGGCGTATTGGTATTGCGCATTGCTCCGCGCGCCGCCGACGCGGATGTCCTGGGAAGCCTGGAGGTAGAGGGCTGCGCCCGGGACCTGCGCGAGCTTCGGGCGCAGCCGCGCAATGATCTGGTCCGCGCTGACCTTGCGTTCTTCGAGCGGCTTCAGCGACATGAACACCCTGCCCGTGTTGGTCGCTCCCCCCGGCCCTCCCCCGCCGGTGAACGCCATCACGGCGGCCACCCCCGGGTCCGCCTTGATGATGTCGACGAACCGCGTGACCCGCGCCTGCATGGCCTGGAAGGACGTGTCCTGCTCGCCCACGATCGAGCCCAGGACGCGGCCGGTGTCCTGCTGCGGGAAGAACCCCTTGGGCACCACCACGAACAGGACCGCATTGGCGGCGATGGTGAGGAACAGTACGCCCAGCATGATCGCGGGATGGCGGAGCACCGCCGACAGGCTCCGCTCGTAGGCGCGCGAAAGGCCCGCGAACACCCGCTCGCTCATCCGGTACAGGCGTCCGTGCTTCTCCTCCTGCGGTCGCCTGAGGAGCCGCGCGCACATCATCGGCGTGGTGGTGAGCGAGACCAGCATCGAGACCACGATGGCGACCGAGAGGGTGACGGCGAACTCGCGGAACAACCGTCCGACGATCCCGCCCATGAGCAAGATCGGGGTGAACACCGCCACCAGCGAGATGCTGATGGAGAGGACGGTGAAACCGATCTCCTGCGCGCCCTTGAGGGCCGCCTCCATCGGAGGCATTCCTTGCTCGAGGTGCCGCACCACGTTCTCGCTCACCACGATGGCGTCGTCCACCACGAAGCCGGTGGCGATGGTCAGCGCCATCAGCGACAGGTTGTCGAGCGTGTACCCGCAG
>DASQAS010000179.1:0-41864 GCA_035635635.1 Myxococcales bacterium | reverse complement strand
GTACCCGGTGTAGTTCGAGCAGCCGACGTATCGCACCTTTCCGGCCCGCACCAGGTCGTCCAGCGCGCGCAGCGTCTCGTCGATGGGCACGCTGCGGTCCTGCATGTGCACCTGGTAGAGGTCGATGAAGTCCGTCTGCATGCGCCCCAGCGACTGCTCGCAGTTCCAGAGGATGCTCTTGCGCGAGAGGCCGGACTGGTTGGGGTGCATCGGCTCGATCCCGCCCAGCGTGGGGAAGCGGCACTTGGTGGCGAGCACGACGCGGTCGCGCTTGCCCCGCGTCCACTGCCCGAGCAGCTCCTCGCTGCGCCCTTCGCTGTAGCCGTTGGCCGTGTCGATGGTGTCGATGCCCGCATCCAGGGCCGCGTCGAACACGCGCCGCGCTTCGGCGTCGTCCGAATGCACACCTTTCATGAAGCCCTTCGTCGTCTCGCCGAAGGTCATGGCCCCGAGGCTCAACGCGCTGACGCGCAAGCCGCTCCTGCCCAGTTGCCGGTGCTCCATCGTGTCCTCCGTCACTGCCTTTCCTTTGCAGAACCGAAATGTTGGCTGGGCACGGTTACGTGTTAGCAGGAGCGTGGATGCTCGTCGCGCCGGAAGGGGTTCAGCCCATCGAGGATCAGGCGGCGCTGGCCGTCGAGCAGCGCCTGGTCCAGGTCGTCCAGGACTTCGAGGAGCCCTTGCGCGGCCGGGTGACGATGCTGCTGCTGCTCGCGTCCGAGGCGATCATCAAGCTGGCGGACCTGGACCTGGTCCGGTACGAGACCGACGAAGAGCAAGGCGGTCACACGCTCGCGCTCTGGGAGGAGCTGGCGCCGGTGATGAGCACCACCGTCCAGCACGTCAACGACGTGATCGACGGCGTCACCGCGCAGTTCCCCGCTTCGGCGGAGGGCGCGGAGGGCAATGGCGAGGTCGACGTGGAGGCGGCCTTCGGCCCCGGCTGGGGCAACTCGGGGGCCGAGGGGGGGCCCGAGGCCAGCCTCGAGGAACAAATCGCGGGCATGGTGGCCGCGGTCTCCTCGGGAATGCGGCGCGACGTCACGCGGCTGGGCGACCGCCTGCGCAACCCGACGGTGATGAGCGATCCCTGGATGCTGATCCAGGACCTGCTCGAGTTCCGCGGCCGCGTCCGCGCCGCCATCGGCGAGCTGATCTACCAGGTGTGCAGCTTCGTCGCGGAGGTGGACCGGCAGGATGTGGTCCCGGGTTACGCGGCCGAGATGGCGAACGCCCTCCTCGTGCGTCAGGCCACCTCCAACCTCGCCTTCCTGTTCCGCGGGCACGCCAAGCGCATCGCCGCGGCGGCGCAGGAGCGCATCCCGGCGGTGCTGCAGGACGCCCTCAAGGACGTGCACGCCTTCTCCCGGACCCGGGCGCTGCATTTTCTGCGCACCAGCGACAAGCGGATCTTCCTCGAGTCGCGCGCCAGCCTCCATCGCCTGTCGAAAGCGGCGCCCACGCCGGCCCTGGACATCCGGCAGGGGGTCGAGAACCTTGCCCGCTTCCTCGACTCCATGTCGGTGGTCTCGCGGCGGGAGAACCTGCGCCTGTACGATCGCGCGCAGCTCGCGCGGGCCGGCCGGCACATCGAGAACGCCGAGGTCAATCGCGGAAGCCCGGAGATCGCCCGGGCGGAATTGATGGAGGCGGTGAAGGCCGCCTCCGCGCTCTACGGGCGCGATCCGCAGCTCGACGCGTATCTGCGCGCGCAGCGGCATTTCCCCGCCGACTGGCTCCTTGACGGGGAGCTGGCGCTGGAGATCGCCCGCTTGCGCGGCGTGCTGGCAGGCGTGGCGCCTCCCTGAACGGCCTTGACGCCACCCCGGGCCTGGAGCACAAAGCCTCGCCGCCTTTCCAGGAGAACGGATGATGAAGCGCCTCGCCCTGCTGCCCGCTCTCGCCCTTGCGCTCGCCGCGCGTGCCGACGAGGGGATGTGGACGTTCGACAACTTTCCTTCGAAGAAGGTGCAGCAGAAGTACGGGTTCAATCCCGACGCCCGGTGGCTGCAGGAGGCGCAGCTCGCCTCCGTGCGGCTCGCGGGCGGGTGCTCGGGCAGCTTCGTCTCGCCCGACGGGCTGGTGATGACCAACCACCACTGCGCCCACTCCTGCATCGAGCAGCTCTCCACCAAGGACAAGGATTTCGTCGCCTTGGGCTTCTACGCGCCCACCCAGGAGAACGAGGTGAAGTGCCCCGAGATCGAGCTGAACCAGCTGGTGCAGATCACGGACGTGACAGGCCAGATCCAGGGCGCCACGAAGGGCCTCGAGCCGGGCAAGGAGTTCAACGACAAGCGCAAGGCGGCGATGGCCGCGGTGGAGAAGGATTGCGCGGCCGGCAACGACAAGCTGCGCTGCGACGTGGTCGAGCTCTACCACGGCGGCCAGTACAGCCTGTACCGCTACAAGCGCTTCCAGGACGTGCGCCTGGTGTTCGCGCCGGAGCTGGCCATCGCCTTCTTCGGCGGCGATCCGGACAACTTCAACTTCCCCCGCTACGACCTGGACGTCTCGTTCATCCGGGCCTACGAGGACGGCAAGCCGGTCCGGACCGAGCACTACTTCAAGTTCTCGCCGGAGGGAGCGAAGGAGGGCGACCTCACCTTCGTCTCCGGCCAGCCCGGCGGCACCGACCGCGAGCTGACCACGGCCGAGCTGCAGTACCAGCGCGACATCGCGCTGCCCGAGCGGCTGGTCAACCTGGCCCAGTACCGCGGCGCCCTGACCATGTACACGCAGCAGTCGGCCGAGCACCGGCGCAACGCCGAGCCCACCCTGTTCTACGTGGAGAACAGCTACAAGGCGATCAAGGGCCGCTTCGAAGCGCTGGTCACGCCCACCCTCTGGAACCAGAAGGCCCAGCGCGAGCGGGCGCTGCGCGAGAAGGTCAACGGCCGCTCCTCGCTGAAGAAGAAGTACGGGACGGCCTGGGACGAGGTGGCCAAGGCCATCGCCAGCTTCCAGCCGCGGCGCAAGGAGTACAGGTACGTCGAGCAGGGCGCGGGGTTCGACTCTCCGCTCTACCGGATCGCGCGCGACCTCGTCCGCGGGACCGAGGAGCTGCAGAAGCCCAACGGCGAGCGGCTGCGCGAGTACACCGACGGCAAGCTGCCCCAGCTGAAGCAGAAACTCTTCTCCAAGGCGCCGATCTACGAGGAGTTCGAGGCCTTCAAGCTCAGCTACGGGCTGACCAAGCTGCGCGAGGAGCTGGGCGCGGACCACCCGTTCGTGAAGAAGGTGCTGGGGAAGAAGAGCCCGCAGGAGCTCGCCCAGGAACTGGTGAAGAGCAAGCTCTACGACGTGAAGCTGCGCGAGCAGCTCTGGCAGGCGGGACGCGAGGCGGTGCTCGCCTCGAACGACCCGATGATCGAGCTCGCCCGGCTGGTGGACCCGGACGCCCGCGCCGTGCGCAAGTGGCATGACGAGGAGATCGAGACGCTGGAGATCAGCGGGGCCGAGAAGATCGCGGCGGCGAAGTTCGAGCTGGAGGGCAAGAGCAACTATCCGGACGCGACGTTCACGCTGCGCCTCTCGTACGGCACCGTGAAGGGCTACGACGAGAACGGCCGCCATCTGAACCCGATCACCACCTTCGCGGGCGCGTACGACCGGGCCACCGGCCGCGATCCGTACAAGCTGCCCGACAGCTGGATCAAGGCCAACGAGAACAAGCAGGTGAACCTGGCGACCGGGCTCAACCTCTGCACCACCAATGACATCATCGGCGGCAACTCCGGCTCACCGGTCTTCGACAAGGACCGGCAGATCGTCGGCCTGATCTTTGACGGCAACATCCAATCGCTGGGCGGCGATTACGGCTTCGACGAGACCGTCAACCGGGCCGTGGCGGTCCACAGCGCCGGATTGATCGAGGCGCTCGACCACATCTACGGGGCCAAGCGGATCGTCAGCGAGCTGAAGGGCGCGCCGGGGGCGGCGTCTGGTGCCGGGGCCAAGTAGGCCCAGGTGACCGGCTTCGCGATCGAGACGCATTCGCTCACGCGGCGATTCGGCGAGCAGATCGCGGTGGACGGAATCGACCTGCGCGTCCCGCGCGGAAGCTTCTACGGCTTCCTCGGCGAGAACGGAGCGGGCAAGAGCACCACCATCTCCATGCTGACCGGCGTGCTGGCGCCGTCCGCCGGCGGAGTCAGCGTGCTCGGCCTCGCGCCGGGAGACGAGCTGAAGCGCCGCATCGGCGTGGTCCCGGACGGCCTCTTGCTCTTCGATCGGCTCACCGGGCGCGAGCACCTGATCTTCGTCGGCCGGCTCTACGGCCTGTCGCGCGAGGAATCCGGCCGGCGCGCCGAGGAGCTGCTCTCGACCATGGAGCTCTCCGCGGACGCGCGCAAGCTGATCGCCGACTACTCCTTCGGGATGCGCAAGAAGCTGGCGCTGGCGGCGGCGCTGATCCACGGCCCCGAGCTGCTCTTCCTCGACGAGCCGTTCGAGGGGGTGGACGCGGTGGCCAAGGCGTCGCTGACGGCGTTGCTCGCGGATCTGGTCCGCCGCGGACATCTCACCGTGTTCCTCACCTCGCACGTGCTCGAGGTGGTGGAGCGGCTCTGTGACCAGGTGGGCGTGATCCACCGCGGCCGGCTGGTCGCGCAGGGGACGCTCTCCGGAGTGGTCCAGGCGGTCCCGGGCGCTTCGACCCTCACCGACGCCTTCGTGAGCCTGGTCGGCGAGGGCAGGGGCGCGACGCGCGCGCTGTCGTTCCTGCCGTGACTGCCACCGCGGCGCAGGCGCGGGCCCTGATCGCCCTGCGCATCACGCTCTGGTGGCGCCGGATGGTGCAGGGGCGGCAGTGGGTGCGCATCGCCGTGGGCGGAATGGCGGCGCTGGTGGGCCTGCTCTTCAGCGCGTCCCTCTGCATCCTCGCCTGGCAATCGGCGCGGCAACTCGGCCGCTCCCCGGAGACGCTCCGCCTCCGGGGCGGGCCGCTCGCCCTGTTCGCCTCCTGGGTCACGCTCGCGCTGGCGGGTCGCGCCTGGTTCGGGATCGTGGCCATGGCGCAAGGCCAGGCCTTCCTCGACCCGCGCCGCTTCCGCGGGTTCCCGGTCAGCCAGCGGCTGCTCAGCGCCCTCAACCTGGTCGCGCTGCTCTTCGATCCGGTCTGGCTGATCCTCTATCCACCCCTGATCGTGATCGCCCTCGCCGTCGCGGGCCTGCCGGAGGCTCCCGCTGCCTGGGCGATGCTCTGCGCCGAGATCATGGCCGTTTTCTGCACGGCGGGAATCCTGCATCTTGCGGCGGCCGCCGCCGCGCTGCTGGATGCCCGGCCGCTGCTGAGGCGCGGATTTTCCGTCCTGCTCCTGTTGGCGGGCATCGCCGGGTTCCAGCTTTCGCTCTCCGTGCCGGGACAGCGCGGCATCGAGACGCTCTTCACGGCCGACCGGTGGGGCCTGATGCGCTGGAGCCCGCCCGGCTGGACCGCGCAGGCGGCGCAAGCGCTGTCGCGGGGACAACTGGCGGCGGCCTTCTGGTCGCTGCTCCTGCTCCTGTCGGGGCTCTTCGCCAGCCTGGCCGCGCACGCGCTCTCGCAGCGCGAGCTGTCGCGCCCGCCAGAGCCCGTTCGCGTCTCGGTGCGCGCGGCGCGGACATCGGGCTGGAAGCTGCCCCTCGCGCCAGGATCCATGTCCGCCCTTCTCGAGAAGGAAGCCAAGACGGCGGTGCGGATCGGCTGGTTGCAGCTCGTGATCGTCCCGGTCGCCTATCTCTTGCTGGTCCACGCGGTCCTGCCGGGACCCCAGCCGCTGTTGATCGCGGCCGTCTACGCGCACCTCGGGGTGCTGGAGATCTCCACCAACGCCTTCGGCCGCGACGTGGACGCGGCGCGGGCCTGGTTCCTCTGGCCCGTCACGCTGCGCTCGGTGCTGTTCGCCAAGAATGCGGTCGCGTACCTTTTCTCGCTGGCCATCTTCCTCATGCTGGCGCTGGTCGCGGCCTTCAGCTCGGATCTGGAGGCCGGGCAGCTCCTCGTCGGGCTCCTCGCGCACGCCGCGATCTTCCCGCTGCTCGCGACCTTCGGGAACGCGATCAGCGTCTGGTTCCCGGTGCCGGTCCGCGGAGCGCGGCTGCGGCGCGTGCGCGGGACGGGGCCGATCGGGGCGAGACTCACGGCGATGCTTCTGCTCGCCGGCGCCGCATGGGCGCCCTACGCCATCGCGCAAGTGACGGGCGTGCACCTCTACGCGGCGTACGCCGGCGAGCTGGTGGCGCTGCTCATCGCGTATCCGGCGCTCCTGGGTGCGGCGGCCCGGCTCGCCGCCTCGCGCCGCGAGTCCCTGCTCGGAGCGCTCGCGCGCGACGAGTGAGCGTCGTCTCAGTCCTGGGAGTCGAGCCGCGTGCCGTCGGCCAGCGGCTCGTCGCTCCCCGGCACGTAGTGCGGGTTCTTGCGCAGGATGCCGGGTCCGCCGTCCCAACCGAACAGCGCCAGGATGGTGTGGTACGCGCCCACCAGCGCCATGTACGCGGCCGCGACGGCCATCACGCCGAAGCAGATCAAAAGCCCGTACATCCACGGGCGCGCCAGCTCCGCCGGCCCTCCGGAGACGCGCGCCCGGACGAATCCGATCAAGCAGACCAGCACCGCGACGGTGAGCAGCATCACGGCGGCGCGGAAGATCTTCGGCATGCTAGGTCTCGAAGCTGGCGCCGCAGGAGCAGGTCCTGCGGGCCTTCGGGTTGTCGAAGCGGAAGCCGGGCCCGCGTGGGAAGTCGATCACCGCGCCGTCGAGCAGGGCGGCGCTCGCGGGATCGACCGCTATCTTGAGACGGCCGGCCTCCACCAGGGCGTCGTCCGGCCGGGCCGACTCGACGAAGTAGAGATCGTAGGTGAGCCCGTTGCACCCGCCCGCGACCACCGCGATGCGCAAGAGCCACCCCTCGACCTCGGCTTCGCGCGCGCGGTCGAGCACCGCCTTCGCGGCGCGGTCGGTGAGCGAGAGTCGCATGGCCAGAAGGGTCTACTGCTGCCGGCGGGCCGCCGGCAAGGGTTTCAAGCCGCGTGCTCCTGCCGCAGCATCTCCAGCTCCTCGTCGGGGATGTCGGCGAACGCCTGCACGCACCGCGGGTCGAACTGGGTGCCGGCGCAGCGCGCGATCTCCTGGCGCGCCTGGGCGAACGTCGCCGCCTTCCGGTACGGCCGGTCGCTGGTCATCGCATCCAGCGTGTCGGCGATGGCGAAGATGCGCGCGCCCAGCGGGATCGCCTCTCCCTTCAGCTTGCGCGGATATCCCGCTCCGTCCCAGCGCTCCTGGTGGGCGAGCACGATCTCGGCGGCGGGGCGGAGGAAGTCGATGGTCTCCAAGATCCGGTACCCGACCTCGGGATGCCGCCGCATCTCGGCCCACTCGGCGTTGGTGAGCGGTCCGGGCTTGAGCAGGATGCTGTCGGGCACGCCGATCTTGCCGATGTCGTGCAACAGCGCGCCGCGGCCGAGGTCTTCGAGCTGCTCGTCGCGGAGCCCCGTCCGGCGGGCGATGGCCACCGTGTAGCGGACCACGCGCTGCGAGTGGTCGCTGGTCTCATGCTCGCGCGCGTCGAGCGCGTGGACCAGCGCCACCAGCGTGCTGGAATACGACTGCGCGACCCGCTCCAGCGCCGAGGCCAACTCGGCGGTGCGGTCGCGCACGCGGCGCGCCAGCCCCTGGTGGTAGCGGGCTCGCGCGCAGGTGAGCTTGCTGCGGCTCCACGCGCGTTCGATCGCGCGCACCAGGTCGGTGACCCGCGGCGGCTTGAGCAGATAGTCGGCGGCGCCCCGCTTGAGGCAGTCCACCGCGCTCTCGGTGTCGCCGAAGCCCGTGAGCATCACCACCGCGGCGTGCGGATGACGCTGCAGCACGTGATCGAGAAGCCAGAGCCCGTCGTGCTCGGGCATCTTCACGTCGCAGAGCAAGAGCGGCAGGTCGTCCCCGCGCAGCATCTGCAGCGCGGCGTCCGCGCTGTCCGCTTGCCGGACCGGATAGCCCTCTTCGCGCAGCACCGCCGAGAGCACTTCCCGGACGGCGCGATCGTCGTCTACCACCAGCACCGTGGGCGGCTGGGCCGGTGCGTCCTTCTCGACCGGGGAGAGCTCGGCGGGCGTGTCGAGCGGCTGGCTTCCCAGCCGCAGCATGTCGTCGATCCCCAACATTCTTTGAACGCCTAGCATCGCGTGCTAAACGGCTCAAGTCAAATACGAATTCCGGTGGCACTGGATCGATTGACACCGCGCGGCAGCCGGCGTACGCCGACGGCCTGCGCGAGGAGGCCGCGATGGCAGAAGCGATCCAGTTCCAGAAGAAGCCCGCGCAAGGCTCGATCTCCCCCGAGGGCACGCTCGCCGTGCACGAGCCGGGCAGCGGAAAGCTGCTCGGGGAGGTGCGCGTCTCCAGCGCCGCGGACGTGCGCGAGACCGTGCAGCGGGCGCGCGCCGCGCAGTCGGACTGGGCGCGCAAGCCGGTCGGCGAGCGCCGCGCCGTCCTGTTGCGCTTCAAGGAGCTCCTGCTCGCCCGGGCCGAGGAGTTCTGCGACCACATCACGCGCGAGAACGGCAAGACGCTCAACGAGTCGCTCTTCATGGAGGTGCTGCCGGTGGCCGACGCGGTCCACTGGTACGCGAACCACGCGCAGAAGTCGCTGCGCGACGAGAAGATCCCTCTCCACCTGTTCCCGCACAAGAAGTCGTACCTGCGCTTCTACCCGCGAGGCGTGATCGGGATCATCTCTCCCTGGAACTATCCGTTCTCGATCCCGGTCGGCGACGCGGCCGCGGCGCTGATGGCCGGCAACGCCGTGGTGGTCAAGCCCAGCGAGTTCACGCCGATCGTGATGGAGAAGACCCGCGCCCTGCTGGAGGAGGCGGGGCTGCCCCGCGGCCTCTTCGGAGTGGTGCAAGGGAAGGGGGAGGTCGGCGCGGAGCTGATCCGCAGCGGGATCAACATGGTGGTGTTCACCGGCTCGGTGGCCACCGGCAAGAAGGTGAACCTGGCCGCCGCCGAGCAGATGATTCCCTGCGTGCTGGAGCTCGGCGGCAAGGATCCGGCCATCGTGCTCCCGGACGCGGACCTGGACGCGGCCGCGAAGAAGATTGCCTGGGGCGCCTTCTCGAACTCGGGGCAGACCTGCGCGTCGGTCGAGCGCGTCTACGTGCACGAGAGCGTGGCCAGCCCGTTCATCGAGAAGGTGGTGGCGCTGGCGAAGCAGCTCCGGCAGGGCGAGCCCAACCGCCACGACGTGGACGTGGGCGCGATGACCACGCAGATGCAGGTGGAGATCGTGCGCCGGCACCTGGAGGAGGCGCGGCAGCGCGGGGCCAAGGTGCTGGCGGGCGGCGAGATCCAGGTTTCTCCGGACGGCGCGCGCTTCGTGCAGCCGACGGTGCTGACGGGGACCACGCCGGACATGGCCATCGTCCGCGACGAGACCTTCGGGCCGATGCTGCCGATCATGACCTTCCGCACCGAGGAGGAGGCGATCCGGTTCGCCAACGACTCCGCGTACGGGCTCTCCGCGTACGTGTTCACCAAGGACCGGGCCAAAGCGGACCGGATCGCAAACCAGCTTCTGGCCGGCACGGTCATGCACAACGACACGCTCTACACGCACGCCGCCCCCGAGACTCCCTGGGGCGGCGTGAAGGCGTCCGGCCTGGGGCGGGTGCACGGCAAGCACGCGCTGCGCGACTTCTCCGAGATGCGCCACGTCAACCTGGAGCGTCTGAACTTCCCCGCCTTCTGGTACTACCCGTACTCGAAGAGCGCCTGGAACACCGGGCTGCGCGTGTACCGGACGCTCCTCGGGCGGGGGATCGCAGGCCGCCTCAAGGCGCTGTTCGGGAAGCAGTGATGCGCGCCGCGTTCTGCCCTGGCCGCGGTTGACATCGTCGGCGGCGGGCGCTACCACCCGCGCCTCTTTCGAGGGAGGCGTTCGTGGCGACCTACGACCTCGCGATCATCGGCAGCGGTCCGGGCGGCTACGTCTGCGCCATCCGCGCGGGCCAGAACGGCCTCAAGACGGTGGTCATTGAGAAGGACCCGCGGGTGGGCGGCACTTGCACGCTGCGCGGGTGCATCCCCACCAAGGCGGTGCTGCACAGCGCGGACGTCTTCGAGGACGCGCAGCACGGCGCGGCCATCGGCGTGAAGGCCAGCGGCGTCGAGCTGGACATGGACGGCGTGCGCAAGTTCTCCGAGGACGTGGCGAACAAGTCGAGCAAGGGGATCGAGTTCCTCTTCCGCAAGAATAAGGTGGAGCGGATCCAGGGGCACGGGCGACTGTCGGCGCCCGGCAAGGTCTCGGTGACCGGACCGGACGGCAAGGAGCAGATCGTCGAGGCGAAGCACGTGGTCATCGCCACGGGCTCGGCGCCGCGGCTGCTGCCCGGAATGACCATCGGGCCGCGCCTGATGACTAGCGACGAGCTGCTCCAGAACGTGGTGGTGCCGAAGCGGCTGATCGTGCTGGGCGCAGGCGCGGTGGGCGCGGAGTTCGCCAGCGCGTACCGCCGGTTCGGCAGCGAGGTGACCATCGTCGAGCTGTTGCCCCGGCTCTTGCCCGTCGAGGATGAGGACATCTCGTCCGAGTTCGAGAAGGCCTTCCGCAAGCGCAAGATCAAGGCGCTCACCAACGCCAAGCTGGAGAAGGTGGACATCAAGGGCGAGGGGGTCACGGCGACCATCACCACCTCGAAGGGCACCGAGATCCTCGAGGCGGACCTGCTCTTGTGCGCCGTCGGCCGCAGGCCGGTGAGCGAGGACGTGGGCCTGCAGAAGTTCCCCAACATCAAGGTCGAGCGCGGATTCGTGATGGTCGATCCCGTCACGCTCCTGACCGGCGAGAGCTGGGTCTCGGCGATCGGCGACGTGATCGCCATCCCGGGACGGCCCCATCCTCAGCTCGCGCACCTGGCGTTCGTGGAAGGGGAGTTCGTGGCGGACAAGCTGGCGGGCAAGAGGCCTCATTCCGTCAACTACGACCTGGTCCCGGGCGCCACCTACTCCGAGCCGGAGGTCGCCTCCATCGGCCTGACCGAGAAGGCGGCCCGCGAGCGCGGCTACAAGGTGAAGATCGGCACGTTCCCGTTCTCCGCGAACGGGAAGGCGCGCATCCTCGGCATGGCCGAAGGCATGGTGAAGGTGGTCGCCGAGGAGAAATACGACGAGGTGCTGGGCGTACACATCATCGGTCCCCGGGCGACCGAGCTGATCTCGGACGCCTGCTCGCTCCTCAGGCTGGAGACTACCAGCGAGGAGATGCTGCACGTGATGCGGCCCCACCCGACGCTATCGGAGGCGCTCACGGAAGCCGCTTTGGGGGTGCGCGGGAAACCGCTGCACATCTAGGATCACATCCCCTGGGAAGGATGTTCCCGCCCGGTTGTTCAATCCGGTGCGCGGGGAGGCTCCGATGGGCGAGTCGAGTTCGTGGCGTCGGGGGTTTGCGGCCGGATTCTTGGCGCTTGCGCTTTCGGTCGGGGGTCACCTGGCCACTGCGGACAACGAGGTCCGGGCCGGGACGACGTGCCCGCTGTCCCGGGGGCGCCTGGCAGATCGGATGGTCGATCGGGTGACGTCGCACGTGGAGGCGCGGGGGATTGCGCAGCGCGTTGCCCGCGCCGTCCTGGGTGCGGTCTTCAACGGCTGCACCTGAGGCGCGGCCCTCGCAGTCGGCGGCGGTTTCGGTTATACCGCCGCCCTCATGGCCGAATCGCTGGTGCAGCTCGGCGGGCCTGCGCGGAAACGGCGCGAGCCCAAACCGGATTGGCTCAAGGTCCGCATGCCCTCCGGGCAGCGGTATGAGCACGTCAAACGGACGCTTCGCGAGCTGAACCTCCACACCGTCTGCGAGGAAGCGAGCTGCCCCAACGTTGGCGAGTGCTGGGGCGGCGGCACCGCCACCGTGATGCTGATGGGCGACGTCTGCACCCGCGGATGCCGCTTCTGCGATGTGAACAGCGGTGTGCCCGGACCGCTCGACCCGCTGGAGCCGCGGCACCTTGCCGAAGCGGTCGGCCGGCTGGGGCTCGACTACCTGGTGGTCACCTCCGTGAACCGCGACGAGCTGGACGACGGCGGGGCCTCGCACTTCGCCCAGGCGATCGTCGAGCTGCGCCGGGCCGCTCCGAAGACGCTGGTGGAGGTACTGACGCCGGATTTCCAGGGCTCTCGCGACGCGCTGCAGATGATCGTCGACGCCCTGCCTACGGTGGCGGCGCACAACCTCGAGACCGTGGAGCGCCTGACGCCGCGCGTGCGCGATCGACGGGCGACCTACCGGCAGTCGCTGGAGGTCCTCGACTTCTACAAGCGCGGCGGGATGCGCACCAAGAGCAGCCTGATGCTCGGCCTGGGCGAGACGCACGCGGAGATCGTGCAGGCGATGCGCGACTTGCGCGCGGTCGGCTGCGACATCCTCACGCTCGGGCAGTACCTGCGCCCCTCGGAGAAGCACCTGGCGGTCGAGGAATTCGTCCGTCCGGAGACCTTCGCGCAGCTCGAGCGGGAAGGGCTGGACCTGGGTTTCAGGTTCGTCGCCGCCGGCCCGCTGGTCCGCTCGAGCTACAAGGCGGGCGAGTTCTTCGTCCAGCGCTGGATCGAGAACGGCGGGTAATCCATGCCAGCCTGGAACATCATTCAGGCGGTCAACGACGCGCTGCGGCTCGAGATGCGCCGCGATCCGCGCGTGGTGGTGATGGGCGAGGACGTGGGCAAGTTCGGCGGCGTGTTCCGGGCCACGGTGGGGCTGATTGAGGAGTTCGGAGCGGACCGGGTGATCGACACGCCGTTGGCCGAGGCCGGCATCATCGGCGCCGCCATCGGCATGGCGATGTATGGGCTGCGGCCGGTGCCCGAGATCCAGTTCTCCGACTTCATCTTCCCCGCCTTCGACCAGATCGTGAACGAGCTGGCCAAGCTGCGCTACCGCAGCGGCGGCCAGTACGGCGCGCCGGTGGTGATCCGCACGCCGGTCGGGGGCGGGATCAAGGGCGGCCATTACCACTCGCAGTCGCCGGAGGCGCTGTTCATCCACACACCGGGACTTCAAGTCGTCTGCCCTTCCAACCCGGTCGACGCCAAGGGCCTGTTGATCTCGGCCATCCGCCAGGACGACCCGGTGATCTTCATGGAGCCCAAGCGCGTCTACCGCGCCGCCAAGGGAGAGGTGCCGGAGGGCGAGTACACGGTGCCAATCGGCCAGGCTCGGGTTGCGCGCGAGGGCCGCGGCCTCACGGTGATCGCCTGGGGCGCGATGTTCCATGAGGCCCTGCAGGCCGTGGAGCAGTCGCCCGAGCTGGACGCGGAGCTGATCGACCTGCGCACGCTCTGGCCCCTGGACATCGGAACGGTCACGCAGAGCGTACGCAAGACCGGGCGCTGCGCCATCGTGCAAGAGGCTCCGCGGACCAACGGCTTCGCGGCGGAGATCAGCGCGCTGGTGCAGGAGCGCTGCTTCACCTCGCTGGAGGCGCCGATCGCCCGGATCACGGGCTGGGACACACCCTTCCCGTACACGCTGGAAAACGAATATCTACCGCTCGCGCCGCGCATCCAGAGGACCCTGCGCGAGCTGAAAGCCTACGAGGCCTGACATGGCCCAGTTCGAGTTCAAGCTGCCGGACATCGGCGAGGGCGTGGTGGAGGGCGAGATCGTCAAGTGGCTGGTGCAGCCCGGCGATCAGATCGTCGAGGACCAGCCGCTGGTGGAGGTGATGACCGACAAGGCCACGGTGACCATCCCGAGCCCGCGGCGCGGAAAGGTGGTGCGCACCGTCGGCAAGGAAGGGGACATCGCCAAGGTCCACTCCACGCTGGTGGTGCTGGAGGTTGACGGCGCCGGCGCCGGTGCCTCTGTGGCGGCCCCGAGCGCTGGGACTCCGGCTCAGGCCGCCCCCAGCCTGCCGGCCGACGAGGCGGGACAACCCGCGCCGCTGCAGACCGACAACCTGCCGCGACCCCAAGCGGGCGCATCCGCGCACGGTGCGCAGACCAGCGCCCACTCGGGAAACGGGGACGGTCGCAAGGTGCTGGCCACTCCCGTGACGCGGCGGATGGCTCGGGAGCTGGGCGTCGATCTCGGCGCGCTGCAGGGCTCCGGTCCGCAGGGCAGGGTGATGAAGGCCGACCTGCTCGCGCACAACGAGAACCGGCAGCGCCCGCCGATGCAGGCGCCGCCTCCGATGCCGGCGCCGGCGCGTCCGGAAGCGCCGCGTCCGGAGCCGCTGGCGCAGGACGAGCTGCGCCCCCTGCGCGGGCTGCGCAAGAGCATCGCGAAGAGCATGGTGCAGAGCCACACCTACGTGGTGCCGTTCACGTTCGTGGAGGAGTGCGACACCGGCCCGCTCACTTCGCTGCGCGAGCGGATCAACGCGGAGCTGGCCCGCCGTGGGGAGCCGAAGCTCAGCTACCTGCCGTTCATCGCCAAGGCGCTGCTCCAGGGATTCGCCCGCTACCCCGACCTGAACGCCGTGATGGACGAGGAGAAGCAGGCCCTGGTGGTGAAAAAGGACGTGAACCTGGGCTTCGGGGCCGCCACCGAACAGGGCCTGACCGTCTTCGTGGTGAAGGACGTGCGCGGCAAGTCGATCCGGGAGATCGGCGCCGAGATCGACCGGCTGGCGAAAGCGGCGCGCGAGCAGAAGCTGCAGCTCCAGGACCTGCAGGGCTCGACCTTCACCGTCACGTCTTTGGGCAAGGACGGCGGACTGATGGCGACTCCGGTGGTGAAGCACCCGGAGGTGGCGATCCTCGGGATCCACAAGATCAAGGAGTACGCCAAGCCGGTCCGCCGCGGGGACGGCAGCGTCGGCGTGGAGATCGCCGAGCGGATGAACCTCTCGTGCTCGTTCGACCACCGCGTGATCGATGGCCACATCGGCGCCGCGTTCCTGTACGAAGTGATCCATGCCCTGGAGGCGCCGGAACTGCTGCTGATGGAGGGGCGCCTCTAGGCGCCGGGACGGGCAGGCCCGAGCCGATAGGAGCCGCTCGGCGCCCTGAAGCTTGCAGTGTTCATTCGTGAACTCGTCCCGGGGCGAGCTCCAGAATGAGAAGTCTTGGGGGGAGGGTGGACAGCCACCCCTCCACGCCGGTCCCGAAAAAAAATAATTATTTTTTTTCCACAGGCCCCGGAGAGGCCCTCTGGACCGGGCAGGCCGGGGCGGCGACGGGTTTCACGCCGGCCCGATTCAGCT
Organism: Myxococcales bacterium; assembly: GCA_035635635.1. Classification (GTDB taxonomy): domain Bacteria; phylum Myxococcota; class Myxococcia; order Myxococcales; family 40CM-4-68-19; genus 40CM-4-68-19. The sequence continues at coordinate 26,686 of DASQAS010000179.1, read as the reverse complement.
CCGGCCCCAACCGGCCGGTGAGGGCGAGTCCCCACATCTTCCAGTCCGCCGCGAGGCTCCAAAGCGGGTACTTGAACGTCGCCGGCCGGTTGTGCTCGACGAAGAAGTGGCCGACCCAGGCGAAGGCGTATCCCGCGGCGATGGCCACCACGACCAGGCCGCCGCTGTGCAGCGCCGCGGCCGAGGCCAGGAGCAGGAGCGACAGAGTGGTCCCGACGAAGTGCAGCCTGCGGGTTGCGGGCCGCGAATGCTCGCGGAGATAGAACGGCCAGAACTCGGCGAACGTCTGCATGCGCGCAATCTAGCAAACGCGGCTTCCCGACGGGCACGGCGGTGCACAGCCTGGGGCCCGAATGTCCATCCCGGTGCTGCAGCTCGTCTCCCGGTTCTGGGTCGGCGGGGCCGAGCGCCAGTTCATCGAGCGTCTCCGGGCGCATCCGGAGGGGTCTGCGCCGACCGTGGCTGTTCACTCCCGAGCAATTGTTGGCGAGCAGGCGCTTCGTCCCTAGATCGCCCTGCGGATGCCCGAAACCGTCCCGCGAATCGGAGAAGAGAAGAAGCGCCTCCCTCGACAACCGGGATTTTCGGACGAGGCGCTGTTCCTCTCCGACGCGCCCATCCCGGGCCCGGCAAAGGAAGCGCAGCGCGCGCCGGCGGGGTACGCGGCCCGGACGCTCACCGACTGGACCGCTCTCGAGGCGCTTCAAGAAAGCTGGCAGGATCTGGCGTCCGACTGCGCCGAGCTGAACCCGTTCTACGAGCCGTGGATGCTGCTGCCGGCGCTGCGGAGCTTCGCGCGGACCCAGCGCGTGGAAGTGGTGGTGGTTTCGCGCGGAGAGCGGCTTTGCGGTCTCTTTCCCATGGGCTTCCGGCGCGGGCGCGCCGAGCTGTGGCGTCATCCCTACTGCTATCTGACGGCTCCCCTGCTCCGGCGTGGCTGCGAGCGCGCGGCCATCCGCTGCTGGCTGGACGCGATGGCCTCCAGAGCCAGCCTGCTGCGGCTCGAGGATGTTCCCGGCGAGGGCTCGGTCCGCCTGCACCTGATCGACGAGCTGAACGAGCGCGGCTGGCCGGCGCTGGTCTCGACAGCCTATACGCGCGCGGTCCTGCGGCGCGCCGGGAGCGCGGAGGAGTTCCTCAACCGCGCGCTGGCCTCCAAGCGGCGCAAGGAGTTCCGGCGCCAGCGCGCCCGCCTGTCCGAGCTGGGAACGCTGACCACCGACGAGCTGCCGGCGGGCGCGGATCCGATTCCCTGGGTCGACGAATTCCTGAACCTGGAAGCGCAGGGTTGGAAGGGCCGCGACGGCGTCGACTCGCTGCGCGACCGCACCTTCGTCCAGCAGATGGCCGCCGGCGCGGCGCGGGGCGGAAAGCTGCAGATGCTGGCGCTGCGGCTGGACGGAAAGCCCGTGGCGCTGAAGATGAACTTCGTCGGCGGCGAGGGAGCGTTCGCGTTCAAGATCACGTTCGACGAGAGCTTCGGCCGCTTCTCTCCCGGCGTGCTGCTGGAGATCGACAACGTCGAGCGCGCCCACCAGCTTCCCGCTCTGCGCTGGATGGACTCCTGCGCCGCCCCCAACCGCTTCATGATCAACCACCTCTGGCCCGACCGCCGCGAGATGCAGACGGTCTTCTTTTCCACCGGGAGCCGCCTGGGCGACCTCCACGTCTCGCTGGTCCCGTTCTTCCAGTTCCTCCGCCGCCTGGTGAGCCGCGCATGAACGGCCCGCTGGTCGCGCTCGATCGCGAGGTGTTCGCGGCCTACTTCGACCGCAAGCCGTTCCACGTCGCCCACGATCTGGCGGCGCACCCGCTGTTCGCGCTCCCCCGGCTGATGGAGCTGGCGCGGCGGCTGCCGGAGGAGTTCGTGGAATACAACGCCGGCGCGCTGCCCGTCGGCGTGCGGCCGCAGGATACGCCGCGCACGGGCCTCTCTCCGGAGGAGACGGTGCGCCGCATCGCCGAGTGCGGCTCGTGGATGGTGCTCAAGCGCGTCGACCAGGATGCCGAGTACGGGGCCCTGCTGGACCGCTGCCTCGACGACGTCGCTGCCCAGGCGGGAGCCGCGGTCCCGCGCATGCTCCGGCGCGAGGGGTTCATCTTCCTCTCCTCGCCGGGAGCGGTGACGCCGTTCCACCTGGACCCGGAGCACAACTTCCTCCTGCAGATCCGGGGCAGCAAGACGGTCAGCATGTGGGACCGCGACGACCGCTTCGTGCTGCCCGACGCCGAGCTGGAGAAGTTCTACGCCGCGTTCGTGCACCGGAACCTGCCCTGGCGCGACGTGTTCCAGACCACCGCCTGGGTGGTCCCGCTGGGCCCGGGGCAAGGGCTCCATTTCCCGGTCGCCGTCCCGCACTGGGTCCGCAACGGCCCCGAGGTGTCGATCTCGTTCAGCATCACCTTCCGCAGCGACAGCTCGCGCGGCCGGGAGCTGATCTACCGGGCCAACGCGAGGCTGCGGAGGCTGGGCTTCTCCCCGCGTCCACCCGGCCAGTCGATCCTGTTCGACTCCACCAAGCGCGCCGCCTTCGCCGCGCTCTCGGAGCTGAAGCGGATTGCGGCCAGGGCGCGGTTCCTCTAGATCTGCCGTCCCATGCAGCCTGCCCACAAGCTGGAATCGCCGCCGCTGCCACGCGAGACGCTGCTCCGCCTCTACCGGCAGATGGTCCGCCTGCGCACGCTGGACGAGCGGATGATGACGCTGCAGCGGCAGGGCCGGGTCGGGTTCTACGGCGCCTGCACCGGTCAGGAGGCCGCGACGCTCGCTTCGGCCATCGCGCTGGAGTCGAACGACTGGATCTTCCCGGCGCTGCGGGAGGGCGGCGCGATGCTGCTGCGCGGGTTCCCGCTGGTCCCGTACCTCTGCCAGATCTTCGGCAACGCCGGCGACGAGACCAAGGGCCGGCAGATGCCCTCGCACATGGCCTCCAAGAGCGTGAACCAGGTCAGCTGGTCGAGCTGCATCGGCACCCAGCTCCCGCAGGCGGTGGGGGCGGCCATGGCGGCGCGGATCAAGGGCGACCGCACGGTGATCGCGGCCTACCTGGGCGACGGCGCCACCAGCGAGGGCGACTTCCACGTGGCGATGAACTTCGCCGGCGTGTTCAGGGCGCCGGTGGTCTTCATCTGTCAGAACAACCACTGGGCGATCAGCGTGCCCAGCTCGAAGCAGACCGCCAGCGAGTCGATCGCCGTCAAGGCCGGCGCCTACGGCTTCCCGGGCGTCAAGGTGGACGGCAACGATGCCGTCGCCGTCTACCGCGCGGTGAAAGAAGCGGTGGACCGGGCGCGCAGCGGCGGCGGGCCTACGCTGGTCGAATGCGAGACCTACCGCATCGGCGCGCACAGCTCGTCCGACGATCCGACGCGCTACCGAGACGAGCGCGAGGTCGAGCAGTGGAGGAAGCGGGATCCCATCGACCTGATGCGCTCGCGGCTCCAGGCCTGGGGCCTGTGGAGCGCTCGCGACGAGGACGAGCTCCGTGCGAAGCTGCTCGAGGAAGTGAACGCCGCCATCGCGGAGGCGGAGAAGAAGCCGGACCCGGCGCGCGAGTCGCTGTTCGAGGACGTCTACGCCAACATGCCCTGGTCGCTCCAGGAGCAGCGCGACGAGCTGCTCGCCTCGCCGCCCGCGCCGCGCGCCGGAGCTGCGTAGCCGCAAGGCGGCCTTCGGCCGCAGCGGCTAGACTCCGGGCGTGACCCGCGCGCTGCACGTCCGCCGGCTCGGCCGCGTCGAGTACCAAGACGGCCTCGTCATGCAGAAGGCCCTGGTGGAGGCGCGCGCCCAGGGGCGGATCCCCGACACGCTGCTCTTGCTGCAGCACCCCCGCGTGATCACGCTCGGGCGGGGGGCAAAGGCGCAAAACATCCTCTGGTCCAAGGAGGCGCTCGCCGCGAGCGGCATCGAGGTCTTCGAGACCGACCGTGGCGGCGACGTCACCTACCACGGCCCCGGGCAGGTCGTCGGCTACCCCATCCTGGACCTCAAGCCGGACCGCAAGGACGTCCGCAAGTACGTAGGCTCGCTCGAAGAGTTGATGATCCGCGTGGCGGCCCATTCCGGCGTGCAGTCGCACCGGGTCCCCGGCCGCACCGGCGTCTGGACTCCCGAGGGCAAGCTGGGCGCCATCGGCGTGCACATCTCGCGCTGGATCACCTCGCACGGATTCGCCTTCAACGTGCGCACCGATCTGGCGGACTTCGCGGCCATCGTTCCCTGCGGGATCAGCGACGCGGGGGTGGCGTCCCTCCAATCGCTGCTCGGCGACGCGCCGCCTCTCCACGAGGTGGAGGACGCCTTCGCCCTCGAAGCGGCGACGCTCTGGGAGAGCGAGGTGTCCGAGGTGCCGCCAGAGCTGCGCACCGTGAGCGTCACCTTGCGCCGCGAGGACGGGCGCGTGCTGCTGCTCAAGCGCACTCCGGAGGGGGGAGGGTTCTGGCAGATCCTCACCGGTACCAGAGAGGCGGGAGAGAGCCCGCTGCAGACGGCCGCGCGGGAGATCCACGAGGAGACCGGCTTCTCGCCGCGCCTCGACGGGATCCGCGACCTGGGCTACGTGCACGCGTTCGCGCTGGGCGGCCGGGAGCCACCCCTCTTCGTGGAGGAGACGGCGTTCGCCGCCGCTGTTTCGGGCGAGCCGCGCCTCTCGGACGAGCACGACGAGCACCGCTGGTGCACGCCCGACGAGGCGCTGCGGCTCCTCCCCTTCACCGGCCTGCGGCGTGCGGTCCGGCTCGCCGCGCCAAGAACATAGCCGCAAATCAGCCTTCGGCCGGAGCGGCCAGGCCACGCCCGGTCCGCCCACCCCGACACACAGGGGAGAACTGTCCGCTCACCGGCCGCGGCCACTACGATGAAGCGGCCATGAACAGCTGGATCAACTTCTCCATCCTCTGGATGCTGACCGGGAGTCCGGTAGCCGCGGCGGTGATCCTGCTCGCCGCGTACGCGATCGCGGATTGGTACACGTTCGGCTTCCTGCGCGGATTGGCGCAGGCCGTGGCCGACTTCCGGCGCGGCAGCCGCCTGCGGCTCGTGCTCCTGCACAACCCGCACGACCGCAAGGCGCGCGCCGACCTGGGCGCCATCCTGGTTTCACAGCGCCGGTTCGCGCGCGCGATCGAGGTGGTGAAGCCGCTCGCAGACGAGGACCCGCACGATCTCCGCGCGCTCTTCCTGCTCGGCGTCGCTTGCCTCGCGACCAGGCGCGTGGATCAGGGCGAGCTGTTCCTGTCGGAGGTCCACAAGGCAGATCCGGCGTTCAAGGACGGCGAGGCCCTGCTCGAGCTGGCTCGCTGGCGCGCCCGCCGCCGCTCGGCCGCCGCCGTCGAGCCGTTGCGCGAGTTCCTCAAGTCCCATCCACACCACGTCGAGGCCCGCTTCCTGCTGGCCCGCGCGCTGCTGGTGGCCGGCGATGCGGCAGCGGCGGCCGCCGAGCGCAGCCGGTGCTGGCAGGAGTACGAGACCGAGCTCCCCTACCAGCGCCGCCGAGATCGCCTCTGGGCGTGGCGGGCGCGGCCGTCGCGCCCGCTCTTCTACGCGCTGCTGGCGTGTTCCGCCCTCGCCGTGTTCAGCGTGGCGCTGCAGAAGAGCGGCCTGGGGAAGCCCGCGCGTGCCGCGGCGGACGTGCGGTCGACCACCACCGCCGGGCAGTAGCTAGGAGGCTGACTTCTGATCGGTCAGCTCGATCAGGTGCCCGCTGCGCTCACGCTTGGTCCGCAGATATCCGACGTTGTGCGGGTTGCTCGGCGCCAGGGACGCGATCCGGCGACGGACCGTGATTCCGCCCGCCTGGAGACCTTCGATCTTCTTCGGGTTGTTGGTGAGCAGGTCCACCGACTTCACGCCCAGGTGCTCGAGCATCTGCGCCGCGATGTCGTAGCGCCGCAGATCGTCGCCGAAGCCGAGCGCCCGATTCGCCTCGTACGTGTCGGCGCCGCGCGCCTGCAGCGCATAGGCGCGGATCTTGTTGCCGAGGCCGATCCCCCGGCCTTCCTGGCGCAGGTACACCACCGCGCCGCGCTCGGACCGCCCGATCAGGTCGAGCGCGTGCTCGAGTTGCTCGCGGCAATCGCACTTGAGCGAGCCGAGGATCTCGCTGGTCAGGCACTCGCTGTGGATGCGGACCGGCACGCCTTCCTGGCCGCGAAGCTCGCCCTTGACCGCCAGAACGTGCTCCTTGCCGGTGGCCTTCTCCCGGAACACCATCGCCCGCAGCAGGCCGTGCCGGGTGGGCAGCGGCGCCTCGGCGTAGAGCTCGACGAGGTTTTCGGAGTCGCGGACAGCGTGCAGGTGAGCGGTCGACAAGGACGCCTCCAGTTCTCTTGAAACCGGGGATTGGATGCTCTGGAGAGTGGAAAGTTCCGGAATTCGACCAAATCGCTCAGTCTCCCGGTCCCTTTGCCGATCCGCGCATCCAAGTGTTACAGGAGCGCCCCATGCATCAGATCGAAGCCGAGTTCACGTTCGCCGCTGCCCACCGACTGCCGCGCTACCAGGGCAAGTGCTTCAACCTCCACGGGCACAACTACCGCTTCCAGGTGGTGATCCGCGGCGACCCCGATCCGTACACCGGGATCCTGGTGGACTTCGGCGACGTGGAGAAGGCGGTGAAGGAGCACGTCCTCGATCGCGTCGACCACACGAACCTGAACGACTTCATCGAGAATCCCACGGCGGAGAACATCGCGACCTGGCTCTGGCACCGGCTCGAGGGCAAGCTCCCCGGCCTCGCCGAGGTGCGCCTCTGGGAGGTCCCGGCGAGCTGCGTGGTCTACCGCGGTCCGCACGGGAAGTGGTGAATGGCGCTGCCGGATCGCAAAGCTCAGCCGCCCGATCGCAAGGCGCTTGCCGAAGCCATCGAGAAGCTGCTGCTCGCTTCCGGCGCCGAGCTGGATACCGAGACTCGTGAGACTCCGGCGCGCGTGGCCAAGGCATTCATCGAGGACCTGCTCGACGGATACGCGCAGGATCCCGTCGGGCTCTTGAAGTCCTCGCTGGTGCCCGCGCCCCGGCGGGGCGAGCTGGTGATCGCCTCGCAGATCGACTTCCACGCGATGTGCCCGCACCACCTGCTCCCCTACAAGGGCAGCGCCGCGGTGGGCTACGTGGCCGACCAGTGGCTGGTCGGCTTCGGCAAGATCGCCGAGGCCACCGATGCCCTGGCGCACCGGCTCATCCTCCAGGAGCAGCTCGTGCACCGCCTCTGCGAGAGCGTGATGGCGGCGCTCTCGCCTCTGGGGGCCGGCGTGGTGATCGCGGCCGAGCACGGCTGCATGCAGGTGCGCGGCCCGATGCGGCGGAATAGCCGGGTCACGGTGGAGGCCTGGGCCGGCGCCTTCGAGAAGGACTCCGAGCTGCGCCATTCGCTGGCGCGGCGCGCGGAAGGGGGATGAAGGCGCTGGTCACAGGCGCCTCGCGCGGGATCGGCCGCGCGATCGCAGAGGCGCTGATCGCCGACGGGATGAAGGTGGCCGTCTGCGCCTCGCGCTCCGCCCCGGAAGTGGAAGGCGCGGTCCTCTCCCGTCGGTGCGACGTCTCGGACGAAGAGCAGGTGGCGCGGCTGTTCGCGGATGCCGGGCGCACCGACTGCGTGGTGCTCAACGCCGGCGTGCTGGAGCGCGGTCCCATCGAGCAGTTCACGGCGGCGCAGTGGGATCGCGTGCTCGACGTGAACCTGCGCGGCGCTTTCCTCTGCGCGCGCGAGGCCTTCCGCACCGGTACCGGGCGGATCGTGGCGGTGGGCTCCATCAGCGGGACGCTGGGGACCGCGCACGCCGCGGCCTACAACGCAAGCAAGTGGGGACTGACCGGCCTGATCAAGTCGCTGGCGGAGGAGGGACGCGAGCGCGGGATCTTCTGCGCCGCCGTGCTGCCCGGCTCGGTGGACACCGAGATGCTCAAGCGGACGCCGTTCCCGCCGAAGCTCCGCCCGGAGGACGTGGCGCGAGTGGTGAAGTTCCTCTGCACCGACGCCCCGGCCGCCATGACCGGCAGCGCCGTCGAGGTGTTCGGGTGAACGCGCTCGCGCAGCAGCTCTCGGATCTCGGGCTGCAGGTCGTTGCCATCGAGCCTTACGCGCGCGACGAGAGCGGCTGCGGCGAGTACCCGCCCCAGGCCGCCGTGCAGGCCCGCGACGCGGCAGACGTGCAGAAGCTTCTCGCGTACGCCCGCGCCCGCAAGATCCCGGTCGTCCCGCGTGGGGCAGGCTCGGGCAAGAGCGGGGGCGCGCTGGCGGAGCGGGGCGGGGTGGTGCTCTCGCTGGAGAAGCTGGACCGGATCGTCGAGGTCTCGCGCGCCGACATGGTCTGCGTGGTCCAGCCCGGCGTGATCCTCGAGAAGCTCCAGGCGGCGGTCGAGGCGGAAGGGCTCTTCTATCCTCCCGACCCGAACTCGCAGGCCATGTGCTCGATCGGCGGCAACCTGGCCCACAACGCCGGCGGTCCGCGGGCGCTCAAGTACGGCGTCACCCGGGACTACGTGCTGGGTTTGCAGGCCGTGCTGCCCACCGGCGAGCTGATCCGCACCGGCCACCGGAGCTGGAAGGGCGTCGCGGGGTACGACCTGACGCAGCTTTTGGTGGGCAGCGAAGGGACGCTGGCGGTGATCGTCGAGGCCACCCTCAAGCTGATCCCGCTGCCGCGCTCGGTCGCCACGCTCCTGGCCTTCTTCCCCGACGAGGACAAGGCCGCCCAGGCGGTGCAGCGGATCTTCGGCGCGGGACTCTTGCCGCGCGCCTGCGAGCTGCTCGACGGTCCCACCATGCAGGCGGTCAGCTCGCGCGCGCCGTTCAAGTTCCCGGACGGGATCGGGGGGGCCTTGATCGTCGAGCACGACGGCCACGGCGATGGCGTCTTCGAGGAGCTGGCGAGGTCGGGCGAGCTCTGCACCGAGGCCGGCGCCCTCGAGGTGGTCGCCGCGCAGGACGAAGCGCAGCGGCGGCGGATCTGGGAGACCCGCCGCATGATCTCGGTCGCCCTGACGGCCATCCGCCCGCACAAGATCAGCGAGGACGTGGCGGTCCCCCGCGGGCGCCTGGTCGAGCTGATCGGGCGCGTGCGCCAGATCGGGGCGCGACATGGACTGCCCACCGCGTGCTACGGCCACGCGGGGGACGGCAACCTGCACGTGAACCTCCTCTTCGGCTCGGCGGAGGAACGCGCCAGGGGCCACGCGGCCGTGACGGAGGTCCTGCAGGCCGCCATCGACCTCGGGGGCACCATTACCGGCGAGCACGGAGTCGGCATGGCGAAGCGGGAGTTCCTCGCGCGCGAGCAGAGCCGCGACGTGATCGAGCTGCAGCGCCGCATCAAGCGCGCGTTCGACCCCGACGATCTTCTGAATCCGGGAAAGATCCTCCCCGCCACTTGACCCTCTTTCCGGCGTGCTTTAGGGTCCCCCGCCCTTGGCCGACACACCTCATCTCCGGACGCAGGCCCTCGCACCGGAGGAGCCGCGTGCCGACGGCCAGCCCGGCGATCGCGAGCTGGTCGAGCGCGCGCAAAAGGGCGACGGCGCCGCCTTCGCGCAGCTGGTGGAACGCCACCAGCGGCAGCTGTACCGCCTTGCCCTGCGCATGACCGGCTCGGAAGCGGACGCGCAGGAGGTGCTGCAGGAAGCCTTCCTCAACGCCTACCAGAAGCTACCCCTGTTCCGGGGGGAGGCGCAGTTCTCCAGCTGGCTCTACCGCATCGCGGCCAACAGCGCGCTGATGCGCCTGCGGCGCAAGCGGCGGGCGCCGGACGGGCTCACCGACCAGCCGCTCGAGCTGTCGGGGCCCAGGTTCTCGGCCGAGGGCTACCTCGAGCCCACGAGCAGCAGCGACTGGTCGCAGCGGGCGGACGAGAAGATGATGTCGGGAGAGCTGGGTTCCGCCATCAACAAGGCGGTGGAACAGCTACCTGACGATTATCGGACGGTCTTCCTCCTCAAGGACGTGGACGGACTGTCCAACGAGGACATCGCCGAGGCGCTGGATCTGACCGTCCCCGCAGTGAAAAGCCGGCTCCACCGCGCCCGGCTGGCCCTGCGCGAGAAGCTGGGTGAGTTCTTCGACGTACCCGCGAAATGACCGGAAGCAACGAATCCGTTGCTTTCGGGCTGCATCTTTCTTCGCGGGTCGGCTACTATCGTTGGCGGCCAAACGACTTCCTACAGGACGAGCGCGTTTGACGAGCCCCATCGAACACTGCAAAGAATGCGTCGACCTCCTCGGCGAATACATCGAGGGGACGCTTACGGGCGAGCAGGCGAAGGCGCTGGAAGAGCACCTCAGCACCTGCCCACCTTGCATCACCTTCGTCCGCACGTACCGCGCCACGCGCCGGCTGTGCCGGTCCGCGCTGGCAGCGGAGATGCCGCACGAGCTGATGAGCTCGCTCTCCTCGTTCCTGGGAAAGCACGTCCCCGGGTTCCCGTGCTCGAAGCCCGACACGACCACGGTGGTGACCGAGGCGACCGCCGACATCGGACCCAAGAAAGCCTAGAACCGAAAGCATGAACATCGATCCAGCGTCCCTCCTCGCCGCGCTGCGAACCGCGGGCGGAAAGGGACTTTCGTTGAAACAGCTCGCCGGGCAGCTCCGGCTGGGCCAGGCCCGCCAGCATCCTTTGCGCCGAGCCCTCTCGCACCTGCTCAAGGAAGGCCGCGCCAGCTACGACGGGCGCACCTACCGGGAGGTGCGCCCGGCCACCATGACCGAGGCGACGGGCCGGCGGCGCGCGAAGGAGAAGCCCGGTCCCGCCCCGCGCAAACCGGGGGCGGAGACGACCGGCGTGATCCACCTGAAGCCGGAGGGATATGGCTTCATCACGCCCCTCTTCGGCGAGGGCGGTCGCGAGAACGACCTCTTCGTGCCGCCGCAGCACACCAAGGGCGCCCTGGACGGCGACGTGGTGCGCGCGCGCGCGATCCGCGGGAGGGACGGGCGCCTCGCCGCCGAGGTGGTCGGAGTCGTCGAGTATCGCCGCCGGCTCGCGCTCGGCATCTACCAGGCCAAGGGCAAGGCAGCCTGGGTGATTCCCCACGACCGCAACCTGTCCGGCAACGTCGCCGTCCCGCGTCATCCCCACGCCCGCGACGGCGAGATGGTCAAGGTCCACCTGCACCGCGACGCGCCGGGACCCCTCTCCGGGGAGGTCGTGACCGTGCTCGGGCCGCCGGGCGATCCCCGCTTCGAGATGCTGGCCGCGGCCTACGCCGAAGGATTCTCCGACGAGTTCGAGCCGCCGACGCTGGTCGCCGCGGAGAGCGTGCCCGAGCGGGTCCGGCCGGATGAGATCTCCGGCCGCCGCGACCTGCGGCATCTGGCCCTGGTGACCATCGACGGCGAGGACGCGCGCGACTTCGACGACGCGGTGCACGCCAGCCGGACGCCGGGGGGCGGGTATCGTCTGGTGGTCGCCATCGCGGACGTTGCCCACTACGTGCGTCCCGGGAACCCGCTCGACCGCGAGGGGCTGCGGCGCGCCACCAGCGTCTACTTCCCCGGCATGGTGCTGCCGATGCTGCCGGAGCGGCTCTCCAACGGGATCTGCTCGCTGAACCCGGAGGTGGACCGGCTCTGCATGGTCGCCGACATCGCCTTCGACGCCGCGGGAGCTCCGCTGCACGCGGACATCTACGAGGCGGTGATGCGCAGCCACGCGCGGCTGACCTACGAGCGGGTGGCCAAGGCGCTCGGCGGGGAGCCCGATGCGCAGGCCCGGCCGCTGCTCGAGGATCTGAAGGTCGCTCACGAGCTCTCGAAGAAGCTGACCGCGCAGCGGCGGGCGCGCGGCAGCATCGACTTCGATCTGCCCGAGGCCAAGATGGTCCTCGACGACCGGGGCAAGGTGGTGGAGATCGTCAAGCGCCCGCGCAACGACGCCCACCGCCTGATCGAGGAGATGATGCTGGCCGCCAACGAGGCGGTAGCCCGCTTCTTCGACGCCCGCGGCCTCCCCACCGTCTACCGTATCCACGATCAGCCCGACCGCGAGAAGCTGGAGGCCTTCGCCGCGCTGGCGCGCTCGCACGGGTTCGAGCTCCCTGCCGGCGACGAGCTGACGCCGGCCGTGCTCAACGAGTTCCTCAAGCAGGTGGAGGGCAAGCCGGCGCAGAAGGCGCTCAACGCGCTGCTCTTGCGGGCGATGATGCAGGCCCAGTACAGCCCGGACAACATCGGCCACTACGGCCTGGCCGCGCCCACCTACCTCCACTTCACCTCGCCGATCCGTCGCTACCCCGATCTGATGGTGCACCGGCTCCTGAAGGAGCACTGGGCGCGCGGGGGACGGCCGCTGCGCCAGCAGGAGCGCGAGGAGCAGGAGGCCTATCTCGCCGGCATCGCCGCCCAGTGTTCGGAGCGGGAACGCGCCGCGATGAAGGCGGAGCGCGACGTGGACGCCTTCTATTCGGCGCTCTACATGCAGGACAAGATCGGCGAGGGGTTCTTGGCGGTCATCTCCGGCGTGGCGGAGTTCGGGCTCTTCTGTGAGCTGGAAGACGTGTTCGTGGAAGGGCTGATCCCGGCGGAGTCGCTGGGTGAGGGGACCAGGCTCGACAAGGAAAAGCAGCGCCTGGTGGTCGGCTCGACGGGGCGCAGCTACGCCATCGGCGACGAGGTGCAGATCGAGGTGGTCTCCGCCGATCCGGTCCGGCGGCGCATCACGCTGGCCCTGGCGGGCGCCGTACAGCCCACGGAGCGCTGGCTCACCCTGGACGACCTCCCGGCTACGTCGCCGTCGAAGCCGCGCCGGCCGGCCCCGCGGGCCCCTGCGCCAGGGTCGCGTCGGCCTCCGCGCGGGTCACCGGCTGGCCCGAAGTCTCGTCGTAGAGAAAGACGAGGTGGCGGTCGATGAAGGGCCGGAAGAAAGCCGGCCAGCCGACGCGGACCTCGTCCTCCCTCTGATCCTCGCGCGAGGCGAGCCGGATCAGCGTCGCGTCGCCGCGGGCGGCGACGGGAAACAGCTTGAGGCGCCCGGCGAAGTGGATGATCTCGCCGTGGTCGGTGGTGGCCTTCTTCGGCATGCCGCCGCCTCTATCGCAGGCGCAACCTGCGCGCAATCGGCTCTTGCCATCCACCTCTCGGCGAGTAAAACGGCGCAGTGGGGCACACCTTCAACCTGGGGCGCAGGGCCGGCCTGCTCCTTCCTCTTTCCTCGGTGCGAGGTGACGCAGGCGATCTGGGCAGCTATGCCGACGCGGGCCGCGTGGCGGAGTGGCTGCTGACGTCGGGCTGCACGCTCTGGCAGCTGCTGCCCCTGAACGAGGTCTCGCCCGGGCAGGACAGCCCCTATGCCGCGTCGAGCTCCTGTGCGCTGGAGGCGGTCTACGTCGACCTGCACTCCGTCCCCGACCTGGACGGGCTCGAGCCGGAAGAGGAGGTGGAGCTCGCCCGGTTGCGCCGTGAGCCGCGCGTGGACTTCGAGGGATATCGCCAGGTGAAGCGCGGCGCGCTGGCGCGCGCGTTCCGGCGGTTCCGCGAGCGGGAGCGCGGCACCGAGCGCGAGCGCCGCTTCCGCGAGTACCGGGCGGAGCATGCGGGGTGGATCGAGGACTGGGCGCTCTACCGGGCGCTGCACGACGAGCGGCGCAAGAGCTGGCGCGACTGGGAGGCGCCGTTGCGCGATCGCGATCCCGGCGCGCTCGACCAGGCCCGGTCGCGGCTGCGCGAGCAGATCGACCAGCTCGCCTACTTGCAGTGGATCGCGGACGCGCAGTGGCGGGCGGGCCGGTCCGCGGCCAACGCGAAGGGCGTCAAGGTGCTGGGCGACCTTCCGTTCATGGTCGCCGAGGACTCCTCCGACGTGTGGAGCTTCCAGCGGCTCTTCAAGTTCGACGCCACCGTGGGCGTGCCTCCCGACGCGTACAGCGCGGACGGACAGGACTGGGGGCTGCCGGTGCCGCGTTGGGACGAGATGCGCGCCGCCGGCGACCCCTGGCTGCACCAGCGGGCGGAGCGCGCGGCGGAGCTGTACGACGCGTTCCGGGTGGACCACGTGGTCGGGCTCTACCGCACCTACGCCCGCCCGATCGACAAGAGCACGCCCTTCTTCATCCCCGCCGACGAGCCGAGCCAGCAGGCCCAAGGCGAGCGCGTGCTGGGACTGCTGGGCGAGCAGGCCGAGGTGCTGGCCGAGGATCTCGGGACCGTGCCCGACTTCGTCCGGGCCTCCCTGGCCGAGCAGGAGATCCCGGGAACCAAGGTGCTGCGCTGGGAAAACGACCAGGGCGTGCCGCGCGACGTGACGAAGTTCTCGCACGTCTCGGTGGCGGTGACGGGAACGCACGACACCGAGTCGCTGCGGACCTGGTGGGAGGGCCTGACCGCCCGCGAGCGGGAGCTCCAGCTCACGCAGGCTCCGCTCGCCCGGTTGAAGGGCCCGGACCAGGAGCGCTATCTGCCGGAGACGCAGGCCGCGGTGCTCGAGCTGGCGTACTCGGCGTCGAGCGACGCGCTTCTCACCCCCGTGACGGACGCGCTGGGCTGGGCCGACCGGATGAACACTCCGGGAACCGTCGGTCCCCACAACTGGACATTCCGGCTGCCCTGGACGTTGGAGGAGCTCTTTTCCGCCCCGGAACCCATGGCAATGGCGCGGGAGCTTGCACATCTTGCGGAGCGGTCCGGCCGCAGGCGGTAGGGAGGGTTCTGCCCGCCGTCCGGTCCGACTGGAGGCGGGATGAGGGTCGAACGGGAGATCGTCCAGGAGCAGGCACGCCGCCTGCTCGATGAGGTGGCGGCCGAGCTGGCGGCTGCCCGGAAGCCCGTTGCCACCTACCGCGTGCAGCTCCACAAGGGCTTCGCGTTCGAAGACGCCGCCGCCATCGCCCGATATCTCGCCGACCTCGGCATCACCGAGCTGTACACGAGCCCCATCCTGCAAGCCGCCCCCGGCTCGATGCACGGGTACGACGTGATCGACTACGGGACGATCAACGAGGAGCTCGGCGGCGAGGACGGCTACGAGCGCCTCGCGCGCGCCCTGCGGGACGCCGGCCTCGGCCACGTGCTCGACATCGTCCCGAACCACATGGGCCTCGGCTCCGGCAACGGGCTCTGGCTGGATCTGCTGGAGAACGGGCCCTCCTCGCAGGCCGCCCGCTTCTTCGACGTCGAGTGGCATCCCGTCAAGGAGGAGCTGGTCGACAAGGTGTTGGTCCCGGTGCTGGGCGACCGCTACGGCGCGGTGCTCGAGCGCGGCGAGATCCAGCTGGAGCTCGAGGACGGCGCGTTCCGCATCCGCTACTACGACCACCGCTTTCCGGTGAACCCGCGTTCCTACGGACAGATCCTCGCCCACCGGATCGACGAGCTGGAGAAGCACCTGGGACCCGGCGAGGTGATGGACGAGCTCCGGAGCATCCTCTTCCTGCTCCAGCACATGCCCTCGCGGCACGAGAAGGACCCGGCGCGGCGCGAGGAGCGCCGCCGCGAGAAGGAAGTGGCCAAGCGGCGCGTCGCGGCCCTGTTCGCCCAGAGCGCTCCGGTCCGGGCCCACCTGGAGGAGAACGTCCGCATCTTCAACGGCCTCAAGGGCAATCCGCGCAGCTTCGACCTGCTGGACAAGCTGCTCGACGCGCAGGCGTACCGGCTCGCCCACTGGCGGGTCTCCTCGGAGGAGATCAACTACCGCCGGTTCTTCGACATCAACTCGCTCGCCGCGGTCCGGATGGAAGACTCCAAGGTCTTCGAGCATGCGCACCGGGTCCCGCTGCGCCTTTTGGCGGAAGGGAAGATCAGCGGCCTGCGCATCGACCACCCCGATGGCCTCGCCTATCCCCGCAGCTACTTCGGCCTCTTGCAGGACGCCCACATCCTCCAGCGGGCCCGCGACCGGGCCGAGCAGCGGCGGCTGTCCTGGAGTGAACTCGAGCCCTCGCTCCGCAACGAGCTGGCGCAGTCCCGCGATCCGCGGCTCGAGCGGCCGCTCTACGTGGTGGCGGAGAAGATTCTCGCGCGCACCGAGACGCTGCCGGCCGGCTGGCGCGTGGCGGGGACCACCGGCTACGACTTCCTCAACGCGCTCAACGGGATCTTCGTCCAGCGGGAGAACGCGGAGAAGCTGCAGAAGATCTACGCGCGCTTCATCCACGGGACCATCGACTTCCAGGAGCTCGTCTACCAGAAGAAGAAGCTGATCCTCTACACGGCGATGGCGGCGGAGATGAACCTGCTCGCCCGCCAGCTCAACCGCATCTCGGAGGGCAACCGCTGGACCCGCGACTTCACCCTCTACTCGCTGCGTTCGGCGCTGATCGAGATGATCGCCTGCTTCCCCGTCTACCGCTCCTACATCGAGGAGCCGGGGCACGTGGACGAGCGCGACCGCAAGTACATCCTCCAGGCGGTCGCCTGCGCCAAGCGGCGCAATCCGGCGGAGAACGCCAGCATCTACGACTTCATCGCCGACATCCTGCTGCAGAAGTTCGCCGCCTACGTCGACGAGCGGGAGCGGCCGGCGCAGCACGCGTTCGCGGTGAAGCTGCAGCAGGCGCTCGGCCCGGTGATGGCCAAGGGGCTGGAGGACACCGCCTTCTACGTCTACAACCGGCTGGTCTCGCTCAACGAGGTGGGCGGAGAGCCGGAACACTTCGGCAGCACCATCGAGGCGTTCCACGAGCAGAACCGGCAGCGGGCGCAGAAGTGGCCGCGAACGCTGCTGGCCACCGCCACGCACGACACCAAGCGCGGCGAGGACATCCGGGTGCGCATCGACGCGCTCTCCGAGCTGCCGGACGAGTGGCGCAAGACGGCGATCGCGTTCGCCCGGCGCACCGAGGGCCTCCGCCGGGAGGTGGACGGCCGCCTCGCGCCGGACCGCAACGAGCAGATGCTTCTGCTGCAGACGCTGATCGGCGCCTGGCCGATGCGGCTCGAGGACCTTCCGGCGCTGCGCGACCGCCTGGTGCAGTACATGGTCAAGTCGGCGAAGGAAGCGAAGGTCAACACCAGCTGGATCCAGGAGGACCAGCGCTGGGAGGACGCGCTCCGCGGGTACGTGGAGGACCTGTTCGCGCTGCCGCTGCGCGACCGCACCTGGAAGGGGCTGGAGCCGTTCGCGCAGCGGATCGCGCAGATCGGGATGCATTCGGCGCTCTCGCAGGTGGTGCTGAAGATCGCCTCGCCCGGAGTGCCGGACTTCTACCAGGGCAACGAGCTCTGGGACCTCTCGCTGGTGGACCCCGACAACCGGCGCCCGGTCGACTTCCAGGCTCGGACGAGGATGCTCGACGAGCTGCGCGGATCGTCCCTGGCGCGGCCGGAGCTCGCGCGGCAGCTCTATGCGAGCTGGCCGGACGGCCGCATCAAGCTGTTCCTCGTCCACGCGGCGCTGCAGGCCCGCAAGGCCCTGCCCCAGGTATTCGCCGGCGGGGGGTACGTCCCGCTCGCTCCGGTCGGTTCGCGCGCGCAGAACCTGGCCGCCTTCGCCCGCACCGGCCCGGACCGCGACCTGGCGGTGGCGGTGGCGCCGCGGCTGGTGGCGAATCTCCTGGATGGCGCGCGGCTTCCGGCCGAGCGCTTCGCCGGGACGTTCCTGCCGGTGCCGGGGCTGAAGCCGGGCGAGAGGCTGCGAGACGCATTGACCGGAGAGGACCGCACCGTCGCGGAGGGAGGCCTGCCGCTGGATCAGCTCTTCGCGACGCTTCCGGTGGCGCTGCTCACGACCTCCCGCAGCAGCTGAGCGATCCGCGGCAGCCCTTCGCTCGAGGGCAGGATCCGCAGCGGCGCCAGCTCCGCCTGGAGCCGAGCCGCGTGCGACGCGTCGTCCAGATCGGCGAACAGGATCGCCGGGAGCCTCACGCCCCGCGAGCGCAGCGCCCGCAGGATCAGGATGCCCTGCACTTCGGCGGTGGCCCGGACATCCGGCGTTCCCCGCTCGTCCACCAGGAGCTCGCGCTGGAGGCGGCGGAAGTCGAGGTCGAGGAGCAGCGCGGCGGCGCCGGGGGCGAGCGCCAGCGCCTCCGCGAAGTGTCCCGCGCGGGCGAAGCGGAACTGTCCGCCGAGGAACCGGGTGAACCGGTCCGTGTACTCGGAGCCGTCCTCGCAGACCAGGAACGTCATGCTGGAGGTGCCGGGAAGCAGGCGCCCACCGCCTTGGTCCACGGCGGCTCCTCGGGCCGCACCACCATGTGCCCCTGCCATTCCCGCGTGAGATCGCGCGCCAGGGCCAGCCCGCGCCCGCTCTCCCGCTGCTCGATGGCTTCCAGCGAAATCGCGTGCGTGGACGAATCGCCCACCAGGAGGACGGTCAGGTTCCGGCCGGCGCCGTCGCGCTCCTCGCCGAGGCGGACGATCACCTCGCCGCCCTCCGCCGCCGCCTGCGCGTTGCGCAGCAGGTTGGCAAAGATGGTCGAGAGCGCCCCCTTCTCGACGGGGAACTCCACCTCCATGCCCTGGATCAGGATCGAGGGCGCCGTCCACGAGGAGCCGCCGCGCCGCATCTCGGCCTCCACGGCGTGGATCCAGCCGGCCAGCGCGCGCGCGTCGAGCTTCGTGCGCGGGCCGAGCCGCAACAGCCCGGCCAGGCGCCGGGAGTGGTCGCCGCGGACCCGGGCGTCGATCGCCTGCAGCTCCCGTGCGTCCGCGGAAGGATCGCGCAGCAGGGCTTCGGCGCGGGCCAGGTCGCGCACCAGCGGTCCGAAGAGCGGCTCGCGCGAGATCCGCCGCAGACGGACGCCGAGCGAGCGCGCGGCGGTGCGCAGCGCCTCATAGTGCCGCGCCACGATCTTCGACGCCGGCTCCGGCGCCAGGAGCGCGCGGGCGATGTCCTCCCGCCGGGCCCCCGGCTCGGCCGCCATCGCCAGCGTGCCCGCGCGGTGCTTGATCACGTCGTGCCGGACCTCGTGGATCGCGCGCGCCACGTGCGGGAACAGCCGCGGCGCGCGGCGCAGCGCCGACTGCAACGTCGCCCCCGCCCACAGCCAGGCGGCCAGCGCGGACAGGAACACGCCGCCGCCGCCCCAGAGGGCAGCCTGCTTCCGGGCGCGGGCCTGGGCCGCCTCCCGGCTGCTGCGCAGGAGCGAGTCGCGCACCGCGCGGGCGCCGGGGACGCCCGGATCGTCGGGCGCGGCCGCGGAGAGGAACCGTTCCGCCTGCTCCAGCGCGGCCTCCTGCCGGCCGCGGGCGAGCTCGATCTGCGCCAGCGCCCAGAGGGCTTCGGGGATGCCCTGTGCGGCCGCCGCGCGCAGCTCCGGCTCCGCGCGCGCGTCCGGCGCCCGCCCGGCCACGCGCGCCAGCCGGCGCAGCGCGGCGGGAGCTGGCGCGGCCAGGCGGTAGCATTCGAGCGCCTGGGGCAGCTCGCCGGAGAACTCGCGGATCTCGCCGATCGCGAGGAGCCGGTCCGTGTCGACGCCGGCCTCGCAGCGATCGCCGATCACCGCGAGCGCCGCCTCGGGCCGGTCCTCCGCCAGGCGCCTGCGCGCCTGCAGGAGCGCGAGGTCGGTGTGCGAAGCCGTCAGGACCT
Source organism: Myxococcales bacterium (assembly GCA_035635635.1). Classification (GTDB taxonomy): domain Bacteria; phylum Myxococcota; class Myxococcia; order Myxococcales; family 40CM-4-68-19; genus 40CM-4-68-19. Next base: position 7,233 of record DASQAS010000179.1, on the reverse strand, counting down.
GCGAGCGCAGCAGCCGCGCCTCGTCGAGGTGCTGCGGGTCGGGCGAGGCGGCATAGGTGAGCAGGTCCTGGATCGCTCCAGCGCGGTTCCCCTGCTCGAGCCGGAGCTGGGCGCGGACGAAGCGGGCCTCCGGCGCGGCCGTTTCGACCGCCCGATCGACCCACGGCGCCACCAGCGCCGGCGAGCCGCCCGCGCGGCGCACCCGTGCCGCAAGCTCCAGCAGCGCGGTCCCGTCGTCTCGCAACGCATCGAGCGTCCGCTCCGGGACCGCGCCCGAGACCGAGAACAGCGCTGCCGCCGCCTCCACGAACGCCGGCGAATCCTCCAGGGCCTGCTCCAGGAGCCGGCGGGAGCTCTCGGGCGAGTCCGCGGTTCCCGCCTGCTGGTAGAGGATCCGCGCGTTGGCGCTGGGCTCCTTCGCCCCGCTGCCGCGCGCGGGCGGCTGCGCGTCGCCGCCGGTCTGGGCCGCGGCCGCCGCCGCCAGGCGGGAAGCCTCGGCATCGCCCCCGCCCCCTCGGCCGTACCGATCGAGATGGCGGACGGCGTCCTGTGGCCGGCCGAGGCGCAGCGCGACCCGCGCGCGCAGCAGCCACAGCTCGGTCCACGAGGGCTCCAGCGCCAGAGCCTCGCGCAACGCCGCGTCCGCCCGGTTCGCCTCCAGAAGACCACCGTGCTCCGTCAGGATCCGGCCCAGGCGCCGCCAGGCGGCCGCGTCTGCCGGCGCGAGCTGCGTGAGGATGCGCAGCTCGCGGGCTTCCTCGTCGAGCTGACCGGTCGCCTCCAGGCAGCGGGCCCTGAGCCGGTGCGCGGCCCTCCAGGCGGGCTGCGCCGCGCACAGCGCGCTCACCTCGGCCAGCGCGCCCCGCGGATCGTTTGCCGCAAGCTTCTGCTCGGCCGCTGCCAGCGCGGCGAGCTGGTCCGGCGACGGCGCCGCCTCCGGCCAATCCTCGAAGCCGCGGGCCCGCTCGTCGTCGGCGATCCGCTCCAGCAGCTCGCGGGCGCGGGGCAGCTGGGCCGCGTCGAGCTTCGTCTCGTCGAGCGCAGCGAGCCGCTGCCGCGCCTGCGAAGTCCGCCCGACGCTGCGCTCGAAGTCGGCCACGCGGAGCGCGAGGTTGATCCGTCCGGGGGGAGAGGTCCGCGAGAGCCCGCGTTCCAGAAGGGCCAGGATCTCGTCGGCGCGATCCCAGCGATCGGGAAGGGTGGAGAGCAGCTCCGCCAGGTTGGCGTAGGGGGCCCAGCGTCGCGGGCCGAGCTGGATCGCCAGGCGGTACGCCTGCTCTGCCTCTGCCGGCCGTCCCGCGCGCGCATTGGCGATTCCCAGGTCGTTGGCGAAGGCGGCGTTCCGGGGGTCCTTGCGCAGCGCCGCCGCGAGCGCGTTCGCGGCTTCCGCCGGACGGCCTTGCTGCAGGAGCTTCTTGCCGGGCTCCGCCGCGGCCGCGGCGAGGAGCACGGCGAGCAGCGCGATCATGCGGACGCTCCGCGCAGGTGTCGCAGCCGCAGCCCGAGCTGGTTCATGCGCAGGTGGACCTTGCGCCGGCTGGCGCCCGGGCCGAACAGCTCGGCCGCCATCCGGTCCAGGTCCCCGCCGTGCGCGTGGAAGAGGGCCATCAGGTACTGTCGCTCGACCTCCGCGGAGATCTCCGCGAACGTGCCCCCCGGCTTGAGCGAGATCTCCACCCGCCGCTCCCCTGCGCCGCCGGAGATCGCGGAGTGGGATGCGCGATTGGGTGTCCCCGGGCTCGAAGGGGCCGGACGCTGGGAGGCCGGATTCCCCAGCATTCGGTCCACCAGCGCTTCGGGGATGGCGAGCACGGCGGGAGCGCGCTCTGCCCGGCCCGCTGACGCGTCGGCGTCGAGGTGCTGCACCAACGAGAAGACCAGCGCGTTGGTCGCAAGCAGCTTCAGCTCGCGGTGGTTGCCGGGCCAGGGATGCGTGGAGAGCCGGTTCAAGGCTCCCTGCGGGAGAAAGACGGAGAACGCGTCGCGCCGCTGCGCGCGCCCCTGCGGCTTGCCGAACTGGACCAGGTTCTGATCCTCCGCGTAGTCGTCCGGCGTGGGAAAGCGCGCGAGATAGGCGCGCACCAGCGGACGGAGCGGTTCGGAGCAGAGCGCGTCGAGCAGCGCGAAGCGGATCAGGTCGGGCAGGTCCTCGCGGCGCTCGCGCAGCGGCGGCACCCTCAGGCGCGTGGCCGGGTTGAGCCGCATGTAGAGGTCCTGCCGGAAGCGGCCCTCGGCGACCAGCTGACCCAGGTCCGCGCTGGTGGCGGCGACCAGCTTGGGCGCGGCGGGCCGGGCGCGCGAGTCGCCCAGGCGGGTGACCATCCCGCGCTCCAGCACCAGCAGCAGCCGGCGCTGCGACTCCAGGTCGAGGTTGGCGATCTCGTCGAGGAAGAGGGTCCCCCCGTGCGCCTGCTCGAACACGCCGGCGTGGTCTTCGACCGCGCCGGTGTAGCTGCCTCGCCGCGACCCGAAGAGATGGGCGGGCATCAGCGTTTCGGGAATGGTGGAGAGGTCCGTGACCACCAGGGGACCCTTGGCGCCCGAGCGCGGATGCAGGACGTGCTCGGCCAGAAAGCTCTTGCCGGTCCCGGTCTCGCCCTCGATCAGCACGGGCAACGGGCTTCGCGCGAGCACCGCCAGCTGCCGGCGGAGCTCGGCCATCGCCGCCGAGCGACCCCAGAACACCGGGCCTTCCTGCGCCGCTTGCTGGACCGCGAGCGCCCGCGAGATCTCGGCCGCGAGCGTGCGCGAGTCGACCACCTCGTTCTCGCAGAAGTGCACGAGGGGATGCTGGGGGCGCTCGAAGCTCGCGTCCGTGGTGGTGAGCAGCACCACCGGCAGCGTCGGGTAGTCTTTGCGCAGCTGCTCCAGGATGTAGAGGCCCTGGTTGCGGCGAAGCGTCTCCACGTCGAGGCCGTCCTTGTTGCGGGGCAGAAGCTGCGCCTCCGGCAGCGCGAAATGGAGATCCAGGACCACCAGGTCCGGCAGCGCGTCCTCCTGGCGCAGCGCCGCGGCCGCCTCGGCCGCGTCGTGGGCGCACTTGTACGGGCAGCCCTTGTCACGCTCTTCGCAGACCTGGCACGGATGCTTGCGCCCGCACCGGGTCACGTAGTCGAACTGCGGCAGCTGCCGGTGGCACATCTCGATGGTCTGGTCGCGGTCGTCGATCACCAAAAGGCGCGGCATCACGTCTCCAGGGAACGCGCGAGGTCGGAAAAAGCGTCTTCCAGGGCCAGCACCGCGGCGAGCGGGGCGGGCCAGGGCAAATCCAGAGCCATGACGGCCGTTTGCAGCGTTCCGGCGAAGGCGGCGCAGGCGGGCTCGGGGCACGGGGCGGTTGCCCGCATGCGCGCGAAGAGGGCCTCCGCGGTGATCGGCGCGCCCTCTGCATCGCAGAGCTGCATCAGGCCGCGGCGGAGGGCCTGGACGTCCTGCTCCCCCGAGTCACGCAGGTCTCGGGCGGGCCAGACGGCGCGCTTGACCAGGTCGTGCCGGAGAGCGCGGAGCCAGGGGTGCATATCTCTATTCTATAGAAGAGAGACTTCAGGCCCAAAAAGTCGGCCACGTTCACGTCGCCGTCTCCGTCCACGATCACGTCAACGACCACGCCCACGTTCAGGGCTCATGATGCGAGCTCTGCAACGGTCACGCCGTCGCCGCCCTCGTGCTGCTCGGCGGGGCGGGAGCGGCGGACATACGGGCTGCGCTGCAGGTGCTCGCGCACGGCCGATTTCAGAGCGCCGCTGCCGTGGCCGTGCAGGACGTGGACGCGCTCGTCGCCGGCGCGGGTCGCCCGATCCAGCTCGAGCTCGACGGCGCGCAGCGCCTCGTCGACGCGCATCCCGCGCACGTCGGCGATCGGAACGCGGACCTCCACCGCCGCGGCCCGCGCCTGCTCCGCGCGCTCCATCCGCTCCGCCCTGGTCTTGCGGAATCCGGCTTGCTTCACCTGCCGCGCGATCGGGAGCAAGTCCCGAAGGTTCACCTTGCTGCGGAGCGCGCCCATCTGGACCGTCGCGGACCCATCCTGCACCTCCAGGACGACGCCCTCGGTGCCGAGGCGCACGTGCTTCACCCGAGCGCCGGGGGCGATCTCGCCCTCGGGCAACGCTTCGGGCTCCTCGGCCCGCGCCTGCTCGCGCAGCTCCTCCGCGACGGCGGCTTCCACGGCGCGCTGCGCCTCTACCGCTTGCGCCATCGCGGGTGCGGCCTGGAGACGGGCGACCAGCGCCGACACCTCGTCGCGCCGGCGGCGCAAGTCCTCGATCAGCTCCAAACGCGCTCCGGCGCGCGTCTCGTGCTCCAGCTCGCGCAAGCGGTCCCGCTCCTTCCGCAGGGATTCGCGCTCGCGGTCCAGCTCGGTGCGCGCCGTCGCCAGCTCGGCCCGCTCGCGGGCCGCTTCAGCGCGCTCCCGCTCCATCCGCTCCACCGCCTGCGAAACGGCGGACGCGCCACTTCCGAGGATCTGCCGCGCCCGTGCGCAGACGTCTTCCGGCAGGCCCACCCGCCGCGCGATCTCGATCGCCGAGGACGCCCCCACCTCGCCCATCCGCAAGCGGTACGTCGGCGCCAGCTGGTCGACGTCGAAGCCGACGCTGGCAGGCGCGAAGCGGGGATCGGCCAGCGCCAGCGCCTTCAGCTCCTCGAGGTGCGTGGTGATCAGCACCTGCGCGCCGGCGGCCACCAGCTTCTCCAGCGCCGCGACGGCGATGGCGGCGCCCTCGCGCGGGTCTGTGTCGGCCGCGATCTCGTCGATCAGCGCGAGAGTCCCCGAGCCGGCCGCCTCGAGGATCCATTTCAGGGCGGAAAGGTGGGCGGTGAAGGTGGAGAGGTCGCGCGAGAGATCGCCCTCGTCCCCGATGGCCGTGTAGACGGTGCGGTAGAGCGGCATCCGCGATCCTGCCTCGGCCGGGATGGGCAGCCCGGCGCGCGCCATCAGCGCGCAGAGGCCGACGGCGGTGATGGTCACCGTCTTGCCGCCTGCGTTCGGTCCGCTCACGATCAAGGCCTGCGCCGGCGCGAGTAGCGCGACGTCGTTCGCCACCACGCCGCCGGACTTGCGCTGCAGCACGAGCAGCGGGTGCCGCAACTTGCGCAGGTCGAAGCGATCTCCGCCCAATTCGGGGGCGCCGGCCGCAAGGTCGTCGCCGAGCCGCCCGCCGGCGGCCGCCTCGTCGAGGATGGCGATGATCTCGACGTCGCGCTCGAGCGCCGCCGCGCGCCGTCCGATGGCTCCGGAAAGCTCGTGCAGGATGCGCTGCTCCTCCTCGAGGGCGCCGGCCTCCGCGATGGTGAGCTGGTTCCCCAGCTCCACCAGCTGCTGCGGCTCGACGAACAACGTCTGCCCGGAGTTCGAGGCGTTGTGGACGATGCCCGGCAGGTGCGCCCGATGCTCGGCGCGCACCGGCAGCACGTAGCGATCGCCGCGCACCGAGTAGTAGCTGTCGCGCAGCATCGGGACGATCCGCTCGTCCTTCAGCAACTCCTCGATGCGCAGCTTGATCGCGCGGTGCAGGCCGCGGGCGCGCTCGCGAAGCTCGCCGAGCAGCGCGCTGGCCGTGTCGAGCAGCTTTCCGCCGGGATCGAACGCCCGCTCCAGCTCCTGCGCCAGCGGGACCAGCTCCGAGAGCTGCTGCGCAAGCTCGAAGTGGAGCGGCGCGCGGTCGGCCTGCGAGAAGCAGAACCTGCGGGCCGAATCGCTCGCCCGGATCAGGCGCGCGACCTGGAGCAGCTCCGGCGGCTCCAGGGTCCCCTCCCGGGCGGCCCTGCCGAGGCTCGGCCGGACGTCCACCGCGTCGGCGAGCGGCAGCTCTCGCTCGTGCCGGTGGAGCAGGCGCGCTTCCTCGACCAGGCCGAGATGCCGCCGCGCCGCATCCGGGTCGTCGCCCGGCAGCAGCGAGACACAGCGGTCGCGGCCCATCGGCGTGCGCGCGCGGGCGCCGAGCTCCGCGCAGAGCCTCGGCCACCCGAGCTCGTGCAGCGCCTTCTCGTTCACGACGCCCAGCATGCGAGGCGCGGAACTTATCTCCCTGGGTACGGACCGTCATCCCAAAGGGGCGCTGCAAAACCACCCTGCCACGACACGCATGTCGCGGTTCTTGGGCCCGGTGTCGGTTCCAGTTGAAGCGTAAACAGGCGAAATCACTCTGATGGAGCGGCCCGGATGGCATGGGCACGCGGGGTGCTAGAAGCCCATGACCCCCGCGACGAACCGCGCAGCCCTGGACTTCCCCGAACCCCCCGTTCGCCCACACCTGACCCTGCTCGAGGGCCGGGTGAAGGACTCCGTGCTGGTCGGCCGGGCCTTGGCCGGCGGTCCGCGATCAAAGGCGGCCGAGGAGGAGATCTACCGGCGCTACCGTCCGGCGGTCTCGCGGCTGGCGGTCAGCTTCAACGAGCTCGATCCCGACGAGGCGGAAGACGTCGTCCAGGAAGCGTTCGTCCGTGCGTTCCGGGCCCTCGGCTCGCTCAAGGACCGCGAGCGCTTCGCCGCCTGGCTCTTCACCATCGCCCGCAACCGGGCCCGCAGCTACCTGACCTCGCGCGCCACGCACACCAAGGCGGCCGAGGAGGCGACGCGCGAGTCGCAGCTGCTCGAGGACTGCGTTCCCGCCGCCTCGCACGCGCTGGAGAAGGAAGCGGAGCTTCGCGCGGTGCGCGAGGTCATCGACGGCCTGCGCGAGGGACCCGAGAAGGAGACGGTGCGTCTGTTCTACCTGGAGGGGACCCTGTCGGCCCGTGAGATCGCCATGCGGATGGGCGTCGGCAAGAGCGCTGTGACGATGAGGCTCGAGCGCTTCCGCGCGAAGATCCGCGCGCAGCTTTCGGAACGGCTGGCCGGCTGACGTGACGAATCCCTGCGGCGAGCCGGGTCATCGCAGGAGTGTCATGTCAAGGTTGACCTGGACGCAGATTCTGTTCGCGATCGCCCTCGGCGTAGCCTTCGCATGCCTGGAGAGGCACGCGCCGGTCGTGGGTTTCGAGAGCCCCGCGCAGAGCTGCTCGATGAAGCGGAGAGACTGCTAGGAGGCTGTCCCAGCAAGCCGTTTTTTCCGCGTGTTCCCGCGAAGGCGGAAACACGCTTGAACTCATGCCGGGTCGATCCTCAGGATCTGCTCCCCCAGCAGCAGCAGATCCCCCGCCGTGACCGCAGCCTGGCCGTTGATCCGCACGAACGTGCCGTTCGCGCTGCCCAGGTCCTTCACGGCGAGCGATCCCTCCCCCACCGTGATC
>DASQAS010000178.1:0-35861 GCA_035635635.1 Myxococcales bacterium | reverse complement strand
GCCGTCGCGGACTCCGCCTCGCGGACATAGCTGCGGGCGCCGGCCACGAAGATGACGGCTGAGCCGAGCGCGAGCAGCGGCACCACCGCCAGCGCGTGGGCGATGCCGAGGCGGTCGGACAGCATGCCGGTGATCAGGCTGCCTGCGGCGAGGCCGACGATGTTCTGCACGACGGCCAGCATTGCGATGGCGGTTGCGCGCAGGCCCGGGTGCACGCGGGAAGCGATCGCCGCTGTCATCGGCCCCTGTGTTCCCGCCAGGCCGACGGAGCCGAGAAGGATCAGCGCAAACTGCAGCCGCCCGGGCCCGAGGTGGAAGGCAAAGCCCAGAATCAGCGCCACGCAGGTGGCGATGACCGCCGGGCCGAGGAAGAGCGCGCGCTGGCTGCGCCGCGCGAAGCGACCGACGAGGAAGCCGCACAGCGACGAGCCGACGCCGGCGGCGAGGATCGCGCCCGCCGCGCGCACGCTCGCGGCCGGGGCCGGAAGGCCGTAGACCCGGTTGAAGAAGGTGGGGAGCCAGGCCGTCATCGTGCCGGTGACGAAGATCAGGATCCCGTTGGCCGCGTAGGCCGAAAGGACGCTCCGCGAGCGGAACATCTGCGCCACGCCTTCGAGGAAGGTGAGAGGCCTCGCGCCGTCCTCGGTGGAAACCGAAAGCGCGACGGTCTTGTAGTCGCGCAGGAAGAAGAAGAGGACGGCGAGGACCAGCCCGGGAAGCCCCACCACCCAGAACCCGGCCTGCCAGCCGAAGCGCGTTCCGACCGCGCCGCCGACGATCACGCCGAGCACCGATCCGAAGAGCGCGGCCGACATGAACGATCCGATCGCGGCGGCCCGCTGCCGGACGGGAAAGACCGCCGCGATCAGCGAAGCGGCGGCGGCCCCGTAGGCCGCCTCGCCCGCGCCCACGAAGAAGCGCGCCAGCAGCAGATGCTCGTAGCTGCGCGCCATCGCGCTCGCGGCCGTGGCCGCGCTCCAGACCACGGCCATCACCGCGATGGCCTTCACCCGGCTGTAGCGGTCGGCGACCACCGCCAGCGGCACGCAGAGCACGCCGACGGCCAGCGAGACCACCGAGACCAGCGCGCCAAGCTTCGCGTCGCTCAGCGCCCACTGCTCCTTGAAGACCGGGAACATCGACACCACGACCTGGCGGGCCATGTAGTCGAGCAGCATCAGCGCGAAGCAGAGCGCGAAGACGTACCAGGCGTAGGCGCGCGATGCGCCGGCGGCGCCGACCTCCCGGGCGCTTTCCCGGAGATCGATCTCTCGAAGTGGGGCGTTCATTCGACTGCCTCCGCGGCGAAGGTCTGGGTCGCCGGCGCCGGAAGGCGGGCGAGCAACAGGCGGGAGAGCGCCGGCATCAGCACCAGCGCGCCCACCATGTTCCAGAGGAACATGAAGGTGAGCAGGATGCCCATGTCGGCCTGGAACTTGATGGGCGAGAATGCCCAGGTGACCACGCCCGCCGCCAGCGTCGCGCCCACCAGGGCGACGACCTTGCCGGTGAAGCGGAGCGATGCGCGGTGCGCGTCCTCCAGCGATTGGCCGGACCGCTGCTGCGCGAGCTGGACGGACAACAGATAGAGCGCGTAGTCGACGCCGACGCCGGTGCCCAGGGCGATTACCGGCAGAGTCGCCACCTTCACGCCGATCCCGAGGATCACCATCAGCCCCTCGCAGAGGACGGAGGTGATGGCCAGTGGCACCAGCGTCACCAGGGTCGCCCTCCAGCTCCGGAACGTAATCAAGCACAGGGTCGCTACCGCTGCATAGACCCAGAGCATCATGCTCCGGCTGGCGGAGTGGACGACGCGATTGGTGGCGGCGTCGATGCCCGAGTTGCCGGCGGCGAGCAGGAACTGCCGGTCGCCGTCGCTGTGCCGGGTGGAGAAGTCCTCGGCGACCCCGACCACGCGATCGAGGGTCGCGGCCTTGTGGTCCGAGAGCCACGCCAGCACGGGCATCACCGAGCAGTCGGTGTTGAACAGCTCGGGGTTGCGGGTGGTGGCCTGCTGCGCGGCGTAGTTGAGCACGTTCTGGTCGCGCGCGAGCGTCAGCCACTTGGGGTTGCCCTCGAAGGACCCGGCGGTGATCACGCGCACCGCATCGGCCAGCGAGTTGGTGGCCTGCACGCCCGGCGTCTGCTGCAACGCCCAGCCGAGGCGGTCCGCCTCGACCAGCGTCTTGCGGTCGATGCAGCCCTCCTTGCCGGTCTTGACCATCACCGCGAAGACGTCGTTCGAGAGTCCGTAGTGCGCGGTGACGAAGGCGTTGTCGCGGTTGTAGCGGGAAGAGCTGCGCAACTCGGGCGCACCCGGCTCCAGGTCGCCGACCTGGAGTCCCTGGCTGGTCTTCCAGCCGAGGAGCGCGATCGCGGCTCCGAAGACGACGATCACGGCGGCCCGGCGCGGTCGGGTGACCTTCCCGAGCCAGCTGAGCGGCCAGGGCATGGGGCGGTCGGGGCTCTCGTTCCGGAGCGCACGAGCCGCGGCGGCCTCGCCGACGCCGGCGTACGACAGCAGGACCGGGAGCAATACCAGATTTGTGACGATCAGCGCCCCGACGCCAACGCTCGCGCTGATGGCCAGCTGCTGGATCACCGGGATGTCGATCGCGGCCAGGACGCCAAATCCCACCGCGTTGGCGAGCAGCGCCGTCAGGCCGGGGAGGAAGAGGCGGCGGAAGGTGTAGCGGGCGGCGATCAGCTTGTGCGTGCCCTGCGCCACGTCCTGCAGGATGCCGTTCATCTTCTGCGTGCCGTGCGAGACGCCGATGGCGAAGACCAGGAACGGCACCAGCACCGAGTACGGATCGAGCTCGAAGCCCAGGGCGGAGAGGAGCCCGACCATCCAGATCACGGCGACGGCCGAGCAGCCCACCACCAGAAGAGTGCTGCGCCAGCAGCGCGTGTACAGATAGAGGATGCCGACCGCGATGGCGGCGGCGATGGCGAACCAGCCGCCGACCTGGAGCATGCCCTGCAGGAGCTCGCCGGCCAGCTTGGCGAAACCGATGATGTGGATGCGCACGCCTTTGCCTTCGAAGCGGCTGCGCAGCTGCTCCAGCGAGCGCGACAGCGCGCGGTAATCGATGCGCTTGCCCGTCGCCGGGTCGCGGTCGAGCAGCGGCACGAAGACGTCGCTGGACATCGAGTCGCGCGCGACCAGGCTGCCGATGATCCCCGCGCGCTGCACGTTGCGGCGCAGGTTCTGGATCGCGGCCGGCGACCCGTCGTAGTTGTCCGGCATCACCGGGCCGCCGCGGAAGCCCTCCTCGGTGACTTCGTTCCAGCGGACGCCGGAGGTCCACAGCGATCGCACCCAGGCGCGGTCGACGCCCGGCATGAGGAAGAGCTCCTCGCTGATCTGCCGCAGCGACTCGAGGTAGTGCGGGTCGTAGATGTCTCCCTCGGGGTTCTCCACCACCACGTGCAGGCTGTTGCCCAGCCCGCGCAGCTCCGCCTTGTTCTCCAGGTAGTTGCGGACGTACGGGTGATGGGTCGGGATCATCCGCTCGAAGTCCGCGTTCATCACGGTCTTCGAGACGGCGAAGAAGCAGAGGACGGCGGTCGCCGCGGCGATGACCCAGATCACGGCCCGGCGGTGGTTGAAGATCATCCGCTCGAGGCGCATCCCCGAGCCGTGGTCGAACTCGGCGAGCGAGCGCACCACGGGCAGGGCAGAGTCGGGAGGGGCGGGGCTCATTGCTTGGCTTCCTTTCCAGCGTGGAATTTTTCAAGGCGCACGCCGAGCATGCCGACCATCACCAGCGTGGAGCCGTCGGACACGAACGACGAAGTGGGCAGGGCCCGGGTTTCGGGGATGAGCGAGCCGGTCGTCCCGGCGTCGCCGATGGACACGACCTGGCCCGAGGCGGCGGCGAGCATCAATCCGTGCTCGCCGGCTCGCGAGCCGGCGACCAGGGCGACCTCCAGCCCCGTCTCGATCTTTTCCCAGCTCTTCCCTGCGTCCGCGCTCCGGAAGACGTTGCCGCGCAGGCCGTAGGCCAGCACCACCCGATCGTTGCCGGTCACGCCGAAGAAGCTTCCCTGGTAGGGCGTCGGGCACGGCACGAAGCGCTGCTTCGCGGGGTCCAGCTTGAGCAACAGTCCCTGCTCGCCGGCGATGAAGAGCGCGCCGCCGGCGCGGTGGACGCCGTAGAGGTGGAGGGCCTTCGGGTTCTCGATGCGGTCGAGCCAGGGCACCCAGGTCAGGCCGCCGTCGGCGGTGTGGAGGATGAGGTTGAACGCGCCGATCACGAAGCCGCTCTTCTCGTCGTCGAACCACACGTCGAGCAGGGGCAGATCCGCCCCCTTCTGCGCCAGGAACGAGATCTGCTCGCGGACGGAGTCCGGCAGCCCGTTCGCCGTCATCGCGGCCGAGAACAGCGGGGAGATCCGGCGGCCGTCCAGCTGGCGCGTCCAGGTCTTCCCGCCGTCGGCGGTGACGAGCACCACGCCGTCGTGTCCCACCGCCCAGCCGTGCTGGGGGTCAGGGAACGCGAGCGCGGTGAGATCGCTGCTCACCGGCACCTCGGCCTGCGTCCAGGTCCTCCCCCGGTCATCCGACCAGAGCAGGTGGCCGCGTTGGCCTGCGGCCACCAGCCGCGGGCCTGCGAACGTCACGGCGGTGAGGAGCCGCTTCGGGGACACCGGGCTTGGCGCCGATGGCAGGTCGAGCGGATCGACGAAGGCACCGTCTGCCCGCGCCGGCGCAGCGAGCGCCAGCGCGACGATGCCGATGACGAGGGAGGCGGCGCGGGCCATGGCTCAGCGAACTCCCGCGGCGGCCAGCGCGTCCGGCGACCAGGCGCTCTCGCTCTTGCACTCGGTCATCCGGATCCAGCCCTTCGCGCCCGGCCAGACGTTGATGCCGTACGCGCCGGAGGTGAGGTCGTAGTGGATGTGCGTGTCGGCCGCGGGCGACGGGGCGTCGTACTCGGGTGCCATCAGCGCGGTGCCCACGCGGAAGAGCTGACCGCGGGCGTCGTACTCGTCGCTCATCAGCACGACCCAGCTGTCTTCGTCGAGGTAGAAGGTGCGCTTGCCGTAGATGTGCCGCTTGCCCGGCTTGAGCTTCGCTTCCACCACCCAGACGCGGTGCAGCTCCCAGCGGACCTGGTCCGGGTTGAGGAAGTTCTGCTTCAAGAGCTGGTCGGAGGTGGACTGGTAGACGGCCTTGTAGGCGTTGTACGGGACGTAGATCTCCTTCTTGCCCACCAACGTGAAGTCGAAGCGGTCCATCGCGCCGTTGAAGAGGTAGACCTCGTCAAAGGTCGAGGCGCCCGCGGTGGCCGGGTTCGGCGTGTCGTAGGCGAGGTCGGGCGCGAGCTTCACCCGGCGCTGGCCGGGCAGGTACTGGTAGGCGCGGCGTCCCTTCTGCGCGTAGTCGACCGGGTCGATCAACATCAGCGCTTCACCCGCGCGGCGGGGCGGGCCGTCGTACGCAAGCCGCAAGCGGAGGTAGACGTTCGAATCGGCGGTCGACTTCTCCTGCCAGTACGGCGCCTGCAGCCAGCCCTCCACCGAGCTGGTGAGATTGGCGCGGCCGCCCTGCTCGACGAAATACGCGGAGAACTTCAGTTGCGTGCAGGCCGGCTGGTAGTGGACCAGGTGGTTCCACATCGCCTCCGAGCCGTTGTGCGGAATGGGGAAGGGGATGGCCGCGGACGCGTTGACCAGCGACGCGCCCCCGTCCGAGGTGTCCGCGGTGCGCGCGACCACCGCGGTCCGGTCCAGCGCGGCCTTGGGCAGCGCCACCGAACGGTGCGTGGGGAAGACATCGAGGCGGTAGCTTGGGTACTTCTGCAGCATCGCCCTGGTGCCTTCGCTCAGCTTCTCCTGGTGCTGCGCGGCGTTCTTGCCGTCGACAGAGAAGAGCGGCTTCTCCGCGGCGAACGGATCGATCCGCGATCCGCTGCCGGCCACGTAGCCCGCCGGCGCCTGGGTGATTCCGCCGGTGTACTCGGGGATGCTCCCGTCGGCGTTGGCGGCCTTCTCGGCGCCGACCGCGGTCAGCGACGTGCCGAGCTTCTTCGACTCGTCGGCGGTGAGCTTGGCGCTCGCGCCGGCCGAGATCAGCATCAACACTGCAGCAACTGAAGTGATTCGCTTCATGATCGTCTCCAATCGAAAAGTGGGATTTCTAGAAAGTGACCTTGGCGGTGAACACGACGCTCTCGCGGTTCTTGAGCAGCGAGAGCAGGCCGTTGCTGGACGTCACCATCTTTCCGTTGTCCAGCGTGTTGCCGAAGAAGCCGATGTACTTGACGTCGAGGCGCAAGGTGCTGCGGATGTCCGCGCCGAGGCCTGCGGAGTAGGTTCCGCTGCCCGCGTTGCCCCCGAGCGTGACCGGCGAGTTGCCCCAGTACGTGAGCGAGCCGTTCAGCGGCATGAGCAGATCGACGCCGGAGAAGACCTGGTACCAGGTGGGCGTGAAGCTCGCGCCGAGCCCCGCCTGGTTCTCGGTGGCGCAGCCGTCGTTCTTGTTCTTGGCGAGACCGGCGCCGCTGAGCTGCGGGGTCGAGCGGCAGACGCCGTAGCCCATGCCGAAGAACATGTCCTGGTTGTCGCGAATCGTGATCAGCCGGCTGTACGTCGCCTCGATGTTCCAGGTCGCGATCGACCACAGCATCGACGGAGGCAGCGTGCCCAGGGCGTTGGCCACGAGGTGCAGGGTGTCGCCCCGCGCCTGATAGGAGTTGCCGATCAGCCTCGGCAGGCCATTCGGGAACAGCACCGGCGCGAGCCCCGCCGCCGGCGGCGTGGTGAGCCCCAGCGCCTGCGCCTGCAGGGGCGTGTTGTACCGGTACGCCGCCTCGATGGCGGTGCTGATGCCGGCGATCTGCCGCGCGTAGGAGAGGCCGGCCAGGTCGACGCCCTCGCCGTAGAACTGCTGGTACTGGAGCGGCGAGTTCAGCGTGGGGCTCATCGGGCCCTGGCCGCCGGGGTTCGGGACCAGCAGCACGGCCGCGAGCTTGTCGGCGTAGTGGCGGTAGTAGAGGCCGACGGTTCCGTCGACGAACCCGGGCGTGTAGCGGAGCGCGGTGCCCCAGTCGTGCTTGCGCGACTCGTTGGCGCCGCCGTTCTTGAAGTAGAAGCTGTTGGGCCCGAGCTTGGCGAACTGGCCGTAAGGGCCGTTGAACGCGAAGTCCGCCGGACCCGCGAAGGTTCCCGCCTCCGGATAGAGGTAGGACTGCCACTCGAGGAAGTACTGGCCGGAGATCGAGAGCTCCGGCGTGAGCTGCGCATTCGCCGAAATCTGCCCCAGCGGCCGGTAGAGCTCCTTGATCTCGGTCCCGGGGTTGGCGAAGCCCTTGATCAGATCGAGCGGCACCTGCGAGTAGGCCACGCCGTGGATGGCGCCGCCCAGCAGGAGCGACTCGCCCCAGTAGATCGAGTGCCGGCCGGCCTTGACGGTGACAGGGACCGAGCCGAGGTCGAACCGCGCCCAGCCGAAGGCGTCGAGGAACTCTCCCCCGGGCCCGCGGTAGCGATTGAGGGCGTAGTCGCTGAGCCCGCTCCCGTTGGGCCCGTAGCCCGAGGGGATGCCCGCCGCGGCGAGCGCGGGGTCGATCTTCACGGCGTGGTTCTGGTACGCGAGATCGTACCAGCCGGCGAAGCTCGCGCGCGCGCCGATCTGTCCCTGCCATTGGGCGTCGAGCTCGGAGAGCACGTCGAGCCGGGAGGTGTCGATGCCGCCGCGGCCGAAGCTGTACTCGCCGGCGCTGAAGGCCGGGTTGGCGCCGATCACCGGATCCGGGGCGGTGGTGCGGACGCCCAGGTTGGCGCGCATGGTGTTGTCCCAGCGGACCTTGAAGTCGCTGCCGCCGAAGTCGGTGTCGAAGGCGGCGGCGGGCCGGGAGACGGCGAAGATGGCGGCCATCGCCGTGAGGGAGGGCAGCAGTTTCGGAAGCGACGGAAGTTTTCGGTTCAAAGGAACACCTGGTTTGAGAAAGGGCAGTGCAAGGGTCACGCGGCGGCCATGAGCAAGGGTCGTTCCAAGTCCGACAACCCCTCGCAACCGCAGGGAAGGATGGGCATGCGAGGGCCCTTGCGTTGCACGAATGCAACACGAAGCCGGCTTTCAGCGGAGATTCAGGAGGGGCGCGCGCCGATGAGGCGCAATTGCATCGCGTTGCACGAATGCAACGACGGTTCGATCAGCTCTTGTTCAGGCCGCTTCGCGAGCCGTTGCGGTACAGCGTGGACGGGTTCACGCCCGCGACCCGCGCCGCGCGCCGGAGGTCGCCGTTGGTGTACTCGAGCATGCGCGCCGCGTAGTCCCGGCGGAACCGCTCCAGCGCCACCTTATATGTCTGCGGATGGAACGAGTCCTTGGACGAGGGCTGCGACTCGCGGATGCGCGCCGGCAGGTGCTCGAGCCCGATCGACGCGTCCTGCGTGGTCACGTACGCGGCCTCCAGCGTGTTGGCCAGCTCGCGCACGTTCCCGGGCCACCGGTAGCCCATCAGGGTGGCCAGCGCCGCCTGCGTCAGGTGCTTGCGCCCGAGATGGTGCTTCTCCTGCAGCTCGGTGAGGCAGTGCTGCGCCAGCCGCGGGATGTCGTCGGCGCGCTCGCGCAGCGCCGGGAGCTGGATGTGCAGCACGTGGATGCGGAAGAACAGATCGTGGCGGAAACGGGTGGCCGCGACCTCCTTTTCCAGGTCGCGGTTGGTCGCGCAGATCACCCGGGCGTTGGTGCGGATGGGCTCGGTGCCCCCCAGCCGGGTCACTTTGCCCTCCTCGAGGACCCGGAGGAGCTTCACCTGGAATTCCAGGGAGGTGTCTCCGATCTCGTCGAGCATCAGGACCCCGCCCTCGGCCGCCTCGAAGTAGCCTTTCGTGCGCCGGTCCGCGCCCGTGAACGCGCCCTTCTCCGCGCCGAAGAGCGTCGACTCGAGGAGCGGGCCCGGCAGCGCCGCGCAGTTGAGCGCGAGAAACGGCTGTCGCGACCGGTCGCTGCGGGCGTGGATGGCGCGCGCCACCAGTTCCTTGCCGGTGCCCGACTCGCCGACCACCAGGACGGAGGCGTTGACCCGCGCCGCGCGCTCGATGAAGGTGAACACGGCCTCCATCCGCGGCGTCGAGCCGATGATCCGCGGGTTGCCGCTGCGCTGAATCTTGCTCTCGCCGTCGGTCATGATGGCGAACAGATCGGGGGCGAGCTGCAGCCCGATCCAGTGCCCGCGATACTCGTCGCGCAGGAAGGTCCGCTGGAAGCGCTCGACGGTCACGTCGAACGGCTTGCCGTTCTCGAGCAGCTTCCGCATCGGCTCGGCCAGGCCGTGGCGCTCGATCACCTCGGCGAAGAGCTGATCGACGCGCTGCCCGACGAACTTCGCGCGTCCGATGCCGGAGTTCACCTCCTGCTGCTTGTTCACCTCGACGATGGCCATCGATCGATCGAAGACGATGACTCCGAAGGGGCAGCGATCGAGGAAGGCGAGGGCGGCGTGTTGCACCAATGCATCACGTTTGCTTTCCTGCATCACGACCAACTCCTTGTCGACAAGGTGATCTCTACCGGGAGCGCCGCATTCGCGCAATGGACGCTGCCCGCGCCCAACTCCCGGGGGACACGAATCGCGGCTCCGCCGCTCATCATGTCCCCTACTTGTGAAGTTGGAACGAGACTTGCTCCTGGGGCGCGGCGTGACGTCCAAGGAGGCAAACATGTTGGAGCTGGTCCAGGCGCCCGCGATCGTGGGGCGCAGCGTATTGGGTTCGGTCAAGGTGGAGGAGCTGACCGGGAGCATCGGCGCGGAGCTCCTGAACGTGAATCTGGGCGACGCATCGCGCGACAGCGAGCTCGCCTTCGAGATCCGCTATCTGCTGCTCAAGTACAAGGTTCTGTTCCTGCGCGACCAGCAGATCACCCGCCAGGAGCACGTCGCCTTCGCCTCGCGCTTCGGCAAGCTCGAGGAGCATCCGATGGTGCCGACCCACCCGGACGCGCCCGGGCTCGTGCAGATCTACAAGACGCCGTCCAAGCCGGCCGATCGCTACGAGAACGCCTGGCACTGCGACGGCACCTGGCGCGAGGCGCCGGCCATGGGTGCCGTGCTCCGCTGCATCGAGTGCCCGCCGACCGGCGGCGACACCATCTGGGCCAACATGGTGCTCGCGTACGAGAAGCTGCCGGAGCAGGTGAAGACGCTGATCGCGGGCCTACGCGCGAACCACAGCTTCCATTCCTCCTTCGGCGCGGCCATGCCGATGGAGAAGCGCCTCGCGCTCAAGGCGGTCTACCCGGACGTCGAGCATCCGGTCGTCCGCACGCATCCGGACACCGGAGAGAAGGTGCTGTTCGTGAACGCGTTCACCACCCATTTCACGAACTACCACACGCCGGCCAACGTCCGCTTCGGACAGGACGCCAATCCCGGCGGCGCGGATCTGCTCCGCTATCTGGTGACCCAGGCGTTCATTCCCGAGTACCAGGTGCGCTGGCGCTGGAAGCCCTACAGCGTGGCGATCTGGGACAACCGCTGCACGCAGCACTACGCCGTCATGGACTACGCGCCCTGCCACCGGAAGATGGAGCGCGCGGGCATCGTGGGCGACAAGCCGTTCTGACACGACTTTCTCAATCCGCTTTCAAATCAAGGAGCACGAAATGAATTTCATCGATGGATCGCTCTGGCCCGAGAACCAGCAGAAGCTCGTGATCACCGCCGCGCCGTACGGCCCCGAATGGCTGCCTTCAGACTTCCCCGAGGACATCCCGGTCTCGATGGAGGAGCACATCCAGAAGGCGGTCGATTGCTACAACGCCGGCGCCACCGTCCTGCACATCCACGTGCGCGAGGCGGACGGCAAGGGCTCCAAGCGGCTTTCCCGCTTCAACGAGCTGCTCGCCGGAATTCGCGCCCGGGTCCCAGAGCTGGTCCTGCAGGTCGGCGGCTCCATCTCCTTCTCGCCGGAAGGCGAAGGCGCCGAGGCGAAGTGGCTCTCGGACGACACGCGGCACATGCTCGCCGAGCTGCAGCCCGCGCCCGACCAGGTCACGGTGGCGGTCAGCACCGTGCAGATGAACATCGTCGAGCAGATGTGCCCGGCCGACTACAAGGGCACGTCGTTCGAGAACCCGGCCATCTATCGCGCCTACCAGGAGATGATCGTCCCTGCCGGGCCGGGGTGGGTGGAGGAGCACGTCCGCCGGCTGTCCGCCAAGGGCATCCAGAGCCACTTCCAGCTCTGCAACATCACGCACCTCGAGACGCTCGAGCGCATGATGCGCCGGGGCGCCGCCAACGTTCCGCTCATCCTCACCTGGGTGGCCATCGGCGGCGGCTTCGACGCGCCCAACATCTACAGCCTGGCGAACTTCGTCCGCGCCTGCCCGGACGGCTCGGTGCTCACGCTGGAGAGCTCCATGCTGAACGTGCTGCCCCTCAACATGATGGCCATCGCCATGGGCCTGCACGTGCGTTGTGGCAACGAGGACAACCTCTGGACGCAGCGGCGCGACCGCAAGATGAAGAGCGTCGAGCAGATCGAGCAGCTCGTGCGCATCTCCCGCGAGTTCGGGCGCGAGATCGCCAGCTGCGCGGAAGCGCGCGAGATCTACAAGATCGGCACCTTCTACCAGGACGCGGACGAGGCGCTGGCCGCGAACGGGTTCGCCCCCAACTGGAAGAGGAACAGGGCCGGGCTCGTCGAGGCCGCCTGATCCCCCTTTTTTTGGAGACGCCATGCGGCACCTGACCGAGCTCGACTGGCAACGGATCCACGCCGCCTTTGCCGAGAACGACGATCCGCGCTTCGGCGGCGAGACCGACGCGGAATATCGCCGGCTTTTCTCGCGCATCGTCAACCTCACTGCCAGGAAGACAGCCTCACACGGCTGACAGGAGAATCCCAATGGCCACAGCAGTTCGCTTTTACGAGACGGGCGGGCCCGAGGTCTTGCGCCTTGAGGACGTCCAGGTCGGAGCCCCCGGGCCGGGACAGGTCCGGCTCCGCCACGCCGCGGTCGGCCTGAACTTCGCCGACACCTACTTCCGCAACGGCACCTATCGGATTCCCTTGCCGGCAGGCATGGGCGTCGAGGCGGCGGGCGTCGTCGAGGCCATCGGGCCCGACGTCACCAACGTCGCCGTGGGGGACGAGGTCACGTACACGGGGTTCATCAACACGCTCGGGGCCTACAGCACCGAGCGGGTGATCCCCGCGGCGCCGCTGATCAAGCTGCCCCAGGGCATCCGCCTGGAGACCGCGGCGGCCATGACCATGCGCGGGCTCACCGCGGCGTATCTGCTGCGGCGGATCCATCCGTTCAAGGCGAGCGACACGATCCTCCTGCACGCCGCCGCCGGAGGAGTGGGGCTGATCGTCAGCCAGTGGGCGAAGCTGCTCGGGCTGAACGTCATCGGCACGGTCTCCAGCGACGAGAAGGCCGCGGTGGCCCGCGCCCACGGCTGCGCGCACACGATCAATTACAGCCGCGAGGACGTGGCGGCGCGCGTGCGCGAGATCACCTCCGGCGTCGGGGCCGACGTGGTCTTCGACAGCGTGGGGAAGACCACCTTCGCCGCCTCGCTCGACTCGCTCAAGCGCCGGGGCCTGATGGTCTGCGTCGGAACGGCCTCGGGCACCATCCCGCCGTTCGATCCGCAGATCCTCGCCATGAAAGGGTCGCTCTACCTGACGCGGCCAGCGCTGGCCGACTACATCGCCGACCCCGCCGAGAAGGCCGCCCTGGCCGCCGAGGTCTTCGGCCACGTCGTGGCGGGCCGCATCCAGATCGAGATCAACCAGCGGTACGCGCTGCAGGACGCGGCGCAGGCCCACCGGGACCTCGAGTCCCGCAAGACCACCGGCTCGTCGATCTTCGTCATTTGACGCCATGAATCTGAAGAAGGAAACGATGAAGCCGACCCTGCTGTTCGTGCCAGGCCTGCGCGACCACGTCGAGGAGCACTGGCAGACCATCCTGGCGCGCAAGATCGAGGGCGCATGCACCGTGCCGCCCCTCGAGCGCAACAAGCTCTCCCGCGTGGCGCGCGTCGCCGCGCTGGAGGGGGCCCTCGACGCAATCGACGGCCCCGTCGTGCTGGTGGCGCACAGCGCCGGCGTGATGATCACCGTGCATTGGGCGGCGCAGAGCGGCGCGCGGCGCGTTCTAGGAGCGCTGCTGGCGGCGCCCGCCGATCTGGAAAGCCCGCTGCCGCAAGGGTATCCGTCGCTCGACGTGCTCGACGCCAATGGCTGGCTGCCGGTTCCCCGGCAGAAGCTCCCGTTCCCGGCGATCGTGGCGGCGAGCACCAACGACCCGCTCGGCCGGTTGGACCGTATCGAAGGCTACGCAAAGGACTGGGGCGCGCGCCTCGTCGACGCGGGGGCCGTCGGGCATCTCAATCCCGCCGCCGGATTCGGTGAGTGGAAGCTGGCCGAGACGCTGCTGCAAGAGCTCGGTCGATAGCTGGTGGAGCACCTTTGGCCTTTGTCCACGACCCAACCCCGATGACGAGCTCCCTTGCCGAGCTGCTGCTCGCCGGCGCTCTCGCCGACCCGGGCCGGCCTTTCCTCTTCTTCGGGGGGAAGACCTACTCACGCGATGATCTGGCCGACGCGGTGTTGCGCGTTGCAGGGTGGTTCAAACGCGCGGGCTTCGCCGGCGGCGATCGCGTCGCCTTCATGCTCGAGAACCAGCCCGAGTTCCTGATGGCCTGGCTCGGAGCCGGCCTGGCCGGCGCCGTGGTCGTCCCGCTCGATCCGCGGCTGCGCAGCGACGAGCTGGCGACGCGTCTCGAGCAGACCCGGCCCCGCGCGGTGATCGCGCACTCCGGTGCGCTGCCCGCCATCCTGGCGCTGCGCGAACGGATCCCGTCGTTGCAGGAAGTCATCCTCGTTGGAGCGGCGCCTGCCGGAACCACACCCTGGTCGGCGCTGCTCGAAGGTCCTCGGGCCGAGCCCGGAACTCCCGCTCCCGATGCGCCGATGGAGATCATGCACACCGCCGGGACCACCGGCCGTCCGCGCGGCGTGATCTGGCGCCACGGCGGGTTGCCCGCCGCGGGGGCCGCCATGGCCCAGCTCCTGGGCCTGGGCGCGCGCGATCGGCTGATGATCGTGCTGCCGCTCTACGGCCCGAACGCGCAGTTCTCGGTGGCGATGGCGCTGGCCACGGGCGGGTCGATCCTGCTCGAGCGCGGCTTCACCGCATCCACGTTCTGGAACCAGGCCCGCCGGGGTGGCGCGACGCAGGTGAGCTTGTCCGGGCTCCTGCTCTCGCAGCTCTACAAGAGCCGCCCGCGCAAGCGCGACACCGAGCATTCCATCCGCCGGGTGCTCAGCATTTCGGCTCCGAAGGAGCTGCACGAAGCGTTCGAGAACCGCTTCGGCGTCAACGTGATCGAGGTCTACGGTCTCGCCGAGGCTGGCTTCGTCGCCATGAATCCGGTCGAGCGGGGCCGGCGCAAGCTCGGCACCGTCGGTCTGCCGGTGCCGTGGTGGGAAGTCGCCGTGCTCGACGAGGACATGGGCCGTGCGGAGCCGGGCGCGATCGGCGAGATCTGCCTGCGGGCGCGGCGCGGGCCCGCGGTGTTCTGGGGCGGTGAGCCCCTTGCCGGCGACGAGACCGGTGCCCGGGCCTGGCACAACGGCTGGCTCCGATCGGGCGACCTCGGCGTCGCGGACGACGAGGGATTCCTCACGCTGGTGGGCCACCCCGACGACGTCCTGCGGCGGCGCGGAAAGGCCTACTCCACCCGCCCGATCGAGCAGGCGCTGCTGCGCCATCCCGCCATCGCCGACGCGGCCGTGATCGCGCATCCCGACGGCGGAGACGACCAGATGGTGGCGCTGGTCGTGCTGCGGGCGCCCGTGCGGTTCGAGGACGTCGCGCGCTTCTGCCGGGAGTGGCTCGACGGCCAGCCCACGCCCTGCTGGTTCAAGGCGGTGGAGAGCGTCCCCAAGACGGCCTCGGGACGGATCCGCAAGGCCGAGCTGCGCAAGCAGCCGGGAATCTTCGACCACCTCTATCGAGTCTCCTGAAAGGAACACAGATGAACGGATTGATGATGGATTCACCCCTCACTCTCGAGTCGATCTTCAATCGGGCAGGGCGCCTCTTCGGCAGCCGCCCAATCGTCTGGCGGCGGCAGGACAAGTGCGTGGCGCGCCACACCTACCGGCAGTTCCATGCGCGCACGCAGCAGCTCGCCAACGCGCTCTCGAGGATGGGGCTCGCGCCCGGAACCCGCGTGGCGACTCTCGCCTGGAACCACGGCCGTCACCTCGAGGCGTACTTCGCGGTGCCGCTCGCGGGGCTGGTCCTGCACACGATCAACCCGCGGCTTTCGCCGCAGGACCTGGCGTTCATCTTCAACGACGCGCAGGACCGCGTGCTGATCATCGACGAGGGACTTCTGCCGGTGCTGGAGCAGTTCCGCCACCAGGTGAGGCTGGACGAGATCATCGTCTGGTCCGACCGGAGGAGCGGCCCCCCCGAAGGAATGCTCGAGTACGAAGCGCTGATCGCGCGCGAGCCGGCGTCGTTCACTCCCGGCGAGATCGACGAGGACCAGGCCGCGGGCCTCTGCTACACCTCGGGAACCACCGGGCGCCCCAAAGGAGTTCTCTACTCGCACCGCTCGCTGGTGCTGCACTCGCTGGTGTCGTCGATGCCCGACCAGTTCGGGCTCGGGCAGCGCGACGTGGTGATGCCGGTGGTGCCGATGTTCCACGTCAATGCCTGGGGGCTGCCCTACACGGCAGCCGCGGTGGGCGCGAGCCTGGTGCTCCCGGGACCGCACCTGGACGCGGAGAGCCTGCTCGACCTGGCCCACGCCGAGGGAGTGACGTTCACGGCCGGCGTGCCTACGGTGTGGAACGCGATCCTCGACGCCCTGGATCGCGAGCCGAAGCGCTGGGACCTCTCGAAGTTGCGGACGCTGCTGGTCGGCGGCTCGGCCATGTCGCAGGCCCGGATCGAGGCGTTCGAGAAGCGCCACGGCCTGGACGTGGTCCACGCCTGGGGCATGACCGAGCTCACGCCGCTCGGGACCGTGTCGCGGCTCAAGCCGCACCTCGAGACGGCGCCCGAGGCGGAGCAGTTCCGCGTGCGCGCCACGCAGGGCCTGCCCACTCCGCTGATGGAGGTGCGGGCGATGAGCGAGGTCGGTGAAGTCCCGTGCGACGGCCGCAGCCTGGGCGAACTCCAAGTTCGTGGTCCCTGGGTGGCGAGCGCCTATCTGAACCAGGTGCCGGGGCCGGACAAGTTCACGTCGGACGGCTGGTTCCGTACGGGCGACGTGGTGACCATCGACCCCGAAGGGTACGTGCGCATCGCGGACCGCGAGCAGGTGGGCACTCTGGCGGCGCCGGCATGAGCACCGCGGGCGCGAAGCGGCAGGGCTGGCTGGCGGCGCTCGTCGTCGTCGCGGCCGCTCTCACCCTGTTGCCCGCCGTCCCCTCCGCGGCGGCGCTGGCGGGCGGGATCCTGCTCGCGGTGACGTTGGGCAACCCGCTCGCGGAGCGGACGCGATGGCTCTCGCGCAAGATGCTGCCGGCGGCGATCATCGGGCTTGGCGCCGCGATGGATCTGCCGGCCGTGCTCCGCGTCGGCGCCCGCGGGGTCGGATACACGGTGCTGGGCATCTCGGTCACGTTCGGGCTGGGCTTCTTGCTGCAGCGGCTGCTCGCGGTGAAGCGGCGCACGGGTCTCCTGATTGCGGCGGGCACGGCGATCTGCGGCGGCAGCGCGATCGCGGCAGCGGCGCCGGTGCTCGGAGCCGACGACGAAGAGATCTCCGTCGCGCTGGGTACCGTGTTCGTCCTCAACTCCGTCGCGCTGCTCGTCTTCCCGCCGGTCGGCCACTGGCTCGCGCTCGATCAGCGGGCGTTCGGCCTCTGGGCCGCGCTCGCGATCCACGACACCAGCTCGGTGGTGGGAGCGTCGATGCAGTACGGGCCGACCGCGCTGCAGATCGGCACGACGGTGAAGCTGGCCCGGGCGCTCTGGATCGTGCCGCTCACGATGATCCTGGGATCGAGCCGCGGTCCCGAGGGCGCCGTGGGGAAGCCGGGCCAGCGGCCGTGGTTCATCGTTGGGTTCGTGGTGCTCGCGGCGCTGACGAGCTTCGTTCCTTCGCTGCACGCGCCCGGCCTCCTGGTGGCCGCGGGGGCGCGGCGCGCGCTGGTGCTCACGCTGTTCCTGGTCGGGCTCGGGCTCTCCCGGAAGACGTTGCGGTCCGTGGGCCTGCGGCCGTTGCTGCTCGGCCTGGCGCTCTGGGTCGTGATGGGGGTGGGCACGCTGGCCGCGATTCGCGTGGGATTGATCGGGATCTGAGCGGTCGGAACCGGATCGGGTTCACCTGTCCGGACCGGACGCCTCGCGGCGGGCGGCCGCGATCTCCTCCTGCACCGCCTCAGGTCCGCGGAAGGGTCGCTCGGCCTGGCGATACCAGTATCGGGCGTTGCCGAGGTCGCCCTCGAGCGTATGGACGATCCCGTGCAGCCAGGCGGCGAGCGTCGAGCCGTCGTCCTGCACGATGTCGTGGGCCGCCTGCCAGTCGCCCGCCGCGAGCAAGTCGATCGCGCGGCGCAGATCGGTGTGCGCCATGGCCCGCGATCCTTGACGATCCCGGGTCATGGCGCAATCGCCTCAGGCAGCGGCGAGCTGTTCGAGGAAACCGCCGAGCATCAGGCGGGCGCGATGCGCGCGCCGGCGGACGATCTCGGGGGAGACTTCCAGGATGGCCGCGGCCTCCCTGGCCGGGAGGTCCACCAGATCGCAGAGCACGTAGGCCGCCGCGACTGGAGGCTCCATGCTGGAGACCACCTGCCGCAACAGACCCGAGACGCTCGCCGGCTCGATCTGGTCGAGCCCAGGCGACTGCCCGGGGAGTGGGCCGTGTCTGCCTCGCGCATCGAAGTGCGGCAGGAAGATCTCGGGCGACACCGATCCGCGGGCGTCAGCCTCTCGCTGCCGCAGCGACTTCCTCACCGCGATTCCATAGAGCCAGACCCTGAAGCTTCGGTGCGGCCGCGAGCCAGATTCACGGGAAGCCGAGAGGATGGTCTGCCGGGTCACTTCCGCGGCGTCAGGCAAGGAAGTGCAGAGATTCGCGGCGATCCGGTACACGGCCTCACAATGGCGCTCCAGGAGCGCCACTGGCTCGTCGACATCCTGGCCCGTCCATTCGATCAGCATCTCGTCTCTCATCGCAATCCCCCGGGGCCGGGATCGGCCATGATGAAGAGCGCTGTGAAAGCAGGCAACGCCAATCGGACCAAGTTGCACGCTTCAGATCCGTTGCGGATCGCAGGATCCTCACAGGATCACCGGCCGCGGGCGCGTTCTCCGGCAATCTGGAAAATCACAGCCGGGAGCCTGTAGTCCGGTGGCTTCATCGATCGTCCGACACCTACACGCGCGCCTCGCTGCGCCTTTCGACCCACGCCTCGTGGATGAGAAAACGCGATCCGCCAAGCCGTCGGTGCCATGGTGACGATCCCTCCCGACGGGACGAAAAGGAGATCTCCGGATGCGAATCGCGACCCTGGCGGTGCTAGCGCTTGCGGCCTGTGCTCACAACGCAGTCAATGTTCCCGAGAGCGTGGCAGCGACACCCGCTCCTGAACCTGTCGCCGCGGCGACTCCACCTGCGGCTCCCCCGATCGTCGAGCCCGCCGTTCCTGCGATCACGGAGGCCCCGGCTCCCGCGCCAGCTCCGGCCGCTGCTCCAGCGCCTGCAGCGATCCCCATGGAGCGCCGCGCGGTGCAGAGCGGCAACGCGCCCAAGGCCGTCGGCCCGTACAGCGCCGGGGTCCAGGCCCCCGCCGGCCGCGTCCTCTTCCTCTCCGCCCAGATCGGCGTCGATCCCGTCAAGGACCGGCTGATCAAGGGAGACGCCGCGAAGCAGGCGGAGCGCGCGATGGAGAACCTCAAGGCGGTGCTCGAGGCCGCCGGCGCGGGCTTCGACGACGTGGTGAAGACGACCCTCTTCCTCACCAGCCTCAAGGACTTCAACAAGGTGAACGAGGTCTATGCCCGATACTTCCACTCCACTCCGCCGGCGCGCGCGACGGTCCAGGTCGCGGCTCTCTCGCGGGGAGCGCTCGTCGCCATCGAGGGGGTCGCCATCAAGCGCGCCGCCGATACGACCCCGGGCGGCGCCGTCGCCGTGTCGAGCCCGCAGGCCCCGAAGGCGATCGGGCCCTACAGCCAGGGCGTGGAAGTCGGCGCCGGATCGCTGCTCTTCGTCTCGGGACAGCTTCCGATCGATCCCGCGACGGGCGAGCTGGTGCAGGGTGACATCGCCGCCCAGACCGAGCGCGTGATGGAGAACCTCAAGGCAGTCCTCGCCAGCGCCGGAGCCGGCTTCGACGACGTGGTGAAGAGCAACGTCTACATGATCGACCTGGTGAACGACGGCACGAAGATGAACGAGACGTACGGCCGGTACTTCCAGAGCTCGCGCCCCGCGCGCGGGACCGTCCAGATGGCCGCGCTGCCCAAGGGGGCCCGCATCGAGATCGAGCTGGTGGCCTTTGCCCGCGGCGCTCGCGGTGCCGTGCAGAGCGCCCAGGCTCCCAAGGCGAGCGGGTCCTACAGCCAGGGCATCGGCGTGAGCCCCGGATCGTTCCTCTTCGTGTCGGGACAGATCCCGATCGATCCGGCCACCAGCCAGCCCGTGAAGGGCGACGCCTCGGCCCAGACCGAGCGCGTGATGGAGAACCTCAAGGCGGTCCTCGAGGCGGGCGGCGCAAGTCTCGACAAGGTCGTGAAGACCACCATCTTCGTGGCCGACATGGCGGACGACGCCAAGATCAACGAGACCTACGCCCGCTACTTCAACAAGACCCCTCCGGCCCGCGCCACCGTGCAGGTCTCGGCCTTGCCTCGAGGAGCCAAGGTCGCCATCGACTGCCTCGCGGGGTACTGAGCCACAGTTTCGGGACAGTTTCGGGGACACCCTACGCAACCCACCGTGCCAACTCTGGCCTCCCGCGTCAGAGTTGGCACGGAGTTGCGTAGGGTGTCCCCGAATCCTTAATCATCGGCTGGCATGCGGGAGCTGCAGAGGTTCCAGGTAGCGCTCAAGGCATTCATCGTGGACGGGGACCGGGTGCTGATGGTTCGCGAGTCTTCCGGTGAAGGCGTCTGGGAGCTGCCCGGCGGACGCATCGAGGTGGGCGAGGAGCACCTTCCGCCCACCGCCGTCCTGCGGCGCGAGTTGGCCGAAGAGCTGGGCGCGGCGTTCACGTACTCCGTAGAGGATCCGGTCGTGGCCTGGACAAGGCCCCCGGACCCGCCGCGGCGGAACATGTCCGTCTTCCTCGTCGGGTACCGCTGCCAGCGTGGACCCGGCGAGATCGTCCTCAGCGACGAGCACGTCGAATCCAGATGGGTGACGCGGGCGGAGAGCGCACATCTGCCCCTCGCGCCCGGTTATGCCGCCGCGCTCGAGCAGTTCTGGCTCTCGATGGCCGGCGCTGAGGAAAAGCCCGCGTAAGAGTCCCCTGTTCCGGGGATGGCCACCCTCGGTGTCACTCTTATGACACCGGGGCGATGAGCGGAAGCTTCCTCGACGGGATCCCCGACCTGGCCTCCGTGGCCATCTACGACCTTGCGACGGGCCAGCGGGTGTCCCACTCCGCGGCGCTCGTCTCTGCGGCGGCTGGCCCAGATCATCCGCTGGCCCGGTTCTTCCAGCGCTGGATCGAGATCGACCCCGTCACGCGCACCGGCCTGGTCTTCGCGCCCGGTGGGGATCACTTCCGGTCGGGCTCGTACTGAGCGCGCGACCAAAGCGGCTCGCGGCCGGGATTCCCGCCGGTGACAACGGCAGCCGCGACTGAGCCCCGATTCTCAGGCGCGCAGCGCGATCGCCAACAGCTCGCCACGGCTCTGGACACCGAGCCGGCGATGCAGCGCCTTCACGTGGTCGTGCACGGTGTGGACGCTCAGATCCAGGTCGGCGGCGACCTGCTTCTCGGACAATCCCCGCGACAGCAGCCCCAGCACTTCCCGCAGGCGCAGCGGCAGCGTGTCCAGCGGCGATTGCTGCCGCAGGAACACGCACTGCTCGAGCACCGCGTCGACCAGGGCGCGCTCCCGGTCGCCCATCGGAGGCTCACCCCAGGCGCGGTGCAGAGCCACCGCGCCGAGGCGCGGGCCGCGGCGCCAGGTCACGTACAGGCAGGCATCCACTCGGGCCGCCCGGCGCAGCTCCTGGACGTGCGCGGAGCGGTACCAATCGCGATCGCCGATCAGGTCCTGCCGGAGAACGGTCATCACCGGGTCGGGCGAGCGCCGCAGCAAATGGGGCAATACGGGATCGATTGGCAGCTCGACGATGCCCTGCGCATACGCGGCGAAGACGCCGCGCTCGGCGTCGCCCGACCAGCCGAAATCCAGGGTAGGAAAGATGTTGCAGGAGGAGTCCATCTCGCCGGCGATTCCCACCTGTGCGCCGGTCATGGCCGCCAGGCCGCGCGTCACGTGGTGGAGCTGCCCGGGCGACGACCGCGGCAACTCGCGCGCTTCGTTGACGAGCCGCAATGCGCCCCGGAGATCGGCCTCGGTGAGCAGTGCCAGCCTGGTCATCCGCATCCCCCTCCAGGTGGGAGAGACGCCAGCCGGGTCAAAACGTCGCGCGGCCGTCCCCTGTTCCGGGGAATGGGCACCATCACGGGCATCAATCCCACCCGCGATGACGGCCATTTACGGGCCTGCCCGACCGCGTCATGCGAAACTTCGAGCGAATGGCAGCTCAGGCCGAGACGGCCGGTACAGTCGTGCGCTGCTGTTCGCCTACGATCTGGTCCAGGCGACCGGCACGGTCGCGCGAGCGCGCATTCAGGACGGCAAGCGCGGCGAGCTCGACGTGCGCTGGTGAGCGGGCGTCAGGCCGTCCCGGTGTTCAGCCCCGCCAGGAGCTTCTCGATGTCCGATGGATCCACCGGCTTCACCATGTGAAAGTTGAACCCGGCCTCGTGCGACTTGCGCTTGTCGTCGTCCTGTCCCCAGCCGGTCATCGCCACCAGCACGATCTCCCGCCCCCAGGGCTGCTGCCGGATGCGGGCGGCGGTCTCGTGGCCGTTCATCTTCGGCATCCCGATGTCCAGCAGCATCACGTCGGGGTGGAACTCCCGCGCCATCTCGAAGGCCTCCAGCCCGTCGTAGGCGGTCTGGGTCTCGTTGCCCATCATCTCCAGCATCATCGCCAGGCTGAGCGCCGCGTCCCGGTTGTCGTCCACCACCAGCACCCGGCGGCGGCCGGGCGCCTCCACGCTCTCCTCGCGATCCTCGGTGCGCTGGGTCCCCGCGACCGAAAGCACCGGCAGCCGGATCACGAACTCGCTGCCCATCCCGTGTCCTTCGCTGCGCGCCTCCACGGTACCGCCGTGCATCTCGACCAGCCGCTTGACCAGCGAGAGCCCGATGCCGAGGCCGCCCTGCGATCGCTCCGACGACCGATCGACCTGCGTGAACATCTCGAACACCTTGGGCAGCATGTGTCGCGGGATGCCGATGCCGGTGTCGCGGACGCTCACCACCGCGTCGCGCCCCTGCCGCTGGACGGACAGCGTGACGTGGCCTCCCTGGTCCGTGTACTTGGCGGCGTTGTTCAGCAAATTTGCGATGGTCTGGCTCAGCCGGGTCATGTCGGCTTCCACCAGGATCTTGTGGGGCGGAAGGTGGAGATCCAGAGCAAGGCCGCGGGACTCGATCAGCGGCCGGCTGGTCTCGACCGCGTGCCGGACCACGGTGTCCAGGTCGAGGCGCTCCTTGCGGAGCGTCACCTTGCCCTGGCTGATGCGGCTGATGTCCAAGAGGTCGTCGATCAGCCGGACCATCTGCGTGAGCTGCCGTTCCATCATGGTGCGCGCCTGCTCGACCAGGGCGAAATCGCTCCGCGCCAGCTTCATCACTTGAAGCCCGTTGCGGAGCGGAGCCAGCGGATTGCGGAGCTCGTGCGCGAGGATCGCCAGGAACTCGTCCTTGCGGCGGTCCGCCTCCGCGAGAGCCTGCCGCGCCAGGATATGGCGCGAGATGTCATTGAAGTAGCAGACCACGCCGAACTGCCCCTCCGGCAGCGGCAGCCGGTGGATCTGCCACTCGTAGTACTCCACCACCTTGAGATCGAGCCGCTCCTCGATCCGTTCCGCCTCGTGGTGCGACTCGCCGGTCGCCAGCGTGTGCTTGAATCGGCGCACGATCTCCTCGGCGTACGCCCGCGGCCAGAGCCGGTCCATCACCTCCACGAAGTCGCTCCCGATCAGCCCTTCGATGTCGCCGAACACCGGCCGCGCCTTCGGATTCACCTGCCGGATGCGCATCTGCCCGTCCACCAGGTAGATGCCGATGGGCGCCTCGTTGAAGAGCGCCTCGAAGCGCGAGTTGCTCTCGCGCAGCGCCTCGCTGACGCTGGAGCGCAGCCGCGACATCTGGATGTGCGCCGAGACGCGGGCCAGCAGCTCCCGCGAGCTGAAAGGCTTGACCAGGTAGTCGTCGGCGCCCGCCTGCATTCCCTCGACGCGGCTCTCTTCGCCGGCGCGCGCGGACAAGAGGATGACCGGGGTGCCGCTGGTGCGCGAGTCGCCCCGCAGCTCGCGCAAGAGCCCGTAGCCGTCGAGCCGGGGCATCATGACGTCGGTCAGGATCAGATCCGGCAGGCGCTGGCGCGCCGCCGCCAGGGCCGCTGCGCCATCCGGTACCGCCTCGACCTCGTACGCGTCCGCCAGCAGCCGGACGATGTACTGCCGCATGTCGGCGTTGTCGTCGGCGACCAGGACGCGGGGCCGGTCGAGAACCTTGTCCGGCCGCGCAACCCGGCGCTCCGCCTCCAGCCCCACGCTCTCGATCTGCGCCGCGTCGGGCCCGGCCGCGGCCGGCAGCCACCGCATCGCTTCTTCGACGTACGGACCGGCATTGGTCGCGGTGGGTGCGGGCGCGCCGTCGTTGCCGATCTGTTCCGCGGGCAGATGTGCGCACCCGAGCGGCACCGAGAGGGTGAACCTGGTGCCCTGATCGACCACGCTCTCGGCAGCGATGGTTCCGCCGTGCAGCTTGACCAGCTCATGCACGAAGGCGAGCCCGATGCCGCTGCCCTCGTGGGTGCGGCCGCGCGCGCTCTGCACCCGGTGGAAGCGCTCGAACAGCCGGGGCATCTCGGACTCCGGAATGCCGGTCCCGGTGTCCTGCACGCGCAGCTCGACGGTCTCCCTGATCTGATGGAGCGAGACGGCGATCTCCCCCTCGAACGTGAACTTCAGGGCGTTGGAGAGCAGGTTGAGGACGATCTTCTCCCACATCTCCCGATCCACGTAGACGGGCTGGGACAGCTGCGGGCAGTCCACCCGGAGGCGCAGGCCGGCGCGCTCGACGGCGGCGCGGAAGACGCTGGCGAGATCGGCGGTGAGGGCTGCGAGGTTGGTGGGCTGGTATTGGGCGCGGACGCGGCCAGCCTCGATGCGCGAGAAGTCGAGCAACGTGTTCACCAGGCGCAAGAGCCGCATCCCGTTGCGGTTCACCACCTCGAGCTGGCCCTTGGCGGCGGGCGGCAGCTCGGCGTCGCTGCGGGCCAGCATCTCCTCGATGGGCCCGAGCATCAGCGTCAGCGGCGTGCGGAACTCGTGGCTGATGTTCGAGAAGAACACCGTCTTCGCGCGGTCGATCTCGGAAAGCGCCTCCGCGCGCTTGCGCTCCTCCTCGTACGAGCGCGCGTTGGCCACCGCGGTCGCGACGTGCCCGGCGATCAGATCGAAGAAGCTGCGGTAGTCGGCGTCCATCACCCGCCGCGGGCTCAGGCCGGCGACCAGGAAGCCCGTGGGCCGGGCCTGGTTGGGAGCGGCGATGGGCAGGACCAGGGCAGTCTCGGGAGACTCGGGCCAGGGACCGCCCGGGAGCGGCGGGAAGCGGGCCGGGAGATCGGAGACGAGCTCGGGAGCGCCGGTTTCGAACACGCGACGCAGCGGCCAGGTCTCGGAGCCAGGGCTCTCGGGCGCGTTCAGGTCCAACCGTTTCGGAGCTGCGGCGCTGCCGGCCTGCAGGCCGGTGGTCGCGACCAGGCGCGCATGACCCGCGTCCGGCTCCAGCAGATAAACGAGGGCAAAGGGGATGTCGGCGGGATTGGCGGCGAGCGTGTGCGCGGTGATCTCGCAGGCCTCGTCGACCGCCTTCGCGGCCATCACCGTCCGACCCAGGTCGCGCAGCGTGCGCAGGCGGCGCTCGCCGATCACGCGGCCCGTGGTCTCGGTGCACGCGCAGAAGATGCCTTCGACGGCCCCGGAATCCTCGCGAATCGGGCTGTACGAGAAGGTGAAGTAGCCTTCCTCACGCGGAAGGTTCCGGTGGAGGACGAGCAGGAAATCCTCCGACCAGGTGGCCTCGCCGGTGCCGAAGACGCCCTCCAGCATCGGGTCGATCACGTGCCAGATCTCGCTCCAGCATTCCTTTCCCGACCGGCCCAGCCAGCCCGGGTGCTTGGTGACGCCGAGGATGGGGATGTACGCGTCGTTGTAGAAGGTCGTGAGCGTGGTCTTCCCCCACCAGATCACGATCGGATAGCGGGAGCCCAGGCAGATCCCCACGGCCGTTTTGAGGTTCTGGGGCCACCCTTCGACGGGACCGACCGCCGACTTCGACCAATCCAGGCCTCGGGTGCGCTCTCCCATCTCGCCGCCGCCGCGGAGGAAGGCGTGCGGGTCCTCGGCCACGGGCGCGATCGCGGGCGGCGCGCTGGATACGGGCGCTTGTGGACCTTTCTCGACGGCCAGGTCCGATTCCGTTGCCATGGGCAGATGGAATAGCCGAACGCATCGCGCCCGGCCCCGGCTTCTGGAGTGAAGCGTCCGCCTGTCAATAGGCGACAGCCACCTACACGGATTCGCCGGCGAAACCCGACACGAAGCTGGACGCTGCGGCCTTCTGAAGCTCGTCGAGAGTGCCCTGCTGGATGAGCCGCCCGCGCTCGACGATGGCGATCCGGTCGGCGAGCACGGCGTCGGCGGGATCGTGCGAGACGATCAGCGCGGGCAATTGCCAGTCCCGCAGCCACCCCCGCATCGAGACGCGCAGCTCGCGGCGGGCGACCTGGTCCAGCGACGCGAACGGCTCGTCGAGCAGGAGCGCGCGGGGATTCCTCGCCAGCGCCCGCGCGAGCCCGACGCGCTGGCGCTCCCCTCCCGACAAGGCGGAGGGAAAGCGGCGCGCGAGATGGCTTGCTCCGAGCCGGGCGAGCCAATCGCTCGCGCGTCGCAGGCGCTCGGAGCGAGCCAGGCGGGCGAGGCCGAAGGTGACGTTCCCGATCACGTCGAGGTGCGGGAAGAGAGCGTAATCCTGGGGCAGGTATCCGAGCTCGCGATCCTCGACCGCGAGGTCGATCTCCTGCTCGCGGTCGAAGAGCACGCGCCCGCCGAGCGCGATGCGGCCCTCGTCCGGGGCCAGGACGCCGAGCAGCAGCCGCAGCAGCGTGGTCTTGCCCGCGCCGTTGGGACCGGCCAAGAGGACGGTCTCGCCGTCCAGCGACAGATCGATCCGCAGATCGAGCGGACCGATCCGGCGCGCGACGCGGATCTCAAGCACCGCGCGCCTCCGTTCCCGGCAGCATGGCGGCGGGCGCGACGCGCCGCAGGACGAAGAGCAGCGCGAAGGCGACGGCGACCAGGATCAGCGAGAGCGCCTGCGCCGCGCGCAGGTCGGATTCCATGGCGGTGTAGACCGCGAGCGGCATCGTCTGCGTGCGCCCGGTCAGGTTGCCGGCGAAGAGGAGCGTCGCGCCGAACTCGCCCACGGCGCGGGCCCAGCTCATCGCCGCGCCGGCCACCAGGCCCGGTGCGGCCAAGGGCAGCCCGACGCGCAGGAACGTCCGGAAGGGCGACGCGCCCAGCGTGCGGGCGACCACCAGGAGGTTCTCGTCCAGGCGGCGGAAGGCGGCGATCGCCGATTGCACGAAGAAGGGCGCGGAGACGAACGCCTCGGCCAGGATCACCGCCGGGGTGCTGAAGGCGAGCGCGATGCCGTGGCGGTCGAGCCAGCCGCCGAGCAGGCCGCGGCGGCCGAAGGCGAGCAGCAGACCTACCCCGGCCACCGCCGGCGGAATCACCGCGGGAAGCTGCGCGATCGCTTCCAGGACGCGCGAGGCACGGCCGGGATTGCGGGCCACGCGCCACGCCAGAAGCAGGCCGAAGACGACCACCAGGGCGAGGCTGCTGGAGGTGGTGAACAGGGACAGACGGAGCGCCGGTCCGAGCAGTGGATTGCGCAGGCCGCCGAGGAAATCCTCCCAGCTCAACGTGGCGACCAGCCCGAGCACGGGGAGGATCAGGAACGCTCCCATCAGCGCCGAGCCGGCAAGCTGGACCCCATCCCACGCGCTCACCCCGGCTTTCACGGGGCAGGCCGGAAGCCGAACCGGGCCAGGATCTGTTGGCCCGCGGGCGAGAAGACCAGCGCGACGAACTCGCCGGCAAGGGCCGGCTGCTTTGACGGCGTGAGGACCGCGATCGGATATTCGGCCGCGATGTTCAAGTCGGCGGGGATCGCGATCAACTCGACGTTCTGCTTCGCCGCCGCCACGTCGGTGCGGTAGACGATCGCGGCGTCGGCCTCGCCCAGCGTCACCTTGGCGAGCACCTGGCGCACGTTGAGCTCGCGCGAGACCACCCGCGATTCGACCCCGGCGCGGAAGTCGCTCCCGTACCGCTTCGAGGCGGCGTCGAGGATGCGCTGCGTGTAGGCCCCGATCGGGACCTCCGGGGCGCCCACGACGATCCGCTTCGCGTTGGGCAGGTCCTGCAGCCCGGCGATGCCCGCCGGATTTCCCTTTGGGACCACCAGCACCGGCTCGTTGCGCGCGAATACGCGCGGCCCGGCCGCGAGCTTGCCGTCGACCAGCGCCTGCGTGTGCTTCTGGTCGGCGCTGGCGAACACGTCCGCAGCGGCGCCGTTCTCGATCTGCGTGCGCAGCTCCTGCGAGCCGGCGAGGTTGAAGACCACCCTGACGCCGGGATGCGCTCGCTCGAACCGCTGGCCCAGCTCCCCGAAGGCCTCCCGGAGCGAGGCGGCCGCGAACACGACCAGCTCGCGGGACGGCGCAGCCCGCACCGAGAGCGCGACGCCGAAGACCAGCCCGATGCGTTGGAGCCCAAGCGACCGCATGTCCCTCTCCAGGGAGGGGAAGATGTCGTGTACATTCGACAGAATGTCAACCCTGCGCGACGGATTCAGCGCAGCTCGGTCACCACCTGCCCCGACTGCCGGGTGTCGTAACCGCCCAGGCTGGCCAGCTCGCGCCGGAAGGCGCGCCCTTCCAGCGTCTCGACGATCCGGGTCGCCCGGACGTCGGCGCTCCACTCCTTGGGGAACACCAGGTCGAACCGCTCCTCCGAGAGGGGAACGAAGTCGAGCCCGTGGGCGATGGCGGCGCTGCGGGCGACGATGCCCGCGTCCGCCGCCCCCATCGCGACGGCCTGGGAAATCTGGAGGTGCCCGCCCAGCAGCTTTCCGTAGCCCTTCACTGCGGACGAGGGGACCCGCGCCTTGCGGAGGAGCCGGTCGAGGAGGCGGCGGGCGCCGGCGCCAGGCTCCCGGTTGACGAAGCGCACCTCCGACCGGGCGATGTCTTCCGGTTTGCGGATCTTCATCGGGTTCCCCTTGGCGACGGCGAAGCCCTCCTCCAGGTGCGCGAAGGTGACCACCACCATGGGCCGTCCGCCGAAGGCGCGGCGCACGAACGGCAGGTTGTACTCGCCCGTCTCTTCGTCGAAGAGATGGGCGCCCGCGACGTGAACGTGGCCCCGCCCCAGCGCCTTGAGCGAAGCGTCGCTGGACAAGGGAATCCAGCACAGCCGCTGCCCCGGCCAGCGGTCCTCGACGCGGCCCGCCAGCACGGCGAGCCCCGGGTCGCACCCGCTGACCAGCACGTTGGCCAGGAGCGCTTCCAGCGGCCGCAGCGGCCGCAGCCGCACCAACGAGTCCGCCTGCCGGGAGCGGACGAGGAGGGCGTCGGCGGGAGTGGTGAGCGCGAGCGGATCCTCGCGCGACAACGGATGCGCCACCCAGCGGCTGGCCACGTTGGCGACCAGCGCGCGGTCCGCCTTCGCGGTCCGCGGCCGGCCCTCGCCGGCGAGCTCCGCCGTCAGCTCGCCGCCTTCGTCGCGCAGCCAGAAGAGCTCTTCGACCCGGCAACCCAGCACGCGGGCGAGGCGCAGCGCGATCAGGGTGGCCGGCTGGCCGCGTCCGGACTCGAGGACGCTCAGCGTCTGCCGGCTGATCCCGGCCCGCTCCGCGAGCTCGCCCTGCTTGAGGCCGCTCCTCAAGCGGGCGCGCCGCAGGCCTGATTCGAGCCTCGCCATGCTTGAGACGTGTCACGCGCGGCTGGGGGGCCTGTCAACAAATCCCAGCTGCCGCGGGGTTGGTTCCTGGACCACGAGCGCCGAAGGCGCGAGACTTGGTCCCCCGGACCAAGGCGATTCATCGCCGCTTCTAGCGAGCGGCGCGCAGCCGGGGTACGAGGGGCGCCATGGACATCCTCCACGACGCACTCGGCTTCGCGGCCAGGGGCTTCGTCGTCTTCGCCACCATCGCCGCGATTCTGCTGTTCCTCGCTTCCCTCCTTCGCCGCTTCCGGCCCTCGGGCCCCGGCCTGCGCGTCCGGGCGCTCAACCGGCAGATCGAGAGCCTCGGCGACGCCTTGCGGGCCGAGATCGTCGGCCGCAAGGAGCTGAGAAAGATCCTGAAGAGGCGCAAGAAGGATCGGGCCGGCCGCGCGAAGACGTGGCCCAGCGTTTTCGTGCTCGACTTCAAGGGCGATCTCTTCGCCACCGCGGTGGCCAGCCTCCGCGAGGAGGTGAGCGCGATCACGTCGGTGGCCGGCAAGGACGACGAGGTGGTGGTGCGGCTGGAGAGCGGGGGCGGCGCGGTGCCCCACTACGGGCTGGCGGCGGCCCAACTCCAACGACTCCGCGACAAGTCCATCCACGTCACCGTCTGCATCGACCGGATCGCGGCCAGCGGCGGCTACATGATGGCCTGCGTCGCGGACCGGATCGTGGCCGCGCCGTTCGCGATCATCGGCTCCATCGGCGTGGTCGCGCAGATCCCGAATCTCCACCGGCTCCTCGAGAAGCACGACATCGATTTCCAGGAGATGACCGCCGGCGAGTTCAAGCGGACGGTCAGCGTCTTCGGGGAGATCACCGAGCGCGGGAAGAAGAAGTTCCAGGAGGAGCTCGAGGACACGCACCAGCTGTTCAAGGAGTTCGTCAAGGCACAGCGTCCGAACCTGGATCTCGACAAGGTGGCCACCGGTGAGCACTGGCTCGCGCGGCGCGGGCTGGACCTCGGCTTGGTCGACCTCCTGCGCACCAGCGACGAGTACCTGGTGGGCCGGGCGGCAGACGCCAATCTGTACCGGGTCGCCTTCGAGAGGAGTCCGTCGCTGCGCGAGCGCCTCGGGCGCACCGTCGCACGTTCCCTGTTTTCGGCGCTGGTGGGTCGCTCCACTCTCTGGTAACGAAGCGCCGCCCTTGCCCGAAAGGACGCCCATGAAGCGCATTGCCCTGCTGCTCGCCTGCGCCGCCGCCTGCCAGTCCACTCCAAAGCCGGCGCCGGCTGCTCCCGTTTCTTCCCCAGTTCCCATGGAGAAGCCGAAGCAGGTTGCCTGGGCCGCGGTGCTGGATGCCCCGGATCGCACCGAGGCCGACCGCAAGCTCGACCCCGGCCGCAAGCCGGCGGCGACGCTCGAGTTCCTCGGCGTGAAGCCCGGCGCGAAGGTGGAGGAGCTGGGCGGGGGCACCGGCTACACCTCCGAGCTGCTGGCGCGGGCCGTCGCTCCGAACGGCACGGTCTACATGCAGAACGATCCGCGCTGGCTGGGCTTCTTGAAGGACGGCCTCGCCGAGCGCTTCACGCATCCGGCCATGAAGGACGTGGTGCGGGCCGACCTCCCGTTCGACGACCCGGTCCCCGCCGGAGCCAGGGACCTCGACCTGGTGGTGATGAACGCCGTCTACCACGACATCGCGAACATGCCGGTCGACCGGGTGCGGATGAGCAAGGTCATCTTCAACGTGCTGCGCCCGGGCGGGACCTACGTGGTGATCGACTCCAGCGCGAAGTCCGGGAGCGGGCTGTCCTCCACGCAGTCGCTCCATCGGATCGACGAGGCGGTGGTCAAGGAAGAGGTGGAGAAGGCCGGCTTCAAGCTCGCGGAGGAGGGGACCTTCCTGCGCAATCCCGAGGACGCGCGGGACTGGAACGCGTCGCCCGGCGCCGCCACCCGGGCGGGCAAGCGGGGCCAGAGCGATCGGTTCGCGCTGAAGTTCGTGCGGCCCGAGGGCTCGCAGGCGCAGCTCATCCCGCCGCACCTGCGGCTGCCGCCAGGCGCGCGGCCCACGCGGGTGACCGCGGAGCTGACCCTCGATCCGCGCAAGGACGATTTCACCGGCGTCGAGCAGATCGAGCTGGCCGTGGACCAGCCGCTGCCCATCCTCTGGCTGAACGCCGACACGATCGAGATCACCGGGACGGAGCCGCCGGCGAACGTGATCCCCGCGCAGCCGTCCTTCGCGGGCTTGCAGTTCACGAATCCTCTTTCCGCCGGAAATGCCACGGTGACCATCCGCTGGAAGGGCCGCCTCTCGAGGTCCGACAACGAGGGCGCTTTCCGCCAGCAGGAGAACGGCGAGTGGTACGTGCTCACCCAGGGCGAGCCGCTGGGGATGCGCCGCATCCTGCCGTCGTTCGACGAGCCCTTCTACAAGATCCCCTGGCGGGTCACGCTGCGCGTGCCGAAGACGGACGCCGCGTACTTCAACACGCCGGCCGAGGCGACCGACGAGAGCGGCGAGATGAAGGTGGTCCGCTTCGCCGAGACGAAGCCTTTGCCCAGCTATCTACTCGCGTTCGGGGTGGGGCCGTTCGAGCGCGTCCCCGCCGGCAAGGTGAAGTCGGGCGCGCCGGTCGGGATCGTGGTCACGCGCGGCAAGACCTCGTGGGCGAAGTATTCGGCGCAGTCCTCGCCGAAGCTGATGAGCATCCTCGAGGCCTGGTTCGGCATTCCCTACCATTACCCGAAGCTGGACCTGATCGAGGTTCCGCTCGGCGGCGGGGCGATGGAGAACCCGGGCCTGATCACCTTCGCGCAGCGGATCAATCTGGTGAAGCCGGGCATGGAGTCGCCGCGGTTCCGCCGGCTGGCCGCCGACGTGGAGGCGCACGAGTTCGCGCACCTCTGGTTCGGCGACATGGTGACCAACGCCTGGTGGGACGACATCTGGCTCAACGAGGCGTTCGCGACCTGGATGACCTTCCACGCCGTCGAGACCTTCCAGCCCTCCTGGGGCGCTCCGGAGGAGCGGACGGTGTCGCTGCAGCGGGCGATGAGCGCCGATCAACTCCTCTCGGCTCGGCGCATCCGGCAGCCGATCCTCAGCGAGGGAGACATCAAGACCGCGTTCGACACCATCACGTACCAGAAGGGCGCGGCGGTGATCCGGATGTTCGAGGAGTACGTGGGCGAGGATCGCTTCCGCAAAGGCGTGCAGGCCTACGTGCGCCAGCACGCGGACGGGAACGCCACCGCGAAGGAGTTCCTCGCTTCCATCTCGGAGGCCGCGGAGAAGGACGTGTCGGCCCCGTTCTCCACCTTCCTCGATCAGGCCGGGCTGCCGCTGGTCACGGTCCAGGTGGCGTGCGAGGGCGGGAAAGGTCGCGCCGATCTGTCGCAAGCGCGCTATCTGCCGCTGGGCGCCGCGCAAAATCCCCCACCGCCGCAGACCTGGCAGGTCCCCGTCTGCCTCCGCACGGATCGGGGGCGGACCTGCACGCTCCTCGGCGACCCGAAGGGCAGCATCGACCTGGGCGAATGCCCGGCCTGGGTGATGCCGAACGCGGGCGCCGGCGGTTACTACCGCACCGCGCTCGACGACGCGCAGACCGAAAAGCTCACTCGCAGCGTCGCCCGGCTCACCGCTCCTGAACGGATGGCGTTCTTCTCGGATGTGGAGGCCGCGGCGCGCGCGGGAGCGGCGGCCCTGCCCAGAGTCTACGAGCTGGCAGCGGCCCTGGGAGGCGACAAGGACCGGCACGTGATCGAGACGCTGCTTCCCGCGATCGCGTTCGCCGGCGACCACGGCTTTCTGGCGGAGGATACCGTGCCGAAGTACACGGCGTACATCCGCGAGACGTTCGGCGGCCGCGCGCATGCGCTCGGCTTCAGCGAGAAGAAAGGCGAGGCGGACGACCTGCGCATCCTGCGTCCCAAGCTGCTGGAGCTGGTGGGCAACGAGGGCCGCGACCCGCAGCTTCGCGCCGATGCCAGGAAGGTGGCCGACCGCTGGCTGGCGGACCACCGATCGACCAGCCCGGAGCTGGCCTCCGCCGCGCTGTTCCTCGCCGCGCTGCAGGGAGACGCCGCCTTCTACGAGAAGCTGCACGCGGCGGCCAAGGCGGAGAAGGACCGGGTCGAGCGGCAGCGGATCCTCTCGGGGATGGGCGAGTTCCGGGACGGACGGCTCGTTCAGGAGGGATTCCGGATCTTCCTTTCCGACGAGTTCGATCCTCGGGAGGCGATCGCGCTGGTCTGGGGTCCGTCGCG
Source organism: Myxococcales bacterium (assembly GCA_035635635.1). Lineage (GTDB taxonomy): Bacteria > Myxococcota > Myxococcia > Myxococcales > 40CM-4-68-19 > 40CM-4-68-19. The sequence goes on along the minus strand of DASQAS010000178.1, from coordinate 2,301 downwards.
CGATCCGGCCACGCGGGAGGCAGCGGCGCAGTTCGTGCGGGAGAGCTTCGACGAGATCGTCCGCCGGATGCCGCGCGACTACGGCGCGGGGCTCGCCAACATCGGCAGCGGGTTCTGCGACGACGCGCCAGCCCAGATGCTGGAGGAGTCCTTCCGGGCGCGGGTTCGCGCCTTCCCCGGGGGCGACCGGCGCTTCGCCCAGGCGCTCGAGCACGTGCGGCAATGCACGGCGTTCCGCGCCAAGGGCGCGCCGGAGTTGACGTCCTGGCTGCAGAAGAGATGGCTTTCGCAGCGGTAGGGCGACGGGGAGGGTTTCCCCGGCCGTGGTGACGAAGGCAGAGGCACGCGACCCGGACCAAGGGCCGTCGGTCGATCCCGCCTGGAGGACCGGGGCCAAGCTGATCGCGCTAGCGGCGGCGATCGCGGCCCTGTGGCTCGCGCGCGAGATCGTGCTGCTGGCGTTCCTGGGAATCCTGATCGGGATCGTGCTCTCGTTCCCCGTGGACTGGCTGGCCCGTCACATGAAACGGGGGGTGGCAGTGCTGATCGTGGTGCTGGTGATCCTCGGAGGGATCGGCGGCGCCGTGGCGGTGGGCGCCGCGAAGCTGGTCAGCCAGGCCGACACGCTGCGCGACGAGGCGCAGAAAGGCCTGCGATCGCTCCAGGAAAAGTTCGAGCAGCTCCGCAGCGGGGGACAGAAGCAACAGAAGCCGAAGGGCCAGCAGCAGCAGGCCGTGCCCCCGCCGGAAGCCGTGGCCGAGCAAGCGATCAAAGGAGTGCTGGGCGTTTTCTCCGCGCTCACGGCCGCGGTGCTGGTGCTGGTCCTGGGTCTCTTCCTGGTGAACGAGCCGGAGGTCTACATGCGCGGGCTGCGGGCCCTGGTACCGCGACGCTACCAGGAGGTCTTCGACACCTCGTTCGCCGAGACGGCGCAGGGCTTGCGCAAGTGGGTGGGCGGCATCCTCGTGTCGATGACCATCATGGGAGCCCTGACCACCGTCGGGTTGGCCGTGGCGGGGATCAAGGGATGGCTGGTGCTGGGGATCCTGACGTTCTTCGCCACCTTCGTGCCGTACGTCGGCGCCATCGCGAGCGCGATCCCCGGCCTGCTGGTGGCGGCGGCGCAGGATACGACCCACTTGCTGTACGCGGCGGCGGTCTACGTCGGCGTGCACATCGTGGAGGGGTACCTGGTCGAGCCGCTGGTGATGAAGCGCGCGGTCAAGCTGCAGCCGGCGCTGCTGCTGGTGTGGCAGGGGTTCTTCAGCGCGGTGTTCGGGCTGGTCGGGGCGGTAGTGGCCACGCCCGTGCTGGTCTGCGTGCAGATTCTGACCGCGCGTCTCTGGGTGGAGCGGAGGCTCGGAAATCGCCCGTAGGGCGCGATGGCCCGCCATCGTTCCAGCCATACGGACATGACTCGCGACCGCCGCCATCCCATTCGGATGAGCCAGGTCCTGGGCCTGCTCAGCACGGCTAGCCGATTGCAGGCGAGCGACGAATACGGATCGTCGCCTTGCGATGGCCCGTAATGGTGCTCGTGGTTCCCGAGGACGTAGCCGATCGCGTTCGCCAGCTGGGTCGGAGAGTGCAGCAGGCGCGCGTGGTAGTGGTCGTCGAACACGCTGCCGCGGCGGTGCATCACGCGGTTCAATGCCTTCGCGATGCGCACGCCGAGCCCCTGCATTCCCCGAGAGAGAGACTGGTCTGAGTCAGCCTCGACCAGCAGGTGCAGGTGATTGCCCAAAACGGAGAACTCGATGATGCGGAGCCCGAACCGCCCGCGGGCGTTCGCGAAGCAGGCCTCGATGGCCTCGAAGCACCGCCGGCTGCGCAGGTTCCACACGCCACGGCTGACGCGTAGGGTCACCAGCACCGCTGCTGGCTTTTCGAATCGCGGCCGCGCCTTATGTGAGACGCGCGGACGCGGCGCCTTGCGCTTCCGGCCGGCGCTTTTTCGCTTTCCGCCTCGCTGCGGGATTCTCAATGTCAGCTGCTTCATCGATTGGGGACAGTTTACCGGAAGAGTCTGACAATCCCATCCGTAAGCTGGAGGATGCTTGCCTCGGCTGCGTCGTGAGCCCGCTGCGGACCAACAGGATGATCACGAAACCGCCCGTGGCTGGTGCTGGCCAGGCGCCGTGGAACGCGCTATCCCGCCCATCGTGAACGTCATCCTCTTCGGCGCGACCGGCATGGTAGGACAGGCCGCCCTGCGCGAGTGCTTGCGGGACGACGGCATCAAGAAAGTGCTCGCGGTGGGTCGCACCTCCACCGGACAGACGCATCCGAAGCTGCGCGAGC
>DASQAS010000177.1:0-6862 GCA_035635635.1 Myxococcales bacterium | reverse complement strand
CGGTGCGGCCGACGGCTCGACGCAGGTGTCGTTGCGCAACCTCGGCGCGCGACACACGCTGGTGCTGGTCGACGGCCAGCGCTGGGTCAACGGGGGGATCGGGGCGGGCAGTGGGTTCAGTCCCGGGGTCGACTTGAACACGATCCCCACCGCCGCGATCGATCGCATCGAGATCCTCAAGGACGGCGCGTCCGCCGTCTACGGCTCCGACGCGATCGCGGGGGTGGTGAACATCATCACGCGGCGGAGGATGAACGGCGCCGAGATCGAGCCTTACAGCGGCATCTCTTCCCACGGCGACGCGCTGCAAGTGCAGGTGAACGGCACCGGGGGCCTGTCCGGCGATCGGGGAGGGTTTCTCGTCTCGCTGGGCTATTTCCACCAGTCACCGGTCATGACCGCCGATCGGTCCTGGGCCCAACGCCAGGTCGCCTACGATTTCGCCAGCGGGCGCGTCGATCCGTCGGGATCGACTGCCGTCCCCGCCGGAACGGCGCGCGTAGATCCCGCGAATTGCCCGACACAGCTGTGCCAGGCGCTCAACGCCGCATATCCTGGCGCGGGCCCCACGGTCTGGATCGCTGACGGCAACCCGGCGATGGGCGTGCCTGTCGTGATCGACGCACTCACGGGTCAGAAGTGGCGGAAGTTCATCGCCAGCGGGCCCGCGAACGACCTCGCCAACCCGAACAGCTCCGAAGGGATGACGTACCACATCACGTCAACTGATCGGTTCTCGCTCTTCACGAACGGCGACTACCGACTCACCGACTTCGCACGCGCACGGATGCAGGCATCGTGGGTCCATATCGAGTCGCGCTCCCAAACCGCGCCGGAGCCGCTCTTCACCGCCTTCGAAGGCGCCCCGATCGATCCGACCAATCCGTACAACCCATTCGCCGTCCAAATCACCACGGCGACGAGGCGCCTCGACGAATTCGGGCCGCGCGCCGCGGAGCCCGATTCGAATACGGTGCACGCGACCGCAGGTCTCGACGGCACGGTCGAGAACACGTCCTGGTCGCTCTCCCTCCAGTACGGCCGCACCTCCACCAACACGCTGGAGAGCAATTCGCTCGACACCAGCAAGGCCGCCCAGGCCCTCGGCCCGGCCTTCCAGGACCAGAACGGCGTCTGGCACTGCGGAACCCCCGCTGCGCCGATCGCGGGGTGCACACCCGCGAACCTCTTCGGAGCCGGCAGCGTCACGCCTGAGATGGCGCAGTCGCTCGGAGCATTCAGTGGAACCGCATACGGCTGGTCGCAACTCGCCGCCGTCGACGCGGAACTGACCCGCGAGTTGTTCACCGTTGCCGCCGACCGGCCGGCGGGGATCGCCTTGGGGTACCAGTTCCGGCGCGAGTCCGGCGGGTTCCAGCCCAACGCCATCGCCAACCTCGGCCACTCCTTCGACTTCGCGGGGCAGCCCTTGAGCGGCTCGTTCAGGGTCCACGAAGCGTATCTGGAGCTGCTGTTGCCGCTCGTGAGCAACGTCCCGCTTGCCGACGACGTCGAGGTACAGTCGGTGGGACGCCTGTCTGACTATTCATCGTACGGCACGAACTTCACGTACATGGTCGGCGGACGCTGGCGGCCCATTCGCGGCCTGACCCTGCGCGGCACCTGGTCGACCGCGTTCCGGGCCCCGGCGATCGACGAGCTCTACAGCGGCCAGGTCAACACCATCGAGAGGGCGACCGACCCCTGCGCCAGCATTCCCGACACGAATCCGGCGCTGCGCGCGCAATGCGCGGCGGGGCCAGGCGGCGCGGCCGCCGTGAACAATCGCGACACCAGCAATACGTTCGCTTCCACCACGGGCGGCAACCCCGCGCTGCAGCCGGAGACCGCCACTACCGCGACCGTCGGCGCGGTGATCGAGCCGCCCCAGTTGAGGGGCCTGTCCCTCACCGCCGACTTCTACCGCGTCCGACTGGACGACGTGGTCACGAGGGGTCTCGGAGCACCATTGATCATCGCCGGCTGCTATCCGGCCTCGACCAACTCGAACGTGGCTCCGGATCCGAAGGACTGCAGCCTGATCACGCGCGATCCGGCGACCGGCACGATCCAGAAATTCCTCGACGTCCAGCAGAACGCCGGTTCGGTGATCACCAGCGGAATCGACGTGGTCCTCCGCACCGCCCTGGCCACGCCCGCCGGCCGCTTCCGATTCTGGGTCGACGGCAACTACCTGATCAAGTCGGACGTCATCCTGCCGAGCGGGAAAGTGCTGCACAGCGCAGGCAACTACGACCTCAGCGTGTTCAACCCTTCTCTCGGCGTGACGCCGCGGCTGCGCTTCAACACCGGCGTCGACTACGGTCTCGGGCCGTTCAACGCCGGCGTCGCCGCGCGATACATCGGCGGCTTCGACGAGTGCGCCCCGCAAGGCGGAAGCACCAGATTCGGCCGTGGCCTCTGCTCCGACGGGCTGCCCTACCCGGTCCATCACGTCGCCTCGTACACGGCGTTCGACGTCTACGCGAGCTACGTGCTGAGGAGCTCTCTCGGCACGACCTCGTTCTCCGCAGGCATCCGGAACGCCTTCGACGCCAGCCCGCCCGCCCTCTACAGCTCGTTCCTCACGTACGCCGATCCCTCCTACGACTTCGTCGGCCGATTCGTCTGGGGCCGCATCGTGCAGAAGTTCTGATGCCCGACGGGGCGGGGTACGCATGGCCGACCCTGGCGATCGCGGTTGATCAGGTTCGCGAGAATTCATCATCGGGAGGTGCTGTACCAGGGCATCGCTGACGGTATTCAGTGGATGGATGCCCTGGGAGTGGCGGGCGCTACTGGATTCGAACCAGTGGCCTTCGGCTTCGGAGACCGACGCTCTATCCAACTGAGCTAAGCGCCCGCAGGGGGCGCTTGTCTACCCCGGTAGGACCCGCCGTGGCAAGGTCACTTCGAGCCCATCTTCAGGATCAGATCGAACTCGTCCGAGGCTACCGGTTGCACCGACAGGCGCTGCCCCCGCTGCACGAGCGGCATCTTCGCCAGCGCCTTGGTCGCCCGAATCTCGTCCAGCGTCACCTCGCGCGGCAGCTTCCGCACGCCCTTCACGTCCACCTGGTACCACCGCGGCTCGTCCTTTGCGCTCTCGGCGTCGTAGTGGTCGTCCTTCCGATCGAACTGCGTCGGATCCGGATATCCATCGCGCACCACCTCCGCGATTCCGACCACCGCCGGCGGCTCCGCGCTGGAGTGATAGATCAGCACCTTGTCGCCCTTTTTCATTCCGTCGCGGAGGAAGTTGCGGGCCTGGTAGTTGCGCACGCCGTTCCAACTCGTGGTCTGCTTCGGCTCCCGCATCAGGTCATCGAACGAGAAGACCCCGGGCTCCGTCTTGAGCAGCCAATGCCCCATCACTTGCCCTGGGCGGCGCGGCCCTGGGGCGCGGCGCCGAACTTCCAGCCCTTCTCGCGCTGCCACTGCAGCTCGTCGTCGACCGTGAACGCCAGGTACCAGGCCTTGAGCGGCAGGACGTTGCGCCGGCCATCGATGAGCAAGGTGGGCGTGCTCTCCACGCCGGCCGCCATCCCCTCGCGGCGGTGCTTCTCCACCGCGTCGTCGAAGGTCCCGGCGTAGACCTGCTTGAGCATGTCGTTGCCGTCGAGTCCGATCTGCTTCGCGTAGCGCTTGAGGTCCTCGTCCTCGAGCGCGTCCTGGTTCGAGAAGATGACCGCGTTCATCTCCCAGAACTTGCCCTTCTTGCGCGCGTACTCGGCGCAGGCGGCGGCGAGCCGGGCGCGCGGGTGCTGGGCGAACGGGAAGTACTTCGAGCAGAGCCGCACCTGCCCCTTCCGATCCTTCGTGACCAGCGCCTCGAGCGGAGCAACCGCGGCGGCGCAGTGTGGGCATTGGTAGTCGCTGAACTCGACCAGCGTCACCGGCCCGGTGCCGAGCGTGGGGCAGTTGTCCGCCTTGACCGAAGTCCGCTGGGCCGGATCGAACGACGCGTAGTAGCTCTCGACCGCCTCGACGATGTTCGAGGCCCGCGCTCCCTCCGCGCAGAGCGCCTTGATCAGCGCCGCCATCCGCAGCGCGTGCGTGTCCTTCTGCCCCTCGGCCAGGCATCGCGCGAGCGTGTCCTGGCAGCCGGCGTAGTTGAACACCTCCGTCGCCACCTCGACGAACACGCCGCGCTGCGCGTCGGTGAGGTCCGTCAGATCGGCGCGCGGCACGATCTTCCGCGCCTGATCGGCGGTGACCGGACTCGAGGGGGCTTTCTGTGCGAACCCGGGCGCGGGCGCGGCGGCGATCGCGGCGAGACAGAGGACGGCGGCAAGTCGCATGCCGTCGCTTATAACGGATATTCAGCGGCGGAGCAGCAGCCTGCGTGCCCTCGCCAGCGACCGCGACGCCTCGGTGACGCCGAGACCCAAGGTGCAGGCCAGGTAGATGACGCCGAACACCCCCAGCACCACCGCGGCGCGCGGGACCGGGTGCAGGAGCGGCAAGGAGAGCTTGACGGCGAATCCGCCCAGGGCCCCGGCCGCGGCCGAGCCCCAGAGGCGAGGAAGCAGGCCCTTCGGCAGCCTGCAGTCCCCGATGCGCGCCGCCAGGCCGCGCCGCAGCAGCGCGTACTCGATCCATCCGGCGACTCCGGCGCTGCCGGTCAGCCCAAGCGCGCCGTAACGCAGGTCGGCGAGCCCCAGCAGCCGGGGAAGCCAGAGCGCGCCGAAGACGCCGAGACTGGCGGTGAGCACGACGCGCACGGTGGCGTACCGGAGCGGCGAACGCGTGTCGCGCAGCGCATAGAAGGCGCTCGAGTACAGCCGCGCCATGGTGGCCGCGAGCAGTCCCACGGTGCTGCCGAGCAAGAACAGCCAGACGTACCAGGTGTCGCTGGCGCGGAAGTTTCCGGTCTGGAAGAGCGCGGCGCAGATCACGTCGCCCAGCACCAGGAAGGCCGCGACCGTGGGCACCACCGGAAAGGCGATCGCGCGCAGGCCCGCCTCGGTCTGCGCGTGCAGCTTCTCGCGCACACCGGCCTCCGCCGACATGGAGGGAAGCGCGGCCGCGCTCACCGACATCCCGAACAGCGAGACCGGCAGCAGGTAGATTGTCTGCGCGTATCCGAACGCCGCCACCGTGCCGCTGGGCATGAAGCTCGCGATCAGCATGTCCACATAGGCGGAGAGCTGCACGACGCCGCGGCCGGCGACCACCGGCAGGAAGTTGCGGACCACCTCGGCGACATGGGCGTTGCCGCGGCCCAGCGAAAGCCGCGCGCCCTTCCCGAGGAGCCGCAGCGCGGTGGGAAGCTGCACCAGAAGCTGGAGCGCTCCGCCCACGACCGCGCCCCACGCTGCCCAGATCGCGATCCGCGCCTGGTCTCCCACTGGACCGGCGCGCGCGCCCAGAACCAGCGCAACGATGATGGCGCCGCTCCACACCACCGGCGCGGCGTAGCTGAGAAAGAAGCGGTGGTGGCTGTTCAGCACGCCGATGCAGAAAGCGGAGAGGACCAAAAGCGAGATGCCGGGGAAGAAAATCCGCACCAGCACGATGGCGAGCGCGCGCGTCTCGCCGGAGAATCCAGGAGCGATCAGATCGACCAGCCAGGGCGTGGCGAGCACGCCCACGAGGGCCAGCGCGCCGGTGACGAGCGTGACCAACCCGGCGACGGCCCCGGCGACCTTGCGCGCCTCGTCCTCCTCGCCCCGGGCGCGAAGGGCCGCGTAGACGGGGATGAAGCTGGCGGAGAGCACCCCTTCCCCCAGCAGATTCTGCAGGAAGTTCGGGATCCGCAGCGCGGCCGTGAACGCGTCCGCGGCCAGCGACGTTGCCAGGTAGTACCCGAGAAAGCGCTGCCGGATCAGCCCGGCGATCCGGCTGAGCAGGATCCCCGCGGCGACCAGCGCGGCGGCCCCGCCCGTCCGCTGCACCTGCCTTTGCGGCTCGGGCGCGGCGGGTGTCGCCGCGACAGCGTCGGTCACGCACCCAAGATACGCGACGCGCCGTGAGTGCGCCCGGAAAAAGCCGTCGGACCGGTCACGCTCAGCCGAGCGGCGCGCATTTCACCGGGTTCGCGGTGGTGATGGTGTTGTTCTCGAGGTGGCAATCGCCGATCTTCTCTTGCTCGTCGACCACCGCCTTGATCTTCACGTTCTGCGTCTGCGGCGGCTGCGGCCAGGGGACGGCCACCGTCTCCGAGTCGCCCGGCTTCAGCATCCTGGAGGTCGCGCCCTGCCCGATGTGCGCCGTTTGGCCGTTCTCGAGCACCGCGTAGAAGTCCACGGTCACGCCCGGGCCCGCCTGCAGCGCGCCGCCGTTGTAGACCACCGCGCTGACCTTGGCGCCGGTGGTCTGGCAGGCCGTCATGTCGACGTCCACGGCGCAGACCGAGAGATCGGGAGAGCTGAACTGCCCCTGCCCCTGCACGTTCTGGCGGTAGCTGTTCGACTGATCCGGCGCCCACGAGTTGGGTTCGGGGAACGGTAGCGTGCCGTCCGGGTTGACGTTGGTCACGTGGTAGCTGTGCTGGTTCCAGACGCTGCGGGTGTTCACCCACTTGTCGGTAGGAGACTTGAGCGCCTTGAGCCCCAGGTACCGGACGGCGGTCGCGCTCGGCCACTCGCTCAGGCAGGCATCGGGCGCGCAGACGTTGTTGTTGGGGACCAGCACCTTGGCGCGCCCGCTTCCGTCGATGTCCGCGACGACTGGCATCTCGTACGCGGTGCAGCTGAAGTTGGGCTCCTTGATCAGGATTTGTCCCGTCTTCCCGTCGTACACGTGGAAGAAGCACTGGTCGGAGTAGACGACCGCGGCTTGTCCCTTGCCCTCGAAGTCGAACACCGAGCTGCCCGTGTTCGCGGAGCAGTCGACGGTCGCCGAGCTCCAGATCCATCCC
>DASQAS010000176.1:0-43966 GCA_035635635.1 Myxococcales bacterium | reverse complement strand
TGGCTACCTCCTCGATCGCGTGGGCTTCGTCGAACACCACCGCGTCGTAGCGCGGCAGCACGGCCGCTCCCGCGTCGCCGGCGGACGAGCTGCGCAGGGCGAGGTCGGCGAAGAAGAGGTGGTGGTTGACGACCACGACGTCGGCGTCCGCCGCCTCCCGGCGCATGCGGAACACGAAGCAGCGGTCGTAGTGCGCGCATTTCACCCCGATGCACTGGTCGGCGGTGGCGGAGAGGTCGCGCCAGGAAGCGAGGTTTTCGGGAAGGCTGGTCAGCTCGGCTCGGTCGCCGGTCTCCGTCCTTTCCGCCCAGGCGCCGATCTCCTCGAAGAGGGCAGCCTCTTCGCGGACCGCGAACGTCGGGTTGCGCGTGAACTGCTCGAGGCGCAAGAGGCAGAGATAGTTCTGCCGGCCCTTGAGGAAGGCGACCTTCGCGTCCACGCCCAGCGCGCGCAGGAGCGGGACGTCCTTCTCCGCGAGCTGTTCCTGCAGCGTCTTGGTGGCGGTGGACACGACCACCTTGAGCCCCGACCGCGCCGCGGGCAAGAGGTACGCCAGCGTCTTGCCGGTGCCGGTCCCCGCCTCCACCACCAGCGCGCGGCCGTGGGCGAGCGCGTCCTCCACGCTGACGGCCATCGCGAGCTGCGGCGGGCGCGGCTCGTAGGCGGGCAGGACGCGCGACAGCGCACCACCCGGGGCGAAGACGTCGCGCAGCGGTTCGGCCACGCCGCGGTTCTACCCCGCGAGCAGGGCCAGGGGCACGGGCGAAAACGAAAGCACGAACAGGAGCAGGCTGAGGGCCACCAGGAGCCGGCGGGAGCCGTCGATCCGCTCCTCGGCTTCCGCCAGCGACGGATGGTGGCCGAGGCCAAGCCCCATCAGGACTCCCCAGATGATCCAGCCTGGAAAGGCGGTGAACACGCCGAGGGCGAGCAGCGCGGCCGACAGGGGCGGCCCCAGCAGCCGGTGCAGGCGCGGCGCCGCTCCGAACAGTACGTGACCGCCGTCGAGCTGGCCGAGCGGGAGCAGGTTGAGCGCCGTGAGCAGGAACCCGAACCAGCCGGCGACCGCGATCGGGTGCAACGCCAGCGTCTTGCCGTCCGGGAGGTCGCCGACCACGAGCTGCTGGATCAGCTGCATCCCGAGCGGATAACCGAGCTCGTAGGCCTGGCGAGGCGCGGCGGGCCACGTGCCGGTCTGGAACCACTGCAAGATCGCCTCGAACGCCGTCCAGCGCGGCAACTCCGGCTCCACCGGGACGACGGTGGACCAGCGCAGGCCCAGCACCAGGATGGGAATGGTGGCGAGGAAGCCGGCGATCGGGCCCGCGGCCCCGATGTCCAGGAGCGCGCGCCGGGTCCTGGGCAGCGACCGGAGGCGGATCACCGCTCCCAGGGTGCCGATCAACGAGAGGAACGGTGCGGGGATGAAGAACGGCCAGGTGGCGTCCACCGAGTGCCTGCGCGCGAGGAAGAAGTGCCCCATCTCGTGCGCGAGCATGATGAAGAGGAGCGCCAGGGCGAACCCGAGGCCGTGGCGCAGCATCTCGCGCGGCGTCGGATCGGGGAGCTGCGTGTCCTTGAACCCGCTTCCCGAAAGGAACGCCGAGGCGAAAGTCACCACGAACAGCAGGACGTTGAGGAACGGAGGGCGCAGCGCGCCCAGTGTTCCTGGCCCGGGAGACGGCGGCGGAAGCAGCGTCTCTTCAGCGCCCTCTTGGACCGGGTCCACCGGACAGCCATTCCCACGCTTCGCGCAGCAGATCCAGCCCGAATCGCCGCTTGCCCTGCAAGCGGCGGGAAATCGCACGGTGCTCGCGCGCTTCCGCCTTTCGGCCGAGAGCGAGCAGGGCGCGGGCGAGGTTGTCGTGGAGGTGCGCGGTCGACACCCCGTGCTCCGCGGCCTTCTGCCAGCTCTCCACCGCGCGCTCCATCTCGCCGGACTCGGCCAGCGCCACTCCGAGGCCCTGCAGGGCGTCGGTGTCGTCGCCGCGCGCCGCGAGCGCTTTCTCGAACCACGGGACCGACGCCCGGGCGCGGCCCTGCCGCAACAGCGCGGTCCCCATGCGCTCGTAGGCGGGCGGCCACTCCGGCTGCAGCGCCAGGGCGCGCGCGATGCGCTCGGCGGCGGCCGTCGGCTTTCCCTCGGCGAGGTCCATCTCCGCCAGCGCGAGCTGGGCCTTGAACGCGCTGGAGTCGATCGCCAGGAGCTTCTCGCAGGCCTCGCGCGCCGCCGAGACCGGCCCCTGTCCCCCGAGCGCGAAGTCCAGCGCCAGCGCCAGCAGTCTCTCCTGCGCGTCGGCGAAGCGCGGGTCGAGCCGCATTGCCTCGAGGTACGGCTCGAAGCTGCGACGGGGGTCGGCGACGCGGACGCGCATCTCGTGCGCCGCGCTCATGTCCCGGCCGCGCAGATAGGCCACGTAGGCCTCGACGTCGCGGGTCGGCCAGGGAAAGCGCGGCGCCTCCTCGCCGAGGGCGCGCGCGATCTCGCCCGCGGCCTCGTCCAGCGCCGCGAACAGCTCGCCCCGGGGCCGGAGAACGATGTGGTCCAGGGCGAGCTGCTTCTGCGGCGAGTCCACCAGCAGGATCCGGATCCGGACGCGGTCCGTCAGCTCGGCGGAGCCGTGCAGGAGAAACTCCGTCCCGTCGGGCAGACCGATGTGGCAGGCCTCCTCCAGCGTCCAGGGCTGGGACGCGACCACCCATCCGTGGCCGCGCAGCCCATTCTCGCCGTCGAGCGGGCCGTCGGCGGTGAGCTGGGCGAGATTGGCTTGCAGGCGTGGCGGCTCGCTCAGGCGCTCCACCAGGGTCCGCGCCAGCGAGCGCGCGTAGACGCCTTGGGCAGCATCAAGCATCCGCCCGCTGCCGTCGAGCGGCACCGTGAACGGGAAAACCATCATCTGCTTGCTCAAGCCCGCACCCCTACCCAAGGGAGTCTAGTATCGAAGGGGCGAAGGGGCTCGTGTGCGACCGCACAATCCGGGCGGCGGCAGAACACATCTCAACACCCAGAAGCCGTTCCCGCAATGGTCAAGCGTGTTCCCGCCTTCGGGGAACACGCAGAAAAAGCGTAGGCGCAGTGTCGCCTTGCGGCGATAGCGCCCGGTTCTCAACCGGTCTTCGGCTGCTTCCTGGCCGACGCCAGCGGGGGGGCGGGCGGCACCGGAGGTGGCCCTTCGGGGTCGAACTCCAAGATGTTTCCCCGGTTGATCCAGAGCCAGAAGAAGGGCTTCTGCGCCTCGCGGTCCTTGCCGAAAGTCGTGTCGCCGGCCGCGCCCTCGAACGGCTTGCCGATGTTGGCCAGCGCGTCGCGGAGATCGTCGCGGGACTGGGGCTTTTTGCCGTCGAGCACGCGCTTGAGGATGCTGGCGGCGTCGTACGCGTGCGCTTCGAGGAAGCCGGGCGAACGCTTGTAGGCGTTGCTGAACTCGTCCACGAACTTCCTGGTCGCCGGCCGCTCGGAGTTGGCGAAGAACACTTCGACGAAGATGCTGCACTGCACGTAGCGGGCGATGCCGGAGCGCTCGTCCACCAGGTCGGGCGAGTCCCAGAGGCTGGTGCCGAGGAGCTGCACGGTCCGGAGCTGCTCGTTCTTGGTGGTGCGCTTCACCACCTCCAGCTCCTTGGTGTCGCAGCCGGTGGTGATCACGTCCTCGGCGGCGATGGCCGGCGCGATCAGACGCACCGTGCGCGCCGAGTCGGGGATGAAGAGGGCCTCGAAGTCGACGATCGGCGCCTGCTGGTTGCGCAGCTGGCTGAGCGCCTTGCGCCGGCGGTAGGGGTCCTTGATCTCCTTCATGATCTTCTCGGACTCGTCGGAGAACTGCTGCCGCTCCTCGAGGTCCGTCGGGGACCGCCCCACCATGTGTTGCACGAAGGACTTGAAGGTGGTGGTGCGCAGCGGATAGTGCTCGAAGGCGCGCACCTCGCTGCCACCCGCGTCGAGGGCGTCCCAGAAGTAGCGGGCCATGTCGTCGCCGTAGGTCGAGTCGGGCTGGAGGATCCCGAACCGTTTGGCGTTGAGTTTCTTCTGCGCGTACTCCGCCACCGCGCGGGCCTGTGCGCTGGAGGTGGGCATGTCGCGGAAGACGTACTCGCCCAGCGCGGTGAGTCCCTCGGCGCGCGAGAGCGAGAGCATGGGGATCCCGAGCTGCTGCGCGCGCGTCGCAGCGGCGAGCCCCTCGGCGATGCCCAAGGGTCCCAGGATTCCGATGGCGCCCTTCTGCGCCAGCTGCTCGACCGCATCGGCCGCCGCGTCCGGCTCGCCCTTCGAGTCCACCACCTCCACCTGCACGCTGCCGCGGCCCTGCAGGTCCAGGGTCAGCGCGATGCCGTTGAGGGCCTGGTCGGCGAATCCCTTCAGGTCGCCGGTGAGCGGGAGCACGATGCCGATCAGCCTCGGGTTGAGCGCGGTGCTGCCCAGCGCCGCGCGCTGCACCGCGCGCGCGCCCTCCGCGTAGGGTCCGGTGCCGTCGGTCGCGGAGAGGACGTCGCCCGCCAGATCGCGCGCGTGCGGTCGGTCGCCGAGGTGGAGCTGGATCCGCGCCAGCTTGAGCGCGGCAGGCGCCCAGGCCGGCGATTTCCGATCCAGGTCGCCGACCAGCTTCGCGACGTCGCGCGCCGGGGCTGCGTCCAGCGCCTGCTCGTACGACTTGAGGCGCAGGTCGCGCTCCGCGGCTGACGCGCTCTCCAGCGCGCGGGCCGACCAGCGCACGGCCTCGCCGGGCTGGCCGCTGCGCGCGTACGAGTCGGCGAGCGCTGCCGCCGCCGCGTTCTTCTCCTTCTCGCTCAGCTCGGACGTGTCGAGCTGCGCCGGGGGCGGGCCGGGCTGCCCCATCTTGGCCTGCAGCGCCGCCAGCTCGACGGCTGCGGCGTTCTTCAAGGGCGAGGTCGGACGCTTCTCGAGGAAGTCCTGCAGCGCTGCCTGCGCCTCCTGGAGCTTGCCGCCCTTGGAGAGGGCCTGGGCGCGGCGGAAGAGCGCCTCGTCCACCAGCTCGCTGTCCTTGTATCTCTGCGCGAAGGCGCCCAGCTTCTGCGCCGCCAGATCGTACTTGCCCTCGTCCAGGGCGGCCTTCGCGGTGTCGAACTCCGCGCGCGCCGCCTGCTCGTACGGCACCTCACGGCCGTTCACCACCACCGTACGGCCCGGTCCACACGAGAAGAGCAGTACAGCCGCGATCGCGCTCAGCCTCTTCATGGCGAGCCGCCTTGTACCGCGTTCCACGGACTCGCGCCCCTCAGAGCTCCTGGACATAGGCTCCCTTGGGTGGGACGAAGTGGAACAAGGAGTCCGGCAGGCCCTGGTTTACTTTTGCCTGGCGGAAGACGATCCGGTTCACGTCGCCTTGCGGGTTGGTCACCACGCTCGCCAGCACCTGGCCGTCCTTGCCCACCACGAACAAGAGCTTCTGCACGCCCGAGACAGGCTTGAGCGGCGTCAGCTCCAGCCCTTCTCCCGCGGGCAATCCCTCGGGCACCGGCCCCTGGGCGGGCGTGAACTCCTTGAGGAGATCCCCCTTGCCCCAGAGGAAGGTGAAGGCGCTGCTGAGCTGATCGCCGCCGAAGTCGCGCTTGACCTGCGCCTCCTGATCGTCGGGGCGCCAGATCCACAGCGTGCGGTTCTCGATGTAGAGGCTGCGCCGCTCGGGCTTCTCGTAGTCCCAGCGGACCAGCCCCGGCTTCTTCACCTGGACCAGGCCTTCCGAGTCCTCCACGCGGCCGATCGCCGTGTACGTGTAGTGCTGGCGGAAGGTGGCGGAGAAGTCCTTGGTCTGCGCGTAGTACGCGTGGACGCGGTGGGCGAGCGCGCGTGCCGGTTCCTTGGGGGGCGCGGCGAGCAGCAGGGCGAGGAGAAGGACCATGGCAGTTGGACTCCGGATCAGCGCCGGGACTTCACCCGGCGGGCGAGCTTGGCCGCGAGCAGCGTGAACCGGTCTCGCAAGAGAACGCGCGCCTGCGCCGGAAGATCTCCCGCGGTCTCCAGATATCGCCGGCGGGCGCTGGTGGCGTGGCCCAGCGCGATCGCCGCGGCGACCGAGACGTTGAAGCTCTGCGTGAATCCCGCCATCGGAATGCGGAAGGTGCCCGTGCAGGCGGCCAGCGTCTGCGCGGAAGGGCCCTCGTGCTCGTTGCCGAACAGCAGCGCGAGGGGCCGGTCGGCGGGGAGCTCGGTGTAGAGGCGTGCCCTGGCGTCGAGGTGTCCGGCCCAGACCTCGTAACCCGCGGCGCGCAGCGACCCGGCCGCGCGGGCACCGCTCTCGTGCCGCTCCACGTCCAGCCACTTGTGCGCGTCCTGCGTCACGCGCCGGTGCGCGACCGCGTCGCCCTCGGCGTGCGGCACGACGTGCGCGCGGCTGACGCCGAGGCCCTCCGCGGTGCGGAGGATCGCCGCGGTGTTGTGCGGATCGAACAGCCGGTCGAGCACGATCGTCACGCTCTGCAGACGAGCGTCCACCACCGACTGGATGCGGTCGCGCCGCTCGGGCGTGAGCAGCGACCAGTAGAACTGCGCGGACCCCGGCGTCGCGGAAGGCTCGGCGTCCTCGCCGCGCAGGACCTCCTCGGTCAGGCCGCGCGGGCCCAGAAGCTCCGTCGGATCGACGGCCCGGGGGGCGCCGACCCAGGGCCGCGGCGGGCGCCGGGGGCTCACGTCCTGCGGCTCCGCGCCGGCTTCCTCGGCCGCTTCGCCGCCGGAGCGCGGCCCGCGCGGGCCTGGGCGTCCAGCTCCCGCTCGTCCTCGATGGCGCCGGCGGACCGTGTAGGGGACACGCGATTGCGTGTCCCCAGGGGATGGACGTCGCGCTCGAGCGGCGCGGGCATCGGCGCCGAGTCCAGCGTGCGCACCGTGGCGTCGAGCAGCTCCTGCAGCCCCTCTCCGGTCGCGGCGGAGACCAGGTGCACCTCGACGCCCTGCCGCTTCAGCTTCTTGCGCAGCTCGCCGGCGCGCTCGCGGGCCTCGGGAATGTCGATCTTGTTGGCCGCGACGATCTGCGGCTTGCGGCCCAGCGCCGGATCGAACAGCGATAGCTCCCGGTTGATGGCGTCGAAGTCCGCGACCAGGTCGCGATCCTGCGAGGCGTCGATCAGGTGGATGACGCTGCGGCACCGCGCCATGTGCTTGAGGAACCGGTGCCCGAGACCGGCGCCGCGGTGGGCGCCCTCGATCAGGCCCGGGAGATCGGACAGCACGAAGCTGCGCGCGTCCCTGTACTGCACCACGCCAAGGTGCGGCTCCAGGGTGGTGAACGGGTAATCGGCGATCTTCGGCCGGGCGCGCGAGAGCCGCGACACCAGCGTGCTCTTGCCCGCGTTGGGAAAGCCGACCAGGCCCACGTCGGCCAGCAGCCGCAGCTCGAGGCGGACGCGCTTCTCCTCCCCGCTCGTCCCCGGCTGCGCGAAACGCGGCGCCTGCAAGGTGGGCGTGGCGAAGTTCATGTTGCCGAGACCGCCCCGGCCGCCCTTGGCGAGCACCCAGCGGCGGGAGCTCTCGCGGAGGTCGGCCAGCACCTCGCCGCTGCCCGCGTCGCGCACCAGCGTGCCGGGGGGCACCTTCAGCACCAGCTCCGGCGCGGCGTGGCCGTTCTGATCGCGGCCGCGCCCGGGCTCGCCGTTCTTCGCGCGGTACTCGCGCTTGAAGCGGAAGTCGAGCAGCGTGGTCAGCCGCTCGTCGGTCTCGAGGACGATGTCTGCGCCGTTGCCGCCGTCGCCGCCCGAGGGGCCGCCGCGGGGGACGAACTTCTCCCGGCGGAAAGCGACGGCGCCGGATCCACCGTCGCCGGCCTTCACCGAGATTTCCGCTTCGTCGATGAACATGAGCGTCGCAACTCCAAGGAACACGAATGGCGGCTCCGCCGCTCATCATGTCCCCTACACGCTCGGAGGACCGATGCCGCCTTAAGCCTGCGCCTGCGGCCGGACCGGGTCGACGTGCACGTACACGCGGTCGCCGCGGCCCTTCTGGTACTTCACCGTCCCCTGCACGACCGCGTAGAGGGTGAAGTCCCGGCCCATCTCCACGTTGCGGCCGGCGTGCACTCTGGTGCCCACCTGCCGGACGAGGATGTTGCCGGGCACGACGGCCTGGCCGCCGTACACCTTGATCCCCCGCCGCTGCCCTGGGGAGTCGCGCCCGTTGCGCGAAGAACCCTGTCCTTTTTTGTGCGCCATGGCTGCTTCCCAACTCCCTGGGGACACGAATCGCGGCTCCGCCGCTCATCATGTCCCCTACATTTATCCAGAGATTCCGGTGATGCGCAGCTCGGTGTACGGCTGGCGGTGGCCCCGGATGCGGTCCCAGCCCTCTTCCTGCGTGCGAAAATGCCACAGCTTGCGGTGCTTGCCGTGGGAGACCACCTCGGCCTCGACGCGGGCGCCCGAGACCACCGGGGCGCCGAGCTTCACTTCCGCGCCCTCGCCCACCAGCAGGACCTCGAGCTCGACCTTCGCGCCCACGTCCTGGGTGAGCTTCTCGACCTTCAGCAGGTCGCCTTGCTTGACGCGGTACTGCTTGCCGCCTGTCCTGACCACTGCGTACATCGGAGATCTCCGGCTTTCCGGCTTTAATCGGCCTTGCTGGCAGGGAAATCCCGCCGCGGGGCGCGGAAAGGAACGGGCGATCTAGCGGGTCCGGACGGGGGAGTCAAGCTCACCTGGCCCCCGAGGCGGTTCAGGGTGTCCTGGGGACGTTCTCCCAGACGTCGATCAGCGTCGCGTCCGGGGTCTCCATCGCGTACAGGTAGATGCCCGGCCGGGTCGGGTCCCTCGGGCTGGCGTTGCTGTCCTTCCCGATGCCCCCGGTGTGGACCACGTTGTCGTCCACGAACCCGTCGCCGGCGCGCTGGGCGCCGCGCTTCTGCATCTCGGGGGCGTAGAAGGCGAGCGCCTGCCCGGTGTGCCCGGAGTACCGGTAGACGGTGTGGAACATCACCGACTCTGATGTCTCGAACGTCCCGCCGCCAGGCCCGATGTTGGCATCGGGGATCCGGGGCAGGGTGGGCTGCGGGGATTTCTTGCAGGCGGCGAGGGCCAGACAGAGCACGATCAGCGAAGCGATGCGCATTCAGGTCTCCAGAAGGTTGGACAGGGACTGCTCGAACGGAGCGCGGGCGACGCCGCGCTCGGTGACGATGGCCGAGATGTAGCGGGCGGGCGTGACGTCGAAGGCCGGGTTGTAGACCTCGACGCCCTCCGCGGCGATCCGCGCGCCCGCGAGGTGCGTGACCTCCAGCGGCGAGCGCTGCTCGATCGGGATCTCGCTGCCGCTGCGGGCGCGGAGATCGATCGTGCTGGTGGGCGCCGCGACGTAGAACGGCACCGAAGAGGCCTGCGCGGCGAGCGCCAGCGGATAGGTCCCCACCTTGTTGGCCGTGTCGCCGTTGTGCGCG
Organism: Myxococcales bacterium; assembly: GCA_035635635.1. Lineage (GTDB taxonomy): Bacteria > Myxococcota > Myxococcia > Myxococcales > 40CM-4-68-19 > 40CM-4-68-19. The sequence goes on along the minus strand of DASQAS010000176.1, from coordinate 34,586 downwards.
ATCCGGTCCGCGCCGACCACCACGCAGCCGATCCGCCCGCTGCCGAGCAGCGAGGCCGCCGCCACGTCGGGCAGCAGGGTCACCGGGATCCCGTCCTGGAGCAGCTCCCACGCCGTCAGCCGCGCCCCCTGCAGCCAGGGCCGGGTCTCGTCGGCGAACACCGCGCACTTCTTGCCCGCCTCGCGCGCGGCGCGAACCACGCCCAGCGCGGTGCCGTAACCGGACGTCGCCAGGCCCCCCGCGTTGCAGTGGGTGAGGATGCCTTTTCCGGTGGGAACCAATGCGACGCCGTTGCGGCCGATGGCGCGGCAAGCGGCGAGGTCCTCGGCCAGAACGCGATCGGCCTCCGCCTTCAACGCCTCGAAGGTGCGCGGCTGTACCCGCGAGAGGCGCTCCAGCGCCCAGCGCAGGTTGACGGCCGTGGGGCGCGCTTCCAGCAGCGCCTGGCGGGCCTGATCGAAGTCCTCGCCGGCGCGCGGGGCGAGCGCGATCCCGTAGGCCGCGGCGCAGCCGATGGCCGGCGCTCCCCGAATCACCATGTCGCGGATGGCGGCGGCGGTCTCGCGCGCGCTGCGGACGGTCACGATCTCCGCGCGCTCCGGCAGCCGCCGCTGGTCGAGCAGGTGGAGCGCGCCGTCTTCGAACCAGAGGGTGCGGAAGCTCATCGCAGCGGAAGCTCCAGGCAGAGCGCGCCCGGCGTCGGCTCGGCCAGATACGGCGGCGCCTCGCGAAAGCCCATCGACCGATACAGCCCGACCGCCAGCGCCATCTGCTCCGGCATCGTGTCGAGCACCATGCGCGCGAAGCCGCACGCCCGCGCGTGCGCGATCGCGGCGGAGGCGAGCGCGCGGCCCAGGCCGCTGCCGCGCGCCTGCGGTCGCAGATAGAGCCGCTTCATCTCGGCAGTCTCCGCGTCGAGCGGACGGACCGCCACGCAGCCCTGGCCGGGAAGGAGGAGCAGGGTGCCGCGGGGCGGCGCATAGGCTCCCGGCAGGGCCGCCATCTCGCGGTCGAATCCCTGGAAGCAAGGCGTGAAGCCGAAGGAGCTCCAGTACTCGGCGAGAAGCGCGCGCGCTTGTTCCAGCGCGGGTCCGGGTCCCTCGACGCGCACCAGCTCCATGCCCGCATTCTATTCGGCCCTCCGGCGCGTCGCCCTGAGCGAGAGCCATGCCAGCACCGTGGCCAGAAGGGCCGGCGCGCCGAGAGAGAGGAAGAGCGTGGCACCTTCGCGCGCCGCTTGCTCGACCAGGCGCGGCTGCTGCACGCCTCGGGGAACGACCAGCGTCGCCGAGGTGCGCAGGACGATGTCCTTCACGGCAAGCCCCAGCGCCACCCAGGCCAGGAGCAGCGAGAGGACGAGCATCCATTTCAGCCAGCCGCGGCCCGCCGGAGTGGAGAAGGCGACGGCGCCCGAAAGGGCGAGCGACAGCAGCAGGAAGGTGGCGAACAGCGCCGTCACGGAAGCGAGTTTACTTCGCCTTCTCCAGTGCGTCCGCTTCCGAGACGAGCCGCCGGGCCCGGGCCGCGGCGGCCTCGAAGTCCACCTTCGCCGAAAAGCCGAGCCGCGCCGCCACCTCCTCGGAGCTCAGCGAAGTCCCCGCCGAGAAGAGCTGCGCCCGGAGGAATTTTCCTACCTCCTTGTTGGCGTACCAGTCCTCGCCGAACTTCTTGCGGATGCTGTCGTGCATCATTCCCGCCAGCGCGAACGCCCGGGAGTAGTCGGCCGAGTAGAACGTGTCGTCCACGTCGGTGCGGAAGAGCTGCGCCTCCTGCTCGTTGAGCTCGAAGGTGTAGGCGGCGGAGAAGAGCTGCCGGTACAGCTCGCGCAGGTCCGCGGAGGCCTTCTCCGGCGCGGAGAGCAGCGGAGCCGCCGGGGCGATCTCGGCCGCGGGCCTGCCGTGGAGCCGCAGCTCGTAGGCGATCTTCGCGAACGCATACCGGCGCAGGTACATCATCTCCTTGAGCGCCAGCCGCCGCAGCACGGCTGCGAGCTCCGCGTCGCTCGGGCGCGGTTTTCCCTGCGCGGCGAGGAACGCGCGGTAGCGGACCAGCCAGCGCGGGTCCGAGAAGGCGTGGCGAAAGAATTCGCCGAACGCCTCGGTGGGGGCGCCGTAGCCCAGGTCGACCAGCTCCTTCGGGACCACCGTGCTGCTGGCGAAGTGGACCGCGTGGCCGGCCTCGTGGAAGAGCGTCTCGTAGTCGTCGAGACCTCCGGTCGGCTTCACCGACATCCGCACGTCACGCGGAGCGTCCACCGGGTTGACGAATGCGCGCGGCCGCTTCTTGGGATGCAGGGAGTCGTCGATCGCCACCTCGGTCCCCGCGGCGGTGCGCAGATCGAGGCCGATGCCGGAGAGGAACGCTTCGAGGACCTTGAGCTCGAGCGCCTTGTCGAAGAACTGCGAAAGCTTCGGCGCCTTGTTGAGGCGGCCGAGGTCAGCGACGCGCAGCTTCTCGCGCGGGACGTTCAGCTCCTCCCGGGCGACGCGATCGAGCGTGGTGCGGAAGATGGCGTCGGTGGCCTTCACGTAGGCCACGCCCGAGGCGAGCAGCAACTCGAGCTTCACCTGCCGCAGCTCCTCCGAGAGCGCGACGTAGTCGGGATAGCCGGTCTCGCGCGCCGCCTTCTGCGCCGCTTCCTCCTTGCGCTCGAGGATCGGGTTGAGCTTCGCCACCCGCACGGTGTTCATGGCCGCGAAGGCCTGCTGGCGGTGATCGGCGTCGGGCTCCTGCGCGATCAGGTTCTGCAGGTCGCGGTAGGCGACCGGCTTCTCCCTCCAGGGCAGGGTCACGGTCGCGGCGGCTTCCGCGTCCTCGTACTCGTCATCGAGCTTCGCGGTGGCGAGCGCGACGATCTCGCCGGTGAGTGATCGCCGCAGGAACGTCAGCGCCTGGCCCTCGTTGGCGGCGAGCTCCGGCTTCTGCCGGGCCAGAGCGATCGCGTCCAGCGCCGTCTTGCGGAAGAGCCGGTCGTGGCCGATGTAGGTGAGCTGCGTGAGCGAGGTCTCGCCCTGCGTGCCGCTGTACCAGCGCATCACCGCCTGGATCCGGCCCAGCGCCTGGTACTCCTCGCGCAGGGCCTGCACGAAGGCGTCGTTGGTCTTCTCCTCCTCGACCTTGGATCGAGGGTGGAGCGCGGCCCGCTCGTTCAAGGTGGGCTGCGGGGCCGACTTGCAAGCTGCGAGCAGGAGAGCGAGCACCAAGGCAGGGCGCATGCCCCTGCACGCTAGCAGTTCAGGCGGGCTGCCGACGAGAGCGCATCTGAATCACCGTCATGGCCACGACCACCGTTTTTGATTACGGGCCGAGTTTCTTCTTGAAGAGCGCGTTCAGCGCACCGGGGTTTCCCTTCCCCTTGAGGTCCTTCATCGCCTGCCCGACGAAGAAGCCCAGCAGATTGACCTTCCCTCCCCGGTACTTCTCCACCTCGGCCGGGTTCCGCGCGATCACCGCATCGACCACCGCCTCCAGCGCGCCCTGGTCGGAGACCTGCGCCAGCCCCTTGCGCTCGACGATCTTCCGCGGCGCCTCGCCGGTCCGGATCAGCTCGGCCAGGACTTCCCGCGCCGCCGTGGACGAGATGGCGCCGGCGTCCTGCAGCTTCCAGACCTCCTGGACCAGCGCGGGGTCGAACTTGAGCGCCGACAGGTCGGCCTCCTTCTCGTTGACGGCGCGCCCCAGCTCCCCGACCACGAACAGAGCGGCGCGCTTGGGGTCGCCGCCGACCTTGCGGTGCACCTCGACCAGGCGGGGATCGGACACGATGCTGCGCGCGTCCGCCTGCGAGACTCCGGCGGCCGCGAGCGCGTCGGCGATCTCGTGCGGGAGCTTCGGGGTGGAGATGCCCTCCATCCACTCCTTCGACACCCGCAGAGGCGGCAGGTCCGGATCGGGGAAGTAGCGGTAGTCGTTCGCCTCCTCCTTGCTGCGCATCGAGCGGGTCACGCCCTTCTCGTTGTCGAAGAGCCGCGTCTCCTGGACGACCTTCCCGCCGCTCTCGATCAGCTCGACCTGGCGCGCGATCTCGAAATCGATCGCCTGCCGGACGAAGCGGAAGGAGTTGATATTCTTCAGCTCGACCCGCGTGCCGAGCTTGCTCTCCCCCTTGCGGCGCACGCTCACGTTCGCGTCGCAGCGGAAGGATCCCTCCTCCAGGTTCCCGTCGTTGATCCCGAGATAGATCAGGCAGAGCCGCAGCGACTTGAGGTACTCGCTCGCGCCCTCCGCGGACCGGAGGGCCGGCTTGCCGACGATCTCGATCAGGGGCACACCCGACCGGTTCAGGTCGACCTCGCTCCCGGTGGCGGTGTGGACGTTCTTGCCGGCGTCCTCCTCGAGGTGGATCCGCTCCAGGGGGATGCTGCCGAGGCCCGGGACCGGCACCGCTCCGCCCGAGCAGATCGGCAGCTCGTACTGGGAGATCTGGTACCCCTTCGGGAGGTCTGGATAGAAGTAGTTCTTCCGGGCCCAGACGCTGCGCTCCGCGATGCGGCAGCCGAAGGCCTTGCCGGCCTTGATCGCCATCTCGACCGCGGCGCGGTTCAGCGCGGGCAGCGCACCGGGAAGCCCGAGGCAGACCATGCAGACCTGCGTGTTGGGGGGCGCGCCGAATCGGGTGGAGCAGCCGCAGAAGATCTTCGTCCGGGTCAACAGCTGCGCGTGCACTTCCAGGCCGATGACGGGCTCGAAGTCGGGGACCGGCATCGCTACCTGCCCTCCAGGATCGGCGGAAGCCTCTGCTCCGCGGGCTCGGCCGCGCGGGCGATCCGGAGCAGGGTCTCCTCGTCGAACGGCCTCCCGATCAGCTGCAGGCCGATGGGCAGCCCCTTGGAGTCGAAGCCGCAGGGCAGCGAGATGCCGGGCAGGCCGGCGAGGTTGACCGGCACCGTGTACACGTCGTTCAGGTACATGGCGAGCGGGTCGTCCATCTTCTCGCCCAGCCGGAACGCGGTGGTGGGGCTGGTGGGCGAGATCACCGCGTCCACCGACGCGAACGCCTGGTCGAAGTCGCGGCGGATCAGCGCGCGCACCTTCTGGGCGCGCAGATAGTAGGCGTCGTAATACCCGGCGCTGAGCGCGTAGGTGCCGAGCATGATCCGGCGCTTCACCTCGGCGCCGAATCCCTCCGCGCGCGTCTTCTCGTACATCTCAAGAAGTTGGCTGGCCTTGGCGCGGTGGCCGTAGCGCACGCCGTCGTAGCGCGCGAGGTTCGAGGAGGCCTCGGCGGTGGCCACGATGTAGTAGGTGGCGATCGCGTGCGGCGAGTTGGGCAGCGGGGTCTCGCGCACCTCGCAGCCCTGGGCGCGCAGGCTCTCGATCCCCGCCCGCACCGCCTTCTCCACTTCGGGAGCGAGGCCCTCGCCAAAGTACTCGGGCGGGACGCCGATGCGCAGCCCGCGAACGCCCTTGTCCAGCGCGGACGCGTAGTCGGGCACCGGGCGCTCCGAGGACGTCTGGTCATTGGGATCGTGGCCGGCGACGGCACCGAGCAGGTGGGCCACGCCCTTCACGTCCTGCGCGAACGGGCCCACCTGATCGAGCGAGCTGGCGAACGCGATCACGCCGAAGCGCGAGACGCGGCCGTAGGTCGGCTTCAGTCCCACGCAGCCGACCAGGGCCGCTGGCTGCCGGATGGAGCCGCCCGTATCGGTTCCGAACGCTCCGGGCACCAGCCGCGCCGCGACCGCCGCCGCGCTGCCTCCCGAAGAGCCGCCCGGCGACCGCGTCAGGTCCCACGGGTTCGCGGTGGGGCCGAACGCGCTGTTCTCGGTGGACGAGCCCATCGCGAACTCGTCCATGTTCGTCTTGCCGACGATCACCGCGCCCGCCTGCCTCAGCTTGCGGACCACCGTCGCGTCGTAGGGCGGGTGGTAGCCGCGCAGGATCCTCGAACCACAACACGTCTCCACGCCCTCCATGCAGAAGATGTCCTTGAGCGCGATCGGCACGCCGTCGAGCGGCCCCAGCGCCTTGCCGTTTGCCCTGCGCTGCACCGAAGCCTTCGCGGCCGCCCACGCCTCGTTCTCGGTCAGGCGCAGAAAGGCATGGAGCCGGCCGTCCAGCGCGCGGATCCGCGCCAGGAAGGCCTCGAGGAGCGCGTCGGCCGGGACCGTTCCCGACGCGAGCGCCTCCGAGACGAGCGAGAGCGGCAGCAAGTCGGCTTTCATTCCAGGATCCTCGGGACCAGGAACGCCTCGCCGTTCTGCTCCGGCGCCTGCGACAGCACCTTCTCCCGCGGAAGGCAGGGCTGCGGCTCGTCCTCGCGCAGCGGCAGCGGCGCGGTTGCGTCGCCCGCGAACCCCAGCGGCTCCACGCCGCTCACGTCCACCGCCTGCAGGCGCTCCACGTACTCGAGCACATTCCCGAGCTGGGCCGCGAAACGCTCCTCTTCCTCCTCGGACAGCGCCAGTCTGGCGAGGCGCGCCACGTGCCTCACCTGGGCACGATCGATGGACACCTGGTGCTCCTCTACGGCTTGTTCGCCGACTTGAACCAGTTGAGCACGGCCTCGATCACCTTGTGCGAGTTCTCGTGCGAGTGGATGTGGTCCCAGGTGGCCTTGGAGAGGAAGGCACCGCCGCAAGCCGGGCAGTGGAGGAACTGCACCATGCCCGCCTGTTCGGGGACCATCAGGGCCCCGCATTTCGAGCAGCGGCCGTCGTGCAGCTTGCGCAGCGCTTCCCGCTCGTTCTGGCGCAGACGCTTCAGCTCCTCGTAGTGCAGCTTGCGCAGGCGCTCGGCGTCCTCGCGTGCGAAGTACTCGTCCTCGGTGGTGCTGGGCTTTTTCTCGAGCGTCATCGACAGTCCTTGTAACTACTTCGGCGCCGCGGTGCTCGCCTGAGGCAGCTGCTCGAGCAGGGCTTTGGCTCGCTCGTGCTGCGGAGAGAGCCGCAGGGCCTCGTTCAGCGCCACCCTGGCCGCGGCCTCGTCCTTCGCCGCCAGCTGGGCGATCGCGAGGCGGTACTGGATCCGCGCGCTCTGCGGATTGGCCGCCAGCGCTCCCTTGAGCAGCGGGATCGCCTTCGCCGCTCCTTCCTCGTCCTGCGGCAGGGCCATGCCCCGGATCAGCGCGGCCCTCGGATCGTCCTTCACGTTGCCCAGGTAGCGGTTCATGCTCGAGGGCAGCCGCTGCGCGCGATAGTAGTCGGCGAAGGCGAGCAGCAGGTCCGGCGACTCCTTGTTCGCCTTCAGCGCCGGGGAGAGGAGATCGAAGGCCGATTTCAACTTCGCCTTGGCCTGCGCCTGCAGCTGCGCGGTGCGCGATTCGTCGCCGCCCTTGTCGGCGAGCTGGGCGACCTGGTCGTTGAGCGCATCGGCCCACTGGATCTCGATGCGCGCCAGAAGCGCGGTCCCTTCCACGAAGCGCGCCCGTGCGCCGGCCGCGTCGACCGCTTCCCGGGCCTTCGACTCCGCGCTGGAGATCGACGCCAGCGTGTCCTTGTCCGCGTCCGCCTGCGCCGAGGCGAGCGCCTCGACCGCCACGGCCGGCGGTGGGCGCCGGCCGAACTTGCGCCAGGTGACGAGGCCTCCGCCGATCAGGAGCAGAAGTCCGAGGCCCGCCGCGACGCCGATGATCAGACCGCGAGGCGGGGCCCGATCGAAGGTTCCCGGCTGCTGTGCCAGCTCTTCCGCAACTGGCTCGTCCTGCGGAGGGTGGGTCGGAAATGACGGAGCCGGCGCCGGCGGTGGAGGCGGAGCTGCTTGGGCAAAACGGGGCTCGGCGGCGGCGTTTGCCGCCTCGTCGCCCGGTTCGCCCTCCGCCGCGGCTTCTTCGGGCGCGGGCGGTTCTTGCGGCAATTCGGAGGCCCCAGCGATCGGAGCGGGCTGCGGCGGCGCGGCGGGCGGCGGAACCGGGGTGGCCTGCGGAACGCTGAACGGAATCGTGGATCGGGCCGGGTCGCGCGGTGGAGGCGCGGGAGCGGCAGGCGCGGCCCTGGCCGCGGGAGCCGCCGGGGGCTGGTTGAACACCATCGTCCCGCCCGGGGAATGAGCGGGCTTTGGCGCGGCGGGCTTGGAGACGGCCGGGGCTTGCTTGGCAGCCGGAGGCTGGCTGAAGACCACGGTTCCCGTTCCTGGCGGCGCCGCAGCGGGAGGCTTGGGCGGCGCGGGCGCAGGGGCGTTTACGGGAGCCTTCGGCGTGGCCGGCGCCTTGAGGTTCCCGGTCTGGAACATCATCGTCCGCCCCGCGGCCTCCCCGGCCGGCTGCGGCGGAACCGTCTTCGCGGCCGGAGCGGGAGGCGCGGCGGGCGACGGGGGCGGAGGCGCGGCGGGCTTCGCCGCGGGAGGAGGTGGCGTCGGCGGGGGCGCCGCGAAGATCATCGTGGTCTGGGCTCCGCCGGATCGAGGCGGAGGCCCGGGCGGCGGGGCCGGCGGCGCCGGTGTCTCCGCGGGCGCCGGAGCGCGCATTACCTTGAACGTGTTCTGGCACTTTCCGCAGCGCATCGTGAGCCCCTGCGGGCCGATGCGGGCGTCGTCGACGCGATACCGGGCCTGGCACTTTTCGCAACGGACTTCCATCGATTGCTCTCCCGGCTGGGTCGCGAGGCGTGACCTATAGGATTCGCACAGTGTCCTTGTAAAGCGCGGGCGCCAAAGGGGTCCGGCTCGAAAAGTTGACGGAACAGGGGTCCCTCTTACAGTCGCCCGGAGGCGCGTAGCAGGTAGTGTCCCCAGTGGGGTAATGAACCGCGCAGCGGCAATTCGTTTGTCCGGAGGTGGCGATGGGGCGCAAGGGGAAGAGCTCGGCGGCGCCGGAGGCCACGAGTTGGGAGAAGCCGGTGGGCGGCATCCTTCTGGCCGGCCTGGCCGCGGTGTCGCTGCTGGCGCTCGCGTCGTACCGTCCGCGCGGAGCGTCCGGAAATTGGGCCGGGCCGGTGGGTCACGAGCTCGCCGGCCTCCTGCTCGAAGGCCTGGGCGCCGGCGGCTACGCGGTCGCCTTGATCCTGCTCGGGGCTGCCGGCGCGCTGCTGCGCGGCTGGCCGCGGCCGTCGCTGATCCGGGCCGCCTCGTGGCTCGCGTTCGCGCTCTGCGCGATCGGCCTTCTGGACCTTCTGGTGCACGCGCGGGTGCAGGGCCATCCCGCGGGCGGCGCCCTGGGATCGATGCTGGCGTCCGCGGCCCGCTCCGCGCTCTCCGTCCCCGGAGCGACGGTGGTCCTCGCCGCGGTCGCGGGCGCAGCGCTGGTGGTGGCGACGGATCTGTGGGCGCTGCATGCCGCCAGCGGTGCGGCGAAGCTCGGCGTCGCCGGAGGCACGCTCGCGGTGCGCGGCGCGGCGGCCGCATTGGCGAAGGCGCGCGCGGTCTCGTTCGGCAGCGAGGAAGGCCTGGTCGCGGGCGACGATGGCCGCATCGTCGAGCCTCCCCGGCCGAAGAAGACGCCGATCACGTTCGGGCCGGCCGCGGTGGACGAAGGTCCACAGGACCCGCGCGAGCCCGTCCCGTCCGACGAAAAGGGACGCAAGAAGAAGGACATCACGCTGCCGCCCGGCGGCGACGCCAAGGCGGCTGCGGAAGGCGGCTCTCCTCGCGTGGAAAGCGTTCCGCCGCCGCAGATCGTCGAGCCGAAGGCGCCGCCCAGGCCGCGCGCGCCGGTGCAGCTCGAGATGAAGGCGGTGGAGCCGGGCGGAGGCGGAGGATTCACCATGGCGCCGGGGCACAGCGCGTTCGTGCCGCCGCCCATCACCATCCTGACCGGCGAGGCCTCGCAGGCGATCCCGCTCGACCGCGACGGACTCACCGCCACCGCGGACAAGCTGCGCCAGAAGCTGGCCTCGTTCGGTATCCAGGGGCAGGTGACGCAGATCAGGCCCGGGCCGGTGGTCACGATGTTCGAGTTCTTGCCGGCGGCGGGCATCAAGGTGAGCCGGATCGCCGGCCTCGCCGACGATCTCGCGATGGCGATGGAAGCGCTCCGGGTCCGCATCGTCGCGCCCATCCCCGGAAAGGGCGTGGTCGGCATCGAGGTGCCCAACAAGCAGCGCGAGACGGTGGTGCTGCGCGAGCTGGTGGAGCAGGACGCTTTCCAGAAGTCGCACAGCAAGCTCGCCATGTGCCTGGGCAAGGACATTGAGGGCATGCCCTACGTGGCGGACCTCTCGAAGATGCCGCACCTGCTCATCGCCGGCACCACCGGCTCCGGCAAGTCCGTGGCGGTCAACTCGATGATCGTCTCCATGCTCCTGCGCGCCACCCCGGAGGAAGTCCGCTTCTTGATGGTCGACCCCAAGATGCTGGAGCTCTCGGTCTACGAGGGCATCCCGCACCTGCTCCTGCCCGTGGTCACCGACGCGAAGAAGGCGGCGATAGCCCTGCGCTGGGGCGTCGAGGAGATGGAGCGGCGCTACCAGCTCCTGGCCGAGTGCGGCGTGCGCAACATCGCCAGCTACAACAAGAAGGTCGAGAAGGAGGGCGACGCGGCGCGCCGGCCGCAGAAGCCGCCCAGGGAGAAGCGCGTCGTCGACCTGTCCGACCCGAAGCTGGACGCGCACGACCTCCAGACGGCGGCCGCCAGCGGTGAGCTGGAGCGGAAGGAGGCCGACAACCCGGCGGTCGCGCTCCTGCGCGAGAACGAGCGCAAGATCGCCGAGGGAAACGTCAATTCACCGCCGCCGGAGCCCCCGCCCGAGCCGCTCAAGAAGCTGCCCTACCTGGTGATCATCATCGACGAGCTGGCCGATCTCATGATGGTCGCCTCGCGCGAGGTGGAGACGTACATCGCCCGGCTCGCGCAGATGGCGCGCGCCGCGGGCATCCACCTGATGGTGGCTACGCAGCGCCCCTCGACCGACGTGGTCACCGGCGTGATCAAGGCCAACTTCCCGGCCCGGATCTCGTTCCAGGTCGCTTCCCGCCACGACTCTGGCACCATCATCAACTCGCCCGGCGCCGAAAACCTTTTGGGCATGGGCGACATGCTGATCCTGCCGCCCGGCACCTCCACGCTGACGCGGGTGCACGGCCCTTACGTGGACGAGAAGGAGATCCACGCGGTGGTCGAGCACTGGAAGGCGCAGGGCGCGCCGGTCTACGACCCGAGCATCCTCCGGCCCCGCGCCGAGGATGACGGAATGCCGCTGGAGGACGAGGGTCCCGACGAGCTCTACGACCAGGCGGTGGCCGCCCTCGCCGACATGCGGTTCATCTCCATCTCGCTGCTGCAGCGCAAGCTGCGCGTCGGCTACAACCGCGCGGCCCGCATGATCGAGCGCATGGAGCGGGACGGGATCGTGGGCCCGGCGGACGGCGCCAAGCCGCGCGAAGTGCTCATCCGTCCCCTCGGGGAAATGCCCGGCGCCGGGGCGTGATGGTTGACATCGCGAGCGATCCTTCGTAGGAACACCGCGCGCCGGACGACATGCGCCGCGCCGGACCCGGCAATTTCAGCCGACCCGTTTACCCGAAGGAAGACGTCTCAAATGGCAACTGGAACTGTGAAGTGGTTCAACGACACGAAGGGGTTTGGCTTCATCACGCAGGACGGCGGTGGCGAGGACGTGTTCTGCCACCACACCGCGATCAAGGCCGATGGCTTCCGCACGCTCGCGGAAGGTCAGAAGGTCGAGTTCGACGTGGTGAAGGGTCCGAAGGGCCTGCAGGCGCAGAACGTTCGGAAGCTGGCTTAAACGACGGTTCCAGAAGAGCCGTTCCGAGGCCCGGGTCCGCGAGGATCCGGGCCTCGTCGTTTCAGACGTGCGCGGGCGCCGGCGCGTAGGCCGCGGCCGGCTCGGACTGCTCGATGTGGATCACTTCCAGCAGCCGGTGCGCGTGGTCCACCACGAACTGCATCACGCAGTTGTCCACGCGGACTTCTCCTTGGCCCTGGTCGTTTCCGGCCGTCAGGGATTCCGCCAGCTCGGCGAGCGCCCTCCCGAGCCTCAGGACCACGTGGGGCTTGAGCGTGCGCAGCAGGGAGCCGGCCTCTGGGTGCACCTGGATGCGGTAGCTCATGGGAGGCACAAATTTGTCCCTTCTTCCTCTGCGGGGGAAGGGGCTGGCGGCGGGGTTCGCGCCGACTGTCCGATAGGAGGCTGTCCCTGGATGTCCGGGATTACCCTGACTTACGGCGCGCCGCGGGCAAGGCGGCCCGGGCCGCGGGTGGATCCACGAAGCTGCTCGGAAGCAGGTTGAAGGGGAGCAGCTTGATCAAGATGGGGAGGAGCAGCATCCCGCCGGGCGCGGCGAAGATGGCCAGCGCCGGGATGGTCTTGGCCAGGTCGATGAGCTGCTCGCGGATCTTCACCTTCTCCGCCTCCGAGAGCGCTCCGCCCGCCGCGGCCTTGGCCAAAAGCTCCGCCAGCTCGCGCGTCTCGCGGATCTCCTGGAGCAGCCGGTCGAGGTTGTCGAGCACCGCCGCCTCCAGCCGCGTGGTGAGCGCGTGAGGCAGGCCCTCGGGCGTTGCGGCCAGACGCAGTGCCGACAAGGCGTCCTTGTGCGACTGGAAGAAGTCGGTCACCTCCGCCTCGAGCCGGGTCAGCGACTCTCCGTCCACCTCCAGGGCGCGCGCCAGCCGCTCCACGAAGGCGAACTCGCCCGCCTCGATCTCCCCGTCGATCAAGGCGGCCAGGAGCACCTGCGTGAGCATGAACCTGCGCAGCGCCTCGCTGTGCAGCCCGGGCGCGATCTGCTCGATCTCCCGAGGATCCGAGAGGGCGTGGCGCAGCGCCCGCGCCTCCCGCACCGGCAGCCGCTGCGCGCGGATCACCTGCTCCATTCCCTTCAGCGACTGCTTGCCGTGCTCCTGGACCCGGGCCAGCCCCGAGAGCAGCTCGACCAGGAGCACCCGGGAAGCGAGCGCCGCCCGCGCGACCAGCGCCAGCGCTCCGGGGCTGATCCGGCCGTGCCCGAACGCGGTCAGCGCGACGGTGCCGCAGGCGCGCGCCTCCACGGCGCAGAGGCCGTTGTGCAGGGGCAAGCCCGCGAACGGCCCGCCCGTGCGTAGGTACCTGCGGGCGAGACGCGCCGCGGTCTTGTCGGCGAGCTTGTCGAGCGGGCCCGGGACCGCGAGCGGATCCGCGAACAGCCGCGCGGCCATCTCTGTCTCACCGGTCGCCGCCGCCAGGACGGCGAGGAGCTGCGCCCGGCGCGCGCGCACGCCCTCGTCATGCGGTGCGCCGGGGACGAACCAGGTTGCCTGCGAGACCGCTCCGGCCTTCGCGCAGAGCCGGACCAGCCCGCCCACGAAGTGCGCGAACGCGCGCTCGCCCGGGGCGGCATCCGGGCCCACTTCCACCGAAGGGTCCTGCGCGCCCGTGCCGTACGCCAGGCCCCGGGAGCGCAGCTTTTCCTCCAACGCGGTGCGCCGCGCGGCCAGGGACATCCGCTTGGCCGGCGAGGCGGGCGGCCGGGTCGCGACGGCCCCGATCACTGCCAGCAGCCACTCGCCGCTCCCGATCGGAAGCTCGGCCTGGAGACTCTGGTGGAGCAGGCGTGCGATGACGTTTTCCTCCCCGGCAAATTCTAACAGGAGAGCGAGCGCCCGCCGCAGGCCCTACTTCGCCGCCTTGGCTCGCCTCTTCTCCTCCAGCGAGGCTGGCTGCGCCAGCTCTGCGGGGATTCCCGCGGGCTGGGACGGTCGCACCACGCCGAATTTCTCGTACAGCTTGCTCTCCACGTCGGCGAGGATCCCGGGGTGCAGCTTGAGGAAGTCGCGCGCGTTCTCCCGGCCCTGCCCGATGCGCTCGCCGCCATAGCTGAACCAGGCGCCGCTCTTCTCCACGATGTTGTTCTCGACCGCCAGATCGAGCAGGTCGCCCTCGCGGGAGATGCCCTGGCCGTAGAGGATGTCGAACTCCACTTCCCGGAACGGCGGCGCCACCTTGTTCTTCACCACCTTCACGCGGGTGCGGTTCCCGATCACCGTCTCGCCGTCCTTGATCGCTCCGACCCTGCGGATGTCCAGGCGCTGCGAGGCGTAGAACTTGAGCGCGTTGCCGCCGGTGGTGGTCTCGGGGTTGCCGAACATCACGCCGATCTTCATGCGGATCTGGTTGATGAAGATCACCACGGCGTTCGCCTTGCTGATGGTGGCGGTCAGCTTGCGCAAGGCCTGCGACATGAGCCTCGCCTGAAGGCCCATGTGCTGGTCGCCCATCTCGCCTTCCAGCTCGGCGCGGGGCACCAGCGCCGCCACCGAGTCGATCACGATCAGGTCCACCGCGCCGGAGCGCACCAGCATCTCGCAGATCTCCAGCGCCTGCTCGCCGGTGTCGGGCTGGGAGATGAGCAGGTCCTCGGTGCGCACGCCGAGCTTGCGCGCGTACCCGACGTCGAGCGCGTGCTCGGCGTCGATGAACGCGGCCACCCCGCCGGCCTTCTGCGCCTCGGCCACCATGTGCAGGGTCAGCGTGGTCTTGCCGCTCGACTCCGGGCCGTAGACCTCGATGATGCGCCCGCGCGGGATGCCGCCCACGCCGAGGGCGAGGTCGAGCGAGACGCTCCCGCTCGAGATGGTCGAGATGTCGTGCACCAGGGGCTCTTCGCTGCCGAGGCGCATGACGGCGCCCTTGCCGAACTGCTTCTCGATGGCAGAGACGGCAAGCTCGATCGCTTTCTCTTTTTCCGGATTCGCCACTCGTTCCTCCGTTCGGGATCTACTGTACGCTTGTACAGAACCGTGATCGCGAAGGCAAGATGGCATACCGGTCTGACAACCGGCGCGGTGCCCGGCCGTAACTATCCGGATCGGCGGCGCTTACTTCCCTTCGATGCCGAGCAGCTCGACGTCGAAGACCAGCGTGGCTCCGCCCGGAATGGTGGGCGGGTGGCCGTGGTCGCCGTAGGCGATATCGGAGGGGCAGACGAGGCGCGCCTTCTCGCCGACCTTCATCTTCTGCACGCCCTCGGTCCAGCACTTGATCACCTGGTTCAGCCCGAACTCGGCGGGCTGCCCGCGCTTGTAGCTGGAGTCGAAGACGGTGCCGTTGGTGAGCTTGCCCTCGTAGTTCACCTTCACCTTGTCGGTCGCGGCGGGGCTTTGGCCCTTGCCCGGCGTCAGCGTCTTGTAGATCAGCCCGCTCGGCAGCTTCGTCACCCCCGGCTCCTTCGCCGCCTTGTCCGCGTACTCCTTGCCCGCCGCCTTCTCCTTCTCCGCGCCGGCGCTGGTCCGCGCCTGCGCGAACGTGTTCATCTTCTCCATCTGCGCCTCGGGTTCGATCTGCGCCTTCTTGCCGCCGGCGGCGTCGGACAATCCGCGCTTCACGAGCTCGAGCTCGTTGGGCTTGAGCGAGAGCGCCGGCAGGTTGGAGCGGACCGCGACCAGGTACCCGATCGCGTAGAGGGTCTTCTCGTCGTCGGTCTTCAGGGCCTGCGCGGAAGCGGAGAGCGAGAACAGGACTGCGAGGGCAAATGCGAAGCGCATGCGTCTGCCTTTCGGGAAAAGGGGGCGCGAACTCTACGCTACTTCTCGACTTCCTGCGTGATCGCGATCAGCAGCTTTCCCGCTTTCTCGTTCTGCGGGTCGACGCGGATGCCGCCCACCAGGATGGTCCCCCCGCGCTGGATGGCGTAGTCGGTGTGCAGCGTGCGCGAGTGCGCCGGGTGCTCCCCAAGCAGCTCGAGGTGGACCTTGATCTTGCCGTCGGCGTCCAGCTGGCGGGGCGTGACCTGGAGGCTGCGGCTACCGGGAAGCTCGACCTGCGCGGCGTTCTTCCAATCCAGGTCAAAGGTCTGCTCGTCGATCAGCTGGTAGCTGCGGAAGCGGAACTCCTCCTGGAAGCTCTCGATCTGCGAAGCGATCGGCGCCAGCTTCGGATCCATCCCGGCCGGGACCGCCGCATCGTTCGACGCGGAGATCGCGCGCACGGTGATCTTCACCCGGCGGCCCACGCTCCCCGCGTCCGCCTGCGCCAGGAGCAGCGCTGCCGAGAGGAGCAGTGCGCTCACTGCTGCACCGCGCGGTCGTCCGACATCCAGATCACGGTGGTCTGCGGCGTGAGCTGCAGGACGGCGCCACCGCGGGTGCCGAAGTCGACCTCCTCCACCTGCGGCGAGTTGTCCGCCAGCATCAGGTCGTCGCCCGGAGACGGCGAGAGGAACACCGCCAACGCCATGCAGGCTGCCAGCGCCAGTCCGCCGGCGGCGGTGAACGCGCGCTTGTGGGCCCACCACAGCTCGCGGCCCAGCACCTGCGCGCGCTCGCCGGTCCGCCCGCGCTCGTTGCGCACCTTGGCCATCACCCGGTCGGTGAACCCTTCGAGATCGACGGCCGCCGCCCTGGCCGAGAGCACCTCGCGCAAGGCTTGCGCCTGGGCGCCGATCAGCGCCAGTCGGTCGCGGCAAGAGGCGCAGCCGCGCAGGTGGTCCTCGACGAAGGCGCGGTCGTCGTGCGCCAGGGTGCCGTCGTAGAGCGGCCCGAGGAGGGGCACGATGTCGCCGCACGGCTTCATTGTTCCCCCTCCGGCTCGTCGGCCTTTGGCGCGTCCTCGCCCAGGTACTCCCGCAGCTTGTTCTGCATCTTCAGCCGGGCGTGGAACAAGCGGCTCATCACTGTCCCCTTGCGGATCCCGAGCACCTTCGCCAGCTCTTCATAGCTCAGTCCTTCGATCTCGCGCAGGAGGAGGATGGCCCGATGGTTCTCGGACAGACCCGCCAGCGCGTCTTCGATCTTGTCCCGGAGCTCGGCGTTCAGCGTCTGCCGCTGCGGGCCGGACAGGGCGGAAGAGGGCGGATCCATGGCCGCCTCGATCTCCGCCTCGTCGCCCTGCTCCAGATCTACCCGCTCCAGGCGTCCCCTGCGGCGCTGCGCGTCGAGGCAGAGGTTCATCGCGATCCGGTACGTCCAGGTATAGAACGAGGAGTCGCCCTTGAAGGACGGCAGGTAGCGGTGGACCTTGACGAATGTCTCCTGTGCGATGTCCATGGCCTCGTCCGGGTCTTTCGTCATGCCGAGCGCGAGCTGCACCACCCGGCGCTGATAGCGCTCCACCAGCTTCCGGAATGCCTGCTCGTCGCCTCTCTGCGCCGCCCTGACCAGCGCCCGATCGTCGCCCGCCTCCTTCGGACCCTCGCTCATTGGGACGCCTTCGAGGACGGCAAATTCACGGGGGATCCGGGAAGGGGCGAAAGGTGGCGAAAGGTACCAGAATGGGACGATCGGTGAAGCGAGGGCTCGGCGGGAATCCCCGAAGGGGCATCCTTGTCTAGACTGGGATGCGGTTGTAACCGGCGCGAACTACAAGGAAGCATCTCCGCATGCAGCTGCAGCAGAACATCCCTACGCTGGGCGGACTTGGCGAGCCGCCGCAGCGGTCACGCCGGGAGCAGCTGGCCGCGGAGGGCGATCGGGCCCGCCGGGAGATCGAAGGGGTCCTGACCCGGGCCCGCCGGCGTGCCGCTGGCCTGGCCGCCGGGCGCGCAGCGGCCCTGCTCGTCGCCGGATGCTCGCTGGCGCTTCTGGGCGGCGCCCTTCTCGCCAGCGTGAACGGGGCGCTGCTCGCGCGCATCGCGGCAGGGGTCCTGGCGCTCGCCTCGGCGGTGGCGGTGGGTTTCTTCTGCTACCGCTCGCCGCTCCAGCGGGCCGCGGTGCAGGCGCGGGATCCCAGGCTCCTGGCGCGGTTGATCGGCGGCCCCTCCGAGCTGCTCAGCAGCGTGGAGCTGTCGCGCGAGGACCCCGCCGGAATCTCCACCGAGCTGCTCTCGCTCTTGCACGTGCGCGCGGCGGCTTCCGCCCGCAAGCTGGACCTCTCGCGGGCGCTGCCGGGATCGTCGCTGCGCTGGCCTTTCGCGGTCCTGGCGGGCAGCGCGCTGGTGTGGATGATCGTGTCCTCGTTCGCGCCCCGCTACGTCTCGCGGGGCGTCCTGCGGCTGTGGAGCGGCGACAGCGGCGCGCCTCCGGTCGAGCTCTCGCCGATCGCCGGCGATCTCTCGATCACCTATCTCTATCCTTCGTACACCGGCCTGCCGCCGCGCACGGAAGAGGGCACGGCCGGAGACCTGCGGGCGCCGCGCGGGACGGAGGTGCGGATCACCGCTCGCGCCGATCGCGATCTCGCGCAGGCCTTCGCGGTGGTCAACGGCGCGCCGGTGAAGCTCGACGCCGGAGGGCCCGGCCATCGCCAGCTCGCGGGGACGTTCCAGCTCGCGCAGGCGGGCCAGTGGAGCTTGCGCTTCGCGGACGCGCGCGGGCGGACGCTGGCGGAGGGCCCCCCGCGCCCGATCGAGATCGTCGCCGACCAGGCGCCGCAGGTCAGCATCGACGCGCCGAAGCAGGCCGTGCTCGAGGTCGATCCGCAAGGCCAGGTGCAGGTGGGCTGGTCGGCCGCGGACGACTATGGTCTGACGCAGGTCTCGCTGGTCTGGCAGCGCCCGGGCGGCAAGGAGGAGCGGGTGGCGCTGCAGACCCCCGCCGCTCCCGCAAAGCGGCTGCGCGGCGCCTACGTCTGGGAGCTCGCTCCGCTGCACCTGCGGCCGGGGGACCGCGTCAGCTACCACCTGGAGGCGAAGGACAACGACGCGGTGGACGGGCCGCAGCGAGGCGTCTCGGCCACGCAGGCCATCAAGGTGTTCTCCGCCGCGGAGCACACCCGCGAGTCGCTGATCCGCGCCCAGGCCATCTGGGAGCGGCTGGTGGCGCTGCTGGGCGATCGGCTGGAGGAGAAGCCGCCGCCGTCCGACCCGGATGCCGCGGCGCAGTGGTACGCGCAGACCTCGCAGAAGGACCGCGACGCGCGCGCCCTCTCGCAGGAGCTGTACGCGGCCGGCACCGAGCTGCTCAAGGACAAGCTGGCCCCCAAGGCCCTGGGCCGCGCGCTGCGCTACGCCTCGACCGGCCTGGGTCCGGCGGTGCACCGCACCAGCCTGGCCCGGGCTCCGCTCTCGCGCGGGGCGTCCGGGCGGGATGGGTCGGTCCGGCAGTTCAGCGGGGCGCTGCAGGCGGAGATCAAGGAGGAGGAGAAGGACGTCCTCTATCTCGAGGACCTGCTCGATCGGGCGCGGCTCGACGCCATGCAGGAGCTGGGCAAGGAGCTGGCGGCGTCGCGGCGCGAGCTGGCGCGGCTGGCGGACAAGCTGCGCAAGGCCCAGGACGAGGAGACCAAGCGCGAGCTGCTCGCGGAAGTGGACCGGCTGCGGGAACGCATCCAGGATCTGATGCAGCGCATGTCCGAGCTGGCCAAGGGCATCCAGGACGAGCACCTGAACCGGGAGGCCGCCGAGGCGATGCAGAAGGAGCAGGACCTGCTCGGCCAGCTCACCGACATCCAGAAGAAGCTGCAGAACGGCAAGATCGACGACGCGCTCAAGCAGCTCGACCGGCTTTCACAGCAGCTCGAGCGGCTGGAGCGCGACCTGCAGCAGAAGGCCGGCCAGCAGCAGGCCGGGCAGTACGCGCAGGAAGCCCGGGCGCTGCGCGAGGCGGCCGACCAGCTCAAGGAGCTGCAGCAGAAGGAGCAGGATCTGGAGAAGCGAACCGCGCAGCTGCGGCGCGACCTGCAGTCGCAGGCGCAGAAGCGGTTCGAGCAGAAGGGCGGAAAGCAGCTCGCCAAGGAGCTCAAGGAGAAGGCGGAGGCGGCGCGCAAGGCGATCGCGCAGATCGATCCCAAGGTGGCGGAGCACCTCGGCCTGGAGGACACGCTCGACATGGCGCAGGGCCGGGCCTCCGACCTCTCTCGCGCGCTGGACGTGAACGACTTCGACGAGTCGCTCGACCTGGCCGAGCGGGCCCAGCGTGCGGTGGAGACCTTGCAGGGCCGGCTCAACATGGAGGACCACGTGGCGCAGCGGTATCCCGGCTTCTCGCGGGATCCCGCCGGCGTGCGCAAGAGCCTGCGCGGCGCCACCGAGGCGCAGCAGCCGCTGCAAGAGATCGTCCGCCAGCTCCAGGACGCGCTGCCGCGCGAAGGGCAGGGGACCACGGCCGAGCAGATGCAGCGGCTGCGGCAGCAGGGGCAGGAGCAGGGCGCGCTCAAGGACAAGCTCGCGAAGGTCCGCGATCAGCTCGGCGAGGTGGGCAAGAAGGTTCCCATCTTCGGGCCGCAGCACGAGCAGATGCTGCAGCAGGCGCAGGAGGGGATGAGCGGCGCCGAGCAGCGGCTCTACCGCGGCGAGCCGCGCGGAGCGCAGGCGGGCGAGCAGCAGGCGATCGAGAAGCTGTCGCAGTTCCAGGACGCGATGGAGAAGCTGGCCAAGCAGTCAGGCCAGGGCTCCGGACAGGGCGGCATGCCGATGCCGTGGGGCGAGCCTTCCGGCGACGGCAACGAGGAGGACGGGCCCGAGTCTGACGGGGTGCGCCACGACAAGGTGGAGATCCCGGACGCGGAGTCCTCGCGGGCGCCGGCCGAGTTCCGCAAGGAGCTGCTGGACGCGATGAAGCAGGCGCCGCCGGAGAAGTACAAGGAGCGGGTGAAGCAGTACTACGAGGAGCTGGTGAAGTGATCGCGCTGCTCCTGGCGCTGACGCTGGCGACGCCGGTCCGCGAGCTCGCGGAGAAGGTGGAGGCGCACCTCGAGGCCTGGGACCTGCCCGGCGCGGGCAAGGCGCTGGACGAGCTGGTCCAGGAGCATCCCGCATCCACGGAGTCCTCCTACTTCCGCGGGCGCGTCCTCTTCGAGCAGGGCAGGTACGACGAGGCGGTCAAGGCATACGCCGAGGCCGAGGAGCGCGAGGGGGGCAAGGGCGCGATCGAGAACGATCTGCGGCTCGCCAAGGCGGTGGCCGAGGAGACCAAGGGGTACGAGTCGTTCGAGAGCGCGCACTTCATCGTGCGCATCCGGCCGGGAAAGGACGCGCTGCTCGCGCCCTACGCGCTGGAGGCGCTGGAGAAGGCGCACGCGGGGCTGACCAAGGACCTCGGGTTCGATCCCGGTCACAAGATCCGCGTGGAGATCTACGACTCGGCGAAGTCGCTGGCGCACGTCTCGCCCCTGACGGTGGACCAGATCAAGAACTCGGGGACCATCGCGCTCTGCAAGTACAGCCGGCTCATGCTCACGAGCCCCAAGGCGCTCTTGCGCGGATATCCCTGGCTGGACACCGTCTCCCACGAGTTCGTCCACTACCTGGTCACGCAGAAGGGGCGGAACGCGGTCCCCATCTGGCTGCAGGAGGGCCTGGCCAAGTTCCTGGAGACGCGCTGGCGCGGCGCGCCGGGGATGGCGGTGGACGATCTCTCGCTCGCGCTGCTGCAGGACGCGGCGAAGAAGAGCAAGCTGATCCCCTTCTCGCGCATGCACCCCTCGATCGCGCTGTTGCCCACGCAGGAGCAGGCGGCGCTCGCGTTCGCGGAGGTGGAGGCGGCGATCCGGCTCCTCTACCAGCGCGGAGGGCAGGCGGCCTTGACCGAGCTGGTGTCCGCGATGGCGGCGGGGATGACCGACGAGCAGGCCGTCGCGCAGGCGTACGGCAAGAGCTTCGAGGAGTTCGAGGCGGACTGGCGCGCGGAGGTGAAGAAGCCGCGGGCCAAGGGGGCCTCGCAGAAGAACGGGCGTCCGGCGGTGGCGAAGAAGCTGGTGTTCAAGGAGGACGCGAAGGGGCGGGCGGAGCCGCCGCCGCTGGAGAACGGGTCTCTGGAGCCGGCGCCGGACGGCGAGGGCAAGCGGGCGGCGCGGCTGGGGGAGATCTTCTACGCCCGCCGGCGCTGGGGCGCGGCGGCCAAGGAGTACGCGAGGGCCCGGCAGCACCTTCCCCGCGAGAACCCGCAGCTCGCGAGGCGCTACGCCTTCTCCGAGCTGCAGCTCGGCCGCTACGGGGAGGCGGAGGAGGCGCTGCGGAGCGCGGTGGAGCGGGACCCCGACGACGAGGCGGCGCAGGCGCTGTACGCGCGCGTGCTGGTCAAGCGCGGCGCGCTGGACAAGGCGCGGGCGGCGCTGGACAACGGGATCGCGGTGGATCCGTTCGATCCGGACCTGCACGCCACCTACGTGGAGGTGGCGAAGGGCCTCGGGGACGCCGCGCTGGAGGAGCGGGAGCGGAAAGCGTTCGCGCTCGCGGCTGGAATCAGCGAAAAGGGACCACATGAGTGAGCTGGCGGTGAACGGGGTGTTGGGAACCTCCTCGGATGCCGAGCTGATCGAGGAGCTCGCCCGGGCGCGGACGCGGATCTCGCAGGAGATCGCCAAGCGGGTGGTGGGGCAGGAGGCGGTGGTCGAGCAGCTCCTGATCGCACTGTTCTCCCGCGGGCACTGCCTGTTCGTGGGCGTCCCCGGCCTGGCGAAGACGCTGCTCATCTCCACGCTGGCGGAAGCGCTCTCGCTCACGTTCAACCGCATCCAGTTCACGCCGGACCTGATGCCCTCGGACATCACCGGCACCGACGTGCTCGAGGAGGACCACACCACCGGGCGCCGGACGTTCCGCTTCGTGCCCGGCCCGGTCTTCGCCAACGTGCTGCTCGCCGACGAGATCAACCGGACCCCGCCCAAGACGCAGGCGGCGCTGCTGCAGGCGATGCAGGAGCATCGGGTGACGGCGGGCGGGCGCACCTTCCCGCTGGACGAGCCGTTCCTGGTCTTCGCTACGCAGAACCCGATCGAGCAGGAGGGCACTTATCCCTTGCCCGAGGCGCAGCTCGACCGGTTCATGTTCATGGTGGACGTGGGGTACCCCAGCGCGGAAGAGGAGGTGCAGATCGTCCGCGCCACCACCTCGGGCGCGCAGCCCCAGGTGGAGAAGGTGCTCTCGCCGCAGCAGATCCGGGGACTCCAAGAATTGGTCCTGCGGGTGCCGGCGGCGGAGCACGTGATCCGGCACGCGGTGGACCTGGTGCGGCGCACGCGGCCCCACGACGCCGCCAGCGCCGGCAAGCACGTGAAGGACCACGTGAGCTGGGGCGCGGGCCCGCGCGCCTCGCAGGCGCTGATTCTCGCCGGCAAGGCGCGGGCGGCGCTGCAGGGACGGCCCGCGGTCGACGTCCAGGACGTGCGCGCGCTGGTCGAGCCGGTCCTGCGGCACCGGGTGATCACCAACTTCCACGCGGAAGCGGAAGGGGTGGATTCGCGGCGCGTGATCGCGGAGCTGCTCCGCGAGACGAAGGCGTGAGGCTCGATCCCGCTCTTCTGGCGCGGTTGGGGCCGCTGCCGGTCCGCGCCCGCAAGGTGATGGAGGGCGTGCTGACGGGCCTGCACAAGAGCCCGCACCACGGCCAGTCGGTGGAGTTCAGCGAGCACAAGGAGTACGCGCCCGGGGACGAGATCCGGCACATCGACTGGCGCGCGTTCGCCAAGCTGGACAAGTACTACGTCAAGCGGTTCGAGATGGAGACGAACCTGCGCGCGCTCCTGGTGCTGGACGCGAGCGGGAGCATGGCGTACGGGCGCGGCGCGATGACCAAGCTGCAGTACGCCGCCGTCTGCGCGGGCGCGCTCGCGTACCTGCTCTCGCGACAGGGCGACCAGGTGGGCCTTTGCGTCGCGGGCGACGGCGGCACCTCTTCCGGCGTGCGCGAGTTCCTGCCGTTCGCGTCGTCGCACGCGCACGTGCAGGAGCTGCTCCGGATCCTGGAGAGCGCGCAGGGCCGAGGTCCCACGCTGCTGCCGGCGGCGCTCGACTTCGCGGCGGAGAAGGCGGGACGGCGCGCGCTGGTGATCGTCCTCAGCGATCTGTTCGACGCCACCGAGCAGAGCCTGCCGGCGCTGAAGATGTTGCGCTCCCGCCGGCACGACGTGCTCTTGCTGCAGACGCACGACCGGGAGGAGCTGGACTTTCCCTTCGACGATCCCACGCGCTTCCTCTCCATGGAGGACGAGCGGCAGATCGAGGCGCAGCCGCGGCAGATCCGGGAGAGCTACCTGAACGAGATGCGGCGCTTCCTCGAGGCCACCCGCAAGGAGCTGGCGCGCGCCGACGTGGAGGTCGAGCAGATCGCCACCGACGCCGCTCCCGATCGGGTGCTCTTGAAGCTCCTCGCGCGGAGAGAGGCTGCCTGATGTTGCAGTTCGCGCATCCGGCGTACCTGTGGGGCCTCTTCGCCATCGCCCTGCCCATCCTGGTGCACCTCTTCAACCAGCGGCGCCCGAGGCCGCTCAGCTTCGGCGCGATCGAGTTCGTGCTCCGGTCGCAGCGGCAGAAGGCGCGCCGGTTGCGGCTGCGGCAGATCGTGCTGCTCGCGCTGCGCTGCCTCTTGATCGCCGCGGTGGCCACCGCGCTGGCGCGTCCTTCGCTGAAGCCGCGCGGCGTGCAGGCGGCGCAGGCGACGGGACCGCAGGCCACCGCGCTGGTGCTCGATGCTTCGCTCTCGATGCGGTACCGGGTCGGGTCGCGGACGCTCTTCGAGAAGGCCAGGTCGGAGGCGCTGGCGGCGCTCGATCGGCTGGGGCCGGACGAGCCGGCCGCGGTCGGCCTCTGCGCCGGGGCGGGTGGCTTCGCCGGCGGCGGGATGGGGACGCCGTCGTTCGACCGGCTCGCCGCCCGCCGCGCGCTCCAGTCCGCGCAGCCCACGTTCCTCTCCAGCGATCTGACGGGCTGCCTGGCGGCCGCGGCGCGCGCGCTCGGAGAGAGCCCGGTGGCGGGGAAGCGGATCATCGCCTTCAGCGATCTGGCGGCGCACTCCATCCGGCTGGACGCGCCGCCGCCGCTGGTGCCTCCGCCCGCCAACGCGCCGCCCGGCGCGCAGGGCATCCGGCCCAACGTGGTGCTGGTGGACGCGGCGCGCGGCAACGACCTGCCCAATGCCGCGGTGGTGGCGACGGCGGTCCGGCCCTCGGCGACGCTCGGTCCGCGCGGCTACGAGATCGTCGCCACCGTGGCCAACTCGGGCGCGCAGCCGGTCTCTGGGCTGCAGGTCTCGCTCAAGCTGGGGCAGAACACGGTCGCCAAGGGTTTCGTGGACGTGCCTGCCCGGGGCACCGCGAAGAAGACGCTCGGGGCGGTGCTGCCGCCGGGCGTGGTCAGCGGCCGGGTCGAGCTGTCGCGCAGCGAGGCGCAGGGGCTCGACGAGGACGACGGACAGGACTTCGTGGTGCACGTCCCGCGGGACGTGAAGGCATTGATCGTGGACGGCGCGCCCGCCAGCCTGCGCTCCCGCGACGAGGCCTTCTTCGTCGAGGCTGCGCTGGGCCCGGCCCGCACCGGCGGGCGCATCCACGCGCAGACCCTGGACGCCGACGCCGCCGCGAACGCTTCGCTGGACGGCTACGACGTGATCGTGATGCTGAACGTCCCCGCGCCGCCCAAGGCGTTCGCGGAGAAGCTGCGCCAGGCGGTCGCGCGCGGTGCCGGGATCTTCATCGCGCTGGGGGACCACGTCGATCCCGACGCGTACAACGATTCCTTGGGCGAGCTGTTGCCGCGGCCCCTGCACCTGATCAAGACGGCGGCCGAGCCGGGCGCGCAGGGGGAGGACCGCGCCGCGCGCTTCGGCGTGGTGGAGTGGACGCATCCGTTGTTCCGGGTGTTCGGGCCGGCGGAGCGCGAAGGGCTCGAGAGCGCGCGCACCTTCCGCTATGCGCTGCTCAAGCCGGAAGGACAGGCCCAGGCCCACACGCTCGCCTCCTACGACGACGGCGCTCCGGCGCTGATCGAAAAGAGGCTGGGAAACGGCCGCGTGCTCCTCTACACGAGCACCGCTTCGCGCACCTGGACGGACTGGCCCATCCGCGTCTCGTTCCTCCCCGTGCTGCAGCAGTCCGTGAGCTGGCTGGCGGACGCACTCGAGCAGCGCCAGCCGACGCCCGCGATGGTCGGCGAAGAGCGTACCCTCGCGGCGCCGGGCGGGACGCGGGTGGAGAAGGTGCTCGGGCCGGACGGGCAGCCGGTGCAGTTCCGGCGCGAGACCGCCCACGCTGACGATGCGGTGGTGCCGCTCGCGATGCCCGGGCCCTACCGCGCGCTGGTGGCGCCGCACGGCGTGGAGCCTCGGGAGGAACCGACGCTCACCTTCGTGGCCGGGCTCGACCCGAGGGAGAGCGATCTGCGCCGCGTCGACGAAGGGGAGCTGAAGGCCCAGCTCGGCGGGGCGGAGTCGGCGCAGGTGGCCTCGACGTCGGCAGCGGCGCAGGGGGCGCACGGGACGCCGCTGTGGAGCGGGCTGCTGCTGCTTGGCGCCCTCGCGCTGCTGGGCGAAGGCGCCCTCACCCGGCGGTAGCGCGCGCGGGCGGGCGCATCCTCGAAGCTTGCATTGGTCCCCCGCAGTTCCACCTGCGCGGATACCTGGGCGTCACCGGGCAGATGGAGGACTTCAACCCGCCGGCCCCCAGCTCATCCGCCTTCGGCGCCTTCGCCACGGCAGGGATTTCGATCGCCTTTTAGCAGGCGCTCAGGCCCGGAACTCGGTGGGGTCCTTCGCCCTGCGGTCCGCCTGCGGCATGCCCTCGAACAGGACGGCTGCGAAGCGACGGTGCTCTTCCGTGTTGCACGCCTTGGGCGCGGCTGCCGGATCCACCGCGGAAGCGGGACGCGCGAACTTCTGCAGGGTCTCCACGCGCTTGCTCGCCTCCAGCAGGCGCTCGCGGGACAGCGGGCCGGAGCGGGCGCCGCGGGCGATGGCGTCGATGGAGTCGTGTTGGTGCTGGAGGGTGTGGCAGACCAGGACCGCGTCGCAGCCCGCGTCGATGGCGAGCTCGGCCGCGTCCGGGACGCCCCAGTTCTCGGAGATGGCCTGCATCTCCAGGTCGTCGGAGATGCAGCAGCCGCGGAAGCCGACCTCCTTGCGCAGCATCCCGAGCGTCACCGGCGAGAGGGTGGCGGGCAGGCGGTCGAGGGTCTCGAACCGGATGTGGGCGGTCATCACCGAGGCGATCGCGGCGCGGGCCGCCGCCACGAAGGGGACCAGCTCCACTTCCCAGAGCCGGGCGGGGTCGTGGGCCAGGCGCGGGAGCGTCATGTGCGAGTCCTGCGAGGTGTCGCCGTGCCCGGGGAAATGCTTGCCGCAGCTCGCCACGCCCGCGCCCTCCAGCGCCTGCGCCAGCGCCACGCCCAGCCTGGCCACGCGGCGGGGGTCGCGGGAGAACGAGCGGTCCCCGATCACCGGGTTGCGCGGGTTCGTGTCCACGTCCAGCACCGGGGCGAAGTCGAGGTCGATTCCGCAGGCCGAGAGCTCCTCCGCGATCATCTTCCCGAGCGTCTCCGCGATGGCTGTGCCGTTCATGCCGGCGACGCCGCCTTGCTGATCGAGCTCGCCGATCCGCCGCATGCTGGGCCAGGCGGTCCAGTGCGGCGGGCGCAGGCGCTGGACCCGGCCGCCTTCGTGATCGATGCACACCAGAAGCGGTCCGGGGGCCGCCGCCTTGAGCGCCCGCGACAGCTCCGCCACCTGGATCGGATCCGAAACGTTGCGGGCGAAGAGGATCACGCCGCCCGCCCCGCGGCGGATCAGGTCCAGCTCGGGCTGCGTCGGGGTCCTCCCCTGGATGCCCACGAACACACAGCGGGCTGCCTGGCGGTCGAACTCGTCCATTTGAGCACCTCGGGGTGGGGAAAAATCGGCGCGCACTGTCGCACGCCGGGATGCGCCCGGAAAGTCCGGGTGTTGTGCGAGCATGCGGGCTGCCAGCGCGGGTCCGGCGGCTCGTGACGACGCAAACGTTTGATTACCCGACAGTTTTGTTGACCGGGCAGGCGGCCGCTCGATAGAATTCAGGGCGGAGCGCCAGCCCCCCTGAGGTCTGCCCAGTGAGAAGGTTCCTTCCGGTCCTGATGCTCGCGGTGTCGCCTCTCGCGGCCCGGGCCGGCCAATCCGATCGCGACGCGCTGAAGAAGGCCATCGAGCAGCTTCTCTCGCAGCCGCCGCTGTCGAACGCGCGCGTGGCGTTCCAGGTGGAGTCGCTGGACGACGGCCAGGTGATCTACTCGCGCAATCCCGACGAGCTCCTCAACCCGGCCTCGAACACCAAGCTGGTCACCGCCGCCACGGGACTCTTGCGGCTGGGGCCCGAGTACCGGTTCAGCACGGACTATCTCTCCGACCGGCCGATGCAGCGCGGGCGGATCGGCACGCTCTACGTGAAGGGGCGCGGCGATCCGTCGGTCACCGCCGAACGGCTGGAGGGCCTGGTCGCCGATCTCTGGCACCGCGGGGTGCGCAGCGTCGGCGACATCGTGCTCGACGACTCGTTCTTCGACCGCGAGGAGTTCGGGCCCGGATGGGAGCAGGAGACCAGCGACAAGGCCTGGGCGGCCGGCGTGGGGGCGCTCTCGCTCAACCACAACGCGGTCGCCATCTACATCACGCCGGGCGATCGCACTGGCGCGCGGGCCCGGGTGGAGGTCGAGCCGGACGCGCGCGACTACTTCATCGTCGACAACCGCGTCGTGACCGTCCGCGCCAACGGGCGGCGCAAGCTGCGTCCGCACACCGCCTCCGAGGGCGAAAGGACCCGGATCGTGGTCGACGGCCGCCTGCCGCTGCGCGCGGAGTCCGTGGTGATGTACCGGCGCGTCGGCGACCCGGCCTTCTACTACGGGCAGACCTTGCGCGCTCTCTTGAGGAAACGCGGCATCAAGGTCACGGGCCGGGTGAAGCGCGGGACGGCGCCGCAGACGGCCTCGCTGATCCAGAGCTACGAGTCGCCGGAGCTGGGCGAGATCATCCGCGACATGAACAAGGTCTCCTCGAACTTCATCGCGGAGATGGTGGTCAAGACGCTGGGCGCCGAGCTGAAGGGGACGCCGGGATCCTGGGCCAAGGGGCTGGAGGTCGCCGAGGACCTGCTCGCCGAGCTGGGGATCCCCCGCGGGACCTACGTGCTGAAGAACGGCAGCGGCCTGAACGACACCAACCGGTTCACCGCGCGGCAGATCGCCACGCTGTTGCAGGCGGTCTGGAAGCGGTTCCCCGTGGCGTCCGAGTTCGTCTCCTCGCTGGGGATCGCGGCGCGCGACGGCACCATGCGGATGCGGATGGAAGGGACGGACGCGGCCGGGCGGCTGCGGGCGAAGACCGGCACCCTGGAGCGCGTGACCGCGCTCTCCGGGTACGTGCAGAGCCTGGGCGGGGAGCGGTTCGTCTTCTCCGTGCTGGTGAACGACTGGGCGGGAAAGAGCGCGCCGGTGATCTCCTCCATCGATCGCCTCGGCGGCCTGCTCGCCGCGCTCGGGGCGCCGGAGGGCGGCGTGCGCGAGGCGGCGCTGGCGGCCGTCTCCACCTCGCCCCAGGACGCGGCGCCCGCGGAGCTGAAGGCGCGGGTCGCCACGTACTCCGGCCTGGCCGCCGCGGCGGACAAGAAGAACCTGCCCTTCCTGCGCTCGGCGCTGCGGACCGAGCGGGATCCTCTCTTGAGAATCGTGCTGGCCGACGCCGTCTACCGCAGCGATCCGGATCAGGGCGGCGGCCCGCTGCTGGAGGCGATGCCTCCCTCGCCGGATCTCTTCCTGCGGCTGCGCAGCGTCGGCAAGGAGCTGGGGCTTCCGATCCCCGCGGTCTCCTCGCTGCTGGACCTCGCGGTGGACGGCAGCGCCGAAGCGCTGGCGCGCCTGTTCGCGATCGCGCCGCTCGCGCGCGGTCAGGAGCGCGACGAGCAGCTCGCGGCGATGCTCTCCGACGGCCTGTTGGAGGTCGGCGACGCCTCGCCGGACGAGATGCTCAGCGCGCTGCGCGTCGCGCCGGCCTCCCAGGCCCAGGCCACCATCGAGCTGGTCTCCACCGGGCTGGAGCAGGCCGGAACCGATCTCTCGAAGTACCCGCTGGCGGAGAGGCTGCGCCGTTCGGCCCCGGAGGGCGCGCTGCCTCCGCCGCAGCTCGAGGGCTGGCTCGCCGTCCTCGAGCGACGCCCGGTGCGCTCGCCCGAGTCGATGGTCCAGTCGGCGCCTCCGGCGCCCCAGGCGGCGCCCTCGGCTCCCGGCTCGACGCCTTCGGCGCCGTCCACCGCACCGGCAGGCTCCCCACCCGCGCCGCCGGTGGTGCCCGCGCCCCTGCCCGAGCCTGCCGGCCTTCAGATGCCGGCGGGGAGCCGCGCAAACCCGGCCGCCCTGGTGACGCCGCCCGGCGCCGCCAAGCCGGCGAGCGCCGCCTGCAACGGCCCGTCGCCCTCGTGCCCCGGCGGCGGCTGACGGTTCAAAGCCTCCGGCCCGTTGTCGGCCCCGTATGTTAGGGTGCGTGCCTCATCCTCAAGCGAGGCAAAGCATGGCGGGCAGCGTCAACAAGGTCATCCTGATCGGCAATCTGGGCCGCGATCCCGAGGTCCGGTACACGCCCAGCGGACAGGCGGTGGCGAACTTCACCGTCGCTACCAACGAGGCCTGGACCGACAAGGCCGGCCAGAAGCAGGAACGGACCGAGTGGCACCGCGTCGTCGTGTGGGGCAAGGCCGCCGAGAACTGCGGCGAATACCTCTCCAAGGGCCGCTCCGTGTACGTCGAAGGCCGCCTGCAGACCCGCGAGTGGACCAACAAGGAAGGCGCCAAGCAGTTCACCACCGAGATCGTCGCCAATCCCGTCGGGGGCGTGGTCTTCCTCGGAGGCGGCGGCGACCGCGGCGGCCGAGGAGCCGCCCGAGGCGGCGGAGCGCCCGCGGACGACTTCGGGGGTCCCCCGCCCGGAATGGAAGAGCCGTCCTCCGGCGGCGCCCCCAAGCCCGCCGAAGACGACATTCCGTTCTAGCGCGCCGCTGCCGCGCACGACGCGCCCCGGGGCGAGTCCGTGACCGGAAGCACCGGGTGGTCCCATCATTCGTAGGCCCAGGAGCGCGCTACTGGAACGCGCGCACCAGCATCCGCGCCGCGGGCGCAGCGAATCCGCCGGTCCGTTTCGGCGTGAAGGCGCCAAGCATCAATGCGCCCATGACGAAGGCCAGCACCGCGCCGGCCTCCTGAGCCGAAAGCCGTCCGCCGGAGCGGCGGCGGATCCCCTCGATTTCGGTGTCCACCAACCGGCGCACCTGCGCGCCAAGGCCGGGGTTTCGAACAGCCTCGGCGAGCACACCGACCCAGCAGCGCGCTGCGACCGCGTCGGAGCTGTCATCGAGCTCCAGTGCCGCGGCCAGCCAGGCCGCGAGTGCGTTCATCCCGGTTTCCTTGGCTCCGGTCCGGCGGCGGAAGCGGGCGATGAGATCATCGAGCAGGCTACGCAAGAGATCGGCCTTGCCCTCGAAGTGATGGTGGATGAGGCCGGGCGCAACGCCGGCCTCATCCGCCACGGCGGCGATGGTCGCGCCCGCATATCCCTGTCGGGCCAGCACCTTGGCGAACGCGGCGGTGATCCCCGCCCGTCGCTCGGCCCTTACAGTCGGTCGTGCCATGGATTGGTTGTACACCCAATCTATGCAGCGCTCCGTGGGTGCATGACCACCAGCCCGCGGATCGACGAGGCGCCCTGCGGGTGCAGGGGGCGTTGGGCAGGTAGTCTCGCCAAGTTCTTGCTGCTCCGAACTCGACCCCGGGGCGCCGCACCGCAGACTTATCCACAGCTCACTTGCTTGCTCCGGGGCAAGTTGATTTCTTCCGCCGCAGCTCGATGGGGTCCATGGCCCCGGGACCGCCGGGGCGAGCTCGGCAAGAGATCTTCACGCGTTCCGGCACGAGCTCGGTTGGCGATTTGACCAACGGCAAGTTGCGGCTGGACGATGCGCATCCGTGTCCAGGCGATCGCGGCTCCCGAAGGCGAATGCCCCTCGACCCCGCGTATCCCGGAAGGGGAGGAGAACGGCTCCGACCCTGGAGCAGCTGGAGCCCAAAGGCTGGACAGCACCCGACGATACCTACCTGGTTGGCACAATCCGGCGCCTGCAGAGAAAGCCACTCGACGAGGTCCTCCGTTGCTCACGCCATCGCGCAGCGGACGAAGAATGAACCGAGGCGCCAAGGCCACGCGGAACACATCCTTCGCGAACTGAGCGCCTTGGAGCGGCCGAGTTAGCACGTGGTGAGGGGTCCTACTCGCCCCGGGGCGAGTCGCGAACGACCGCTTCCAGGAAGCTTGCGCCGCGCGCCGCTGAGAGGCGAGCGCCTCAATCCGCCACGGCCGGAGCGCCGGAGGAAGTGCCGCGCCCTTGGCACGGCCGCCACGCGATCGCCCTTCACGGACAGCCCAGCAGCGCCTCGCGTCTGGCAAAGCGTCCGGGTGAGCAACAACACGTCGCGGGAAACCATCGGCCCGCCGGACGCCAAAAGCCCCCTACCCGACCATCAACGCCAGCCGGATCTCCGCCAGCGCCGCGGGGAACGGCAGCCGCCTCCGCACCGCGACCACGTCCCCGTTCGTCCCCCGCGCCGCCGCCCGGATCGCCGCCACCTTCTCGGCTCCAAGCAGGCGGCTCACATCCACGATCCGTCCCCGCCGAGCCCCGTCCGCGAGCTCGGACGCCACGTCGCCGGTCGAGCGCCGCAGTCGCGCGCAGATGTCCGGAAGCGACGCGCCCGAAGCGTAGAGCTTCCACAGCTCCGCGCCCGCTGGCGGCAGCTCGCCCGCCATGCCATATTCGGCCGCCAAAGGCTCGTGCACCGCCGGATCGGCCGGCGGAAAGTCCAGGTTTCGCTGCGGCTCCGGCTCGCGCACCACCGGCGTGGACTGGCGCGCCGAAGCTTCCCGCGTGATCGCCACCACCCGCTCGCCATACCGCTGCCACCTGCTCGGACCGGCGCCCTTCACCAGCAAGAAGCTCTGTTCGTCGTGAGGCAGTGCGCGGGCCAGGTCTTTCAGCGTTGCGTCGTGGAAGACGACGTAGGGCGGCACCCGGGTCTCCCGCGCCAGCTCGGACCGCAGCGCGCGGAGCTTCTCGAACACGCCCTCGTCGTAGGGTTGGTCCTCGGTATCCGGGGCGGGTTCTGCCGCCTTCCGCTTGCGCGCGCCGCCGCCCGCCGCGACCTCCTCCGGATCGGGAGCCCGGCTGCCCTTGCAGCTCTCGCAGGCCTCGCAGCCGCGCGGAGCGTCCGCGTCGCCGAAATACCGGAGCAGGTTCTGCCGGCGGCACCCGCGGGTGTCGGCGAAGCGCACCAGCCGATCCAGCATCTGCCGCTCCCGCGCCACGCGCAGCTCGAGCAGCTCGAAGTCGACCGCCAGATCCTCCGGACCGACCGAGGGAGTGGCCACGAAGAACTGTCCGTCCCGCGCCAGCCCGCGCTCCAGATGCCCGGCACTCTCCAGCAGCCGCACGACTCCGGAGAGCTCGGACGCGGTCACGCCGCAGGCGCGGGCCAGCTTTTCGGTCGATCCCTGGAGCAGCTCGCGCGCCGCCGCCCAGGCCCGCTCAACCAGGTCCCGCGAGGGGCGGCCTGCCTCGATCATCCGCCGCTGCATCATCACGTCGGCGAAGTTGAAGAGCAAGAGCGCGTAGCTGGGCAGGCCGTCGCGGCCGGCGCGGCCGATCTCCTGGTAGTACGCCTCCAGCGAGCGGGGGACGTCGAAGTGCGCGACGAAGCGGATGTCCGCCTTGTCCACCCCCATGCCGAAGGCGTTGGTAGCGACGATCACGGGCGCGTCGCCGCGGACGAAGCGCTCCTGCACGCCCGTGCGCTCACCGTCCGCCATGCCCGCGTGGTACCCGAGCGCGTCCACGCCCGCGCCGCGGAGTGCCGAGACGATCTTCTCCACGTTCTTGCGGGTGGCCGCGTACACGATGCCCGGGCCGCCGCGCCTCGCCAACGCCAGAAGCCGCCCGAGCTTGTCCTTGTCGCCGGAGACCCGCAGCACCTCGATGAAGAGGTTGGGCCGATCGAACCCCGCGACGAACACGCGCGGGTCGCGCAGCTCGAGCGCGTCGGCGATGTCGCGGCGCACCTCCGGAGTGGCGGTGGCGGTGAGCGCCAGCACGCGCTCGGCGCGCAGCTGCTCCCGCGCCCGCGCCAGCTGCTGGTACTCCGGCCGGAAGTCGTGGCCCCAGGCGGAGATGCAGTGCGCCTCGTCCACGGCGAGCAGAGGGATGCTCAACCCCGCCACCGCGGAGAGGAACGAGGGCGACTTGAAGCGCTCGGGCGCCACGTACACGAGCCGGTACTCGCCGCGGCGCAGCGCCGCCTGCCGCTCTTGCCTCTCGCCGTCGCCGAGCGAGCTGTTGATGAACGTGGCCGCGATCCCGCGGGCGCGCAACGCATCGACCTGGTCCTTCATCAGGGCGACCAGCGGCGAGACCACCACCGTGGTCCCCTCGAGGAGGAGCGCGGGAAGCTGGTAGCAGAGGCTCTTGCCTCCGCCCGTCGGCAGGATGGCGATGGTGGGCCGCCCGGACAGCACCGAGCGGACGATGGCCTCCTGCCCCTTGCGGAACGACTCGTAGCTGAAGTGCTGCTTCAGCGCCTCGCGCAGCTCCATCTCCCCCTCCTTACCCCAAGTCCAGGGGACACGAATCGCCGCTGCGCGGCTGATCATGTCCCCTACCCTGCGGAACGAGCGAAACCGGAAGAGGCGGCGGGCACGCGCCTTCCACCGCGCTGTGCACTCCGCCTTCGGACAGCACCAGGTGATCGACCACCCGGACCGCGAGCGCGCGCCCCGCCTCGTCGAGCAGCAGCTGCAGGCGCTGGTCCTCGCCGGAGGGCGCCGGATCGCCCGATGGATGGTTGTGCACGAACGCTACCGCCGGCGCCCGATGCAGGAGCGCGGGGGTGAACGCCTCGCGCGGGGACACCGAACATTGCGTGAGCCCGCCCCGCGCGATCTGCACGCAGCGGATTTCTTGCAGGCGCGAATTCATCAGCACGGCCCAGAACTCCTCGTGCGGCAGGTGCGCGAGCCGGGCCCAGAGCACGCAGGCCACGTCCTGCGCGCGCAGCAGGCGCCGCCGTTCTCC